>CAZKZU010000001.1:0-89738 GCA_964557345.1 uncultured Methanosarcinales archaeon
ATTCTTTTAGTTTCTGTAATACCCCGCTTTAGCGTCTGTTTTAACTCGGGGATACACAGATAACCCTTTAGGGTTAATGGAAAAAGCGAAAGCTTTTTCAATTTGTATTCTAAGAATCTTCTAGCATAGCGTATTAGATGCAAGTATGAGCTCATACACGTTTATCGCTATGATAAACGCATACGAGGTTTAACAAATGAATAGTGTGAGCTCTGAATTAAAAAGTTTTTGCCATTATGTTGGGCAAAATTGGTATCATATAGTTTTGATACCAAGAAGACGATACCCTGTCTTTAGACAGGAACACCAAAATAAATTATGTTGTGAAGCAATAGATTATGTTTGTAAACGACATAATATTGACCTCTTCGCAAAAGAGGTCATGGATGACCACGTGCATTTATTTGTGTCTTGTCCGCCAACTGCTTCAATTCGAAAGTTGGCTCAATTGCTCAAAGGAGGAAGTTCATATTATATTAGAAAAAATCATCCTCCTTTGAAGAAATATCCTGCACTTTGGAGTAAAGGATTTATGTATCGAAGTGTAGGATCGGTGAGTTCTGAAATTGTAAAAAATTATATTCAGAACTCGAATAAATGGTTAGGAGGTCAACAAAGACTTAGTTAAAAAAGTGGGCGGTGGATGCCCCGAAGCCTTTAGCTAGGGGTAGCCCACTTTTTATTTTTCTCACTTATTCATTTATTTAAATAGTTATTAAGTTAGTTAATTATTTAGTTAGTTTAATTCCTGTTTTTTAGGAATAGGGTTTATATACTTCCTTTTACTTTATTAATATGTGATAGTAAGAATTTGAAAATATAATTTTTATTAAATAAAATGGAGATGTTACAAAATGAGATCAGTAAATTTGATATATTGTCTAAAAGATAATTTAGTTCTATTAGGATTAAAAAAACGAGGCTTTGGTGTTAATAAACTTAATGGTTATGGCGGAAAACCTGATGCAAATGAGACTATTGAACAAGCTGCTGTTAGAGAATTAAAGGAAGAAGCTGGTGTTACTTCTGATGTTTCTAATTATGAGAAAGTTGCTGAAATAGATTTTATTTTTGCTGATGTTCCTGTTGAGAAGAATTGGAATCAAACAGTTCACGTATATTTTTTAAGAAAATGGGTTGGTGAGCCAGTTGAGACTGAAGAAATGAAACCTGTTTGGGCAGATATTAAACAGCTTCCTTTTGATAAAATGTGGCTTGATGATAAGTATTGGTTGTCTGATGCAATAGCTGGTAAAAAAATAAAAGCTGAATTTGTATTTGGTAAATCTGGTGCTGAAATTATTGAATTTAAGATAAAATATGTAAATGGGTTTTAATTTTGGATTAATTTTTATTATCTATATTATTGGCATTTGTATTTTTACTATTTTTCCACAAGTTTCTTTTTTGGTTTCTACTCTAACGAAAAGCTTTTAAGGAAAGAATATAGCGTATGTGTTAAGGGGTTTGTTGGATAATATATGACTAAAAAAGATTTGAAAAAAAGGTTGAATGAGGATTTGAAAACAGAGTCTGTTGGAAAAGAAAATCATTCTAGTTATAGTTTAGTTATGTTTGCTCAAATTATTGGGGTTGTCTTAATATTCCTTGTAATTGTTTTATTATTGGTGTTTGTAAATAATGTTTCTGTTCCTACTTTTGCAATTGATGGAAGAACTATTGGTAATGCTGATGCACCAGTTGAAGTTATTGTCTGGAGTGATTTTCAATGTCCTTTCTGTTCACAATTTGCAACCGATATTATGCCAAGTCTCGAGAAAGACTATGTTAGTACTGGTAAAGTTAAGATTTCATATAAATATTTTTTAGGACATACTGATTCAAAGCGAGCTGCAATGGCTGCAGAATGTGCTAATGAACAAGGAAAGTTTTGGGAATATCATGATTTAGTGTATAAGAATTCAGATATTAGTGAGAAGGCGCTTAAAAGTTATGCAATTTCTTTAAGTTTAAATTCTTCTCAATTTAATGATTGTTATGGTAGTGAAAAATATGGTCGAGCAATTGAAAAGGAATTTATGGAAGGAATAAATATTGGTGTTAAAGGAACTCCTTCGGTTTTTATTAATGGAACTTTTATTGAAGGATTACAAAGTTATTCTAGTTATAAGATGGCGATTGATTTTGCATTGAAATAATTTTTTTGTTTAAAATAGTTGAATGTATTGTTGTAGTATAATGAAATTATTGTTGCAGTTATTCTTTAGTGAATATTTTGTATCTTTTTTTGCTTATTTTTACTCATGGTAAATATTTGGTTTATAAATTATCTTTCTTGAATGTAATTTTTGAAAACTAAAAGTTATAAAATTCACTTCAAATAATATAGTATCTAAAAGCTATAACTTTAAAAACATAAGGTTACAGTCAATTTAATCGCAATACAACTTGTTGTAGTTTAACCTAACTGATAACACAACGGGTTGTGTTTGTGCTTTTTTATGGAGAGGTGCTAGAATGGAAGGAGTAGACGAATCATACGTTATAAGACGAGTTAAAAAAAGAGACGGATCTATTGTTCTTTTTGATGAAAAAAGAATTGCAGAAGCAATCTTTAAAGCAGCAAAAGCAGTAGGTGGCGACGATTATGATCTTTCAAAAAAATTAGCACGAAAAGTTACAAACACTCTAGATATATTTTTCTATTCCGGTTCTATTCCTCACGTTGAAGCAATCCAAGATTTAATTGAAAAAACTTTAGTTGAAGAAGGTCATGCGAAAACTGTTAAGGCATATATTCTTTATCGAAAACAAAGAACTGAACTTAGAGATTCTAAATCTTTTGCATTTGATGTTGAGAAAACTATGGATGGTTATTTAATGCAGTCGGACTGGAGAGTTAAAGAAAATAGTAATGTTGATTTTTCTCATTCTGGACTTTTACTTCACGTAGCAGGAACAGTTATTGCAAGATATACGCTTGATCGAATTTATCCTCCAGAAGTTGCAAATGCGCATAAGGAAGGAGATTTTCATATTCATGATTTAAGTATGGGTATTGCAGGTTATTGTGCAGGTTGGAGTCTTAGACAATTACTTGATGAGGGATTTAATGGTGTTCCAGGTAAAACTGATTCTGTTCCGCCAAGACATTTAGATTCTGCATGTTGGCAAATAATTAATTTTATTGGTACTTTACAAAACGAATGGGCTGGTGCACAAGCGTTCTCGAGTTTTGATACTTATATGTCTCCTTTTGTAAAAAAAGATAATATGGAGTATAAAAAAGTAAAACAATTAATGCAAGCATTTGTATTCAATATGAATATTCCTTCTAGATGGGGTGGACAAACTCCTTTTTCGAACATTACTTTAGATTGGATTGTTCCTGAAGATTTAAAAAATAAAAAAGCAACTGTTGGTGGTGAAAGACAAACTTTTACATACGGAGATTGTCAAAAAGAAATGGATATGATTAATAGAGCATTTATGGAAGTTATGACTGAAGGAGATGCTAAGGGCAGAATTTTTACTTTTCCAATTCCAACATATAATGTAACTAAAGATTTTAATTGGGATTCTGAGAATGCAAAATTGTTATTCGACATGACTGCAAAATACGGTATTCCTTATTTTCAAAATTTTGTTAATTCAGAATTAAATCCTGGTGATGTAAGAAGTATGTGTTGTAGACTTCAAATGAATTTAAATGAATTAAAGGCAAGAGGTGGAGGACTTTTTGGTTCTGCTGAAATGACTGGATCTCTTGGCGTTGTTACAATTAATCTTCCTCGAATAGGATATTTATCTAATAGTAAAGATGAGTTTTTTGCACGACTTGGAAAATTAATGGAAGTTGCAAAAGAATCTCTTGAAATTAAAAGAAAAATCGTTTCATTGAATATGGAAAGAGGTCTAATGCCTTATTCTAAAAGATATTTAGGAACTTTAAATAATCATTTCAATACCATTGGTTTAGTTGGTATGAATGAAGCTATAATGAATTTTATGGGTCCAGAATATAATATTACTACAGTTGATGGAAAAGCATTTGCTGAAGAAGTTTTAGATTTTATGAGAGTAAAATTAACTAAATTCCAAGAAGAAACTGGAAATATGTATAATTTAGAAGCAACACCTGCCGAAGGTACTAGTTATAGACTTGCAAAAATAGATAAAGAAAAATACAGCGATATTATAACTCAAGGAATTGATGCGCCTTATTATACAAATAGTACTCAACTTCCAGTAGGATATACTGATGATGTATTTGAAGCACTTGATTTGCAAGATTCACTTCAGATTAAATATACTGGAGGAACTGTTCTTCACGGATTTATCGGCGAGAGTCTTCAAACTGGAGATACTATTAAAAAATTAGTTAAAAGAATCGCGGAAAATTATAGATTGCCTTATTTTACAATAACTCCGACTTTTAGTATTTGTAAAGAGCATGGTTATGTTGCAGGAAAACATTTTGAATGTCCAACTTGTAAAGGCGCTTGTGAAGTTTTCAGTAGAGTTGTAGGATATTTAAGACCCGTACAAAATTGGAATAATGGTAAAAGAGAAGAGTTTAAAGAACGAGTTCCGTTTTCAGTATGTAAGTCAATTGAAAGTAAACATGGAACTCTTGGAAAACCTAAGACTCTTGCTCAACAAATAACTACTTATTGATTATAATAAGCACCTCTCTATTTTTTATTTTTTTATTTTTAAAAAAATTATATTTTAATTTATGATCCTCGATGATGATAAGTTTCGATTAAATAAAAAGTAGCATCTGTCAAAACTTTTATACGTTTTGCTAAGGTTCTGCGTTCCCGGATGGAGCATCCCCTCGCAACGAACTCGCAGTGTGGAATTATGAGTTTTGACCTTTTGGGATGCAACTTTTTATTGTACAATTAATTTATTATTTATTTAGGAAGGTATTCCCTATGAAAGCATTATTGTTTACAACTCCAACTTGTATTAAATGTAAGAAAGTAAAAGATTTTCTTGCTAAGCAAAATAAATTTTCTGTTGAATTAGTTGATGCGTCTACTCCTTCTGGTCTTGAGCTTGCTAAAAAGTATGATGTGTTTGGTGTTCCCACTGTTGTTTTTTTTGATGGCGATACTTTGTTAGGTGTTGCAACTGATATTGACGAGGTAGAACAATATTTATGATTCTGAAAAACTTTGGGTCTGCATCATGTAATGATTCTGAAAAGTTAAATGCTTTTTCTGATACTTCAAAAATATTTCCTATAAAAGGATTTCAAGCGACATCTCTTATAGATTACCCTGGAAATATTTGTGCAGTTATTTTTTTAGCTGGATGTAATTTTAGATGTGGCTTTTGTCACAATAAAGATTTAGTTTTTAATTCTAGTAATTTACAACTTCATAACGAGGAAGAAATATTAAGTTTGCTTTCTAAACGTTCTAAGTTGATTGATGGGGTTTGTATTACTGGAGGAGAACCAACACTCTATCCTTACTTATATGATTTTATTGTCAAGATAAAAAAAATAGGACTGAAAGTTAAGCTTGATACTAATGGGACTAATACTTTTCTTTTATCTCAGTTGATTTCTGAAAGATTGGTGGATTATGTTGCTATGGATATTAAGCAATGTAAGCAAAAATATGATTTAATTTGTGGCACTAAAGTAGATATGTCTCAAGTAATTGGTTCTGTAGAATTATTGAAAATAAGTTATATTGATTATGAATTTAGGACGACGTTTGTACCTGAGTTAATAAGTTGGGAAGATATAGTTGAAATTTCTAAATGGTTAAATGGTGCAAAAAGATATGTTTTGCAACAATTTGTTCCTATGTATACTCTTATTAATCCAAAATTGACCAAAACTATTTCTGAAGCTGATTTGAAAATGATTTCTGAGAGAGTAAAGCCTTGCTTTGGAACAGTTGAAGTTAGAGGACATTAATATTCTTTTATGCCTAATATATCTCCTAAAGTGCCTTTAATTTTTGCCTTAGTCAATTTTGCATATTCTAATATCTCAGAAGTATTTGCACCTTTTCCACTCATCCCATAGAAAGTATTTTCTCCTAATAAAACATATGACCAAATACAATCCATTCTATGTTCGCTAATCAATTCATTTATTTTATCAATCCAATCGATAGTCGCCAAACGTTTCTGCTGAACATTTTTATTATTCAAATCTTTTTCTGCCTTAGTTTCAACCAAATAGATCTTATCTTTTATTCTAACTAAAAAATCAGGAAAATAGTGCGCTAATAACCCATCATCTCTAATGTAAATAATATTCGCAAAATCATAATAGTGTTCATTAATCTTCATAAATGCTTTCACTTGGGAATCTGCGTCTATAAATTCAACAAACGCCTTTTCAAACCCGCCTTTATTTGAAGGATATGCAATTTTAGGATATATAGTCTTGGCAACATCAAGTGCATAAGTTTCTCTAATTTTAATTTCATTTATTTCTGAAAATGCTCTTTTAATTATCTTTGCATCAATTACTTTAAGACTATTTTGCAAATCATATATACATTGACTTACATTTTTGACAATATGATTTATTATTTTTTCTTGAGTTAAAAGTAAAACCTTCCAATTATTATTTTTAAGTGGTTCAAATTCCTGTCCAAAAAGCTTATATCTTATATATTCATCAACTAAACTTGCAACCAATGCCGAATTAATCTGCATTATCGGATACTTTTGCTCTTTATTTTTTCCTATTTTAATTGGTATAAAAGATACTGCATTAACTATTTTTTGAATAAAAGAATTATAACTTTTTGCTGTAAAAATATCAGAAGTTACAGTATATTCCCCATATTTAGTTTTTACCGTCAATTCTTCTCCATAAAAAGTATCGCCATCTTTCAAAACTAAAGGAGTTAAATCATCTAGAGGGATAGGAAATTTTTCTAACTTTTCAGAAGAAAGAGATATTGACGAGAAATGTTCTTCCTTATCATGGATTATTATAGGCCAAGAAAAATCGTAATCTACAAAGTTTTCTTTTAATGAAATGGAAATAATATCTCCGACAACATGATTTTTAGTAGGCATTTCTTTAGTAATCGCAACAGCACCACTTAATTCATTATCATAAAACTGAATAAAAGCAGGATGTTCTATAATACTCAATATATCCATATAATTGTCTGGCTCTTCCTTTCGCACAAGTAATTTATTTCTAATTTCTTTTTTTGCATCTAAATACTGTGGTTCCCTCCACATTAATCTTAATCCTCTTCCTATAGTCTGTTCTAAAAGAATAAAAGAACTGCTAGATCTTAAAGGAACAATAACGCAAATATTGCTTACATCAAAACCTTCTCGAAGCATTAAAACAGAAATAATAATTTTAGGCTTTGAATGTTTATCTATACTAAATAATTTCTGTTTAAGAGAACTCCATTCATCATCAGAAATTTCTCCTTTTTTATTAGAATGTACTTCAATTAATTCATCCTCACTATATCCTTCTTGCTTCAAGAATGCTGACACATAAGAAACAACTTTTGTGTCTTCACACATAACTAAAAGTTTGGGGTACTTTGTGGGATCTAATGATGTAAATCCTTCTTCAAGAATTCGTAATTTAGAAATTCCAGCTCGGAGCATAATTCTTTGACCATCAGATAATCCAAGTATGGTATTTCCTTCTCTTTCAGACTTAAAATCAAGCGGAAGTGCTGCAAGTTCTTTTCGTTTATCAATTGCAACAGTCTTGACTAATCCTAACTTAATTGCAGTAGGTAATTCAAAATTAGTAATTATATGAGGAAAAAAATGTTTTGTTCTCTGCTGACCAGAACCTGTAACTGAATACGGAGTCGCTGAAAAATCAATTTGCAAAAATTTATTCTGCTTTTTTTCTGCAATCAAATCAATTGCTTTTTGCCATTTCTTTTCAAAAGTATCGTCTGATTTTTTAAACTCACCTAAATGATGAGCTTCATCGTTAAAAACAACTAAATCAGAAAGATTTGCTAAATATTCAATTTCTTTTCCTCTAAAATGTTGGTTATCCAATTCTTCAAGTGAATGACCTGCAGATATGCCAGGAGTAATAGGAAGCATTTGCTTCACAGTTTTTTCAGGACTATCTAAAGGAGTTTCAACATCTTCTTCCTCCTCGCTTCCAGACAATAAATGCCAATTAGTAATTGCGATTAACCCCTCTCCAGTTACTTTTTTCCCGATTTCATCTTTTGTTGAAACGCTAGACTGAATAAACCCGAACATTTCTTCTTTATATGCTTGTGGAAGAAATAAATTCTCAAACTTTTTAAAATCAGACTCTTCAAAATTTCGTGTACCATCAATGTTTTGCTTTCCCAAATATGCATCAAGCAATCTTTCATAAACAATAAGTCCTGGTGCGATTAATAAAAAGTTTTTTGAAAATCTTCCAGACATAGACTCTTCATACTTTGCATTTAAATATTGCCAAATAAGAATGGCAGATAAAACCCAAGTTTTACCAGTTCCCGTAGCCATTTTAATGCAATATTTAGATAATTCATATTTTTCTTTTTTCAAATCAATCAAATCCAATCCTGATAACAATTCGGGATAAATAGATTTGTAAATATCAGTCACAGTTTTGATTTTCAATATTTCATGAATATAAATAACATTAAGAATTGCTTGCCATTGTCCCTCATGGAAATTAGCATAACGCAAATCTCCAAATGAACCACTAGGATCCCAAAATCGCAATAAATCTCTAGTAATGGGAGACACTTTTTCCAAAAAGTCTCCTTTCTCATATTCTTTATTTACTTTTTCAGTTATAGCTTTCGCTAACTTTAAAGGAATATCCCCAGTTCCGAGATTTTTTGCTTGGACCATAGTAACTTGTTTAAAATTATTTAGTGTTTATCATATTTTTTTGTTTTGATTAATTTTAACTTTTCAATATACTCTAAAGGCAAATTACATTCTTTAGCACCTTCAATTATAGTCGTCATGTAATTTACATAGGGTAAAAACATATCTTCAGTCATCAAACTAAAGTCATTGCTATAAACTCTGTAGGTTATTGCAGAATATGTTGTACCTGCCATATTTGTAACTAATATGCTCTCTCTTTTATATTTTGGAAATTGTTCTTGACTAGTGCCCTCCCAATAATCTAATTTTAAAATATCATCATCAGTTACTTCAAATATAACACCCCACAACTTATCGTTCATACTACTATCAAAACTAGCAACGCCACCTTTTTTTTTCAAAGAAAATTTTGGAAAAATTAATTTCATATTATTGATATAGACGATATCTAACAATTGCAAAGTCTTATTCTTAAGCCTTTCCCTTATTTGAGATAAATTCATATTTGAACCATATGCAAAATAATATTTCATTTTCCCTCAATAAAAACATAACTTTCTATAATTAATATAATCATATATCCTTCACCGTAACACTTTCAAATCCGAATACATCAACAGCTTTAATACAAATTTTTCTTCGACCTGACTTTTTTGGAACTATTAATTTTGCTGATTTAATCACCCTAAACTCATCACCATCATTATCTGTGTTTTGACGATAATCCTGCCATTTACTTCTAAAAACTTCTCCATCATAATCTGGATCAATACTCCAATATTCGATCAAAGATAAAGGATCTTCCTGAATTACTTTATCCAGTTTTTCTTTATTTTCTTTATCCAACGGTAATGCATCAGGAGAAAGAAGAACGTAATTTTCCAGTTCAATTTCAATTTCATCTTCGTCATCACTATATTTTTTTGTTTTAACTGGTTTAACAGTTAAATATTGTAAAGAAGAAAACTTAACCTTTTCTGATTTAATTAAGTCTTGATAACTTGTTTTTGATTTTAATTTATCAAGCAAATCAGGAGGAATTACTAAAACTTCAAGTTTATCATCGTTTAAACTACTTAAAATTTTACCTATATTAACATCAAAATTCCATCCAAGAACAATAACTTTATCCCAACCGCCCATAAAACTAGCTCTCAATTCTTGAGCTTTTTTAAGCGTACTATATCCAGTTAATTTAGATGGAGAATCAACAATAACTAAAATCTTACTAAGTTTAATATATCCAAAATTATTTGGAATCCCTTCCTGTTGAGGAAAAGGCAAAGCGCCGAAAAGATTTATCACAACTTGAGATAAATCTCCAATAGTCTTAAACTCTGATTTCTCAAACTGTTCTTTTTGATAATCTCCTATTGATTGATATAAAAAAGGCTTCGCCTCTTGATCAATTAATCGCTTTCTCTGAATCATGCATGCAGGTTTTCCTAATTCACACATAATCCAATTTCTTTTTAATTCTTCAGAAGCTATACCTGTTGTTCCAGAGCCTGCAAAAAAGTCTGCAACAATATCATTTTCTCTTGATGCCATTTCAATAATCCTTTTCAAAAAATTAGGAGATTTGGCAGTTAAAAAATCACTATTATAATCATAAGCAATAACATCATCCCATAGTGTATCGCAAATAGTATATTCCTTCGGAGCTAAGAAATATTCGGGCATACCGCTACTACCTAACCTAATAAATTCTAAATCAGAATGTTCTAAGGCATATTCATCCAAGGATAAATCATCACGATATTTTTTTAAATATATATTATAATTTTCAACTGCTTTTTCAGCTCTATCTTTATTCCACATCCACTGACCTGTAGTAATTTTTACACCTAATAACTCATATCTTAATGTAGGCCTATCTGCTGGTTGTTTGAATCCATGCCAATACCCTTTTCGAAAAAATTCTTTAGTAGGGGCATTAAATTTAACAGAAGAAGTTTTCGCGTATACATAAACTGAATCCCCAAATAAATTAAGAGAATTTAATTTGTCGAATTGTTTGGTTAGATTCTTATTAATTCTTCTGGTCACTATCTCGTTTCTAAAATTCTCTTTTCCAAATATATCATCCATAATAACTTTAACATAATGTCCAACATGCCAATCAATATGTACATAAATCGAACCTTGTTCTGATAATAACTCTCTCATTAAAATTAATCGAGGTATCATCATTTGCAAATATGAAGCTGTTCCATCTTTCCAGGTATCAGAATAAGCGAATTGCTCTATTACTGTTGGCTTTTGTTCAATATCTGTTCCTGGAAGATGAATTTTAGTTCTATAATCCGCTTTAGAATCAAATGGTGGATCTATGTAAATCAAATTAATTTTTCCGCGCATGGACGACATTCCTGTTTGAGGATCGCCTGCAAGTAATGCTTGCATCGCAAGTAGATTATCTCCATAAATCATTCTGTTAAGCCAATCCTTTTTTCCTAATTCTTTAACACTCTGACCAAAGAAACCGCCTTTTGCTTTTGTTGGAAGAACTAATTCATTTGTCTGCAAAGTAACACGATTAGGTTTAGAAAGCCCATCTAAAATCTTTTGAGCTTCCTTTTTACCTTTTTCAATTATTTTTGGTAATTCTTCTATTAATGAGGCAGGCATAGGTTTACAAAAGTTACTTATCGTTTAAATATGTTACGCTAATTGATACTCTATATGTTATTCTAGTTTATATGTAGATTATTACGCTATATGTATTTATGAAGGAAAATCTATCTTTGTTAAGAAGTAAGCTAAAAAGGGATGTTTTGATGCTTTTAGAGGATAAAGAGCTTTCTCCAGTGATGATTGCTAAGCAATTGAAAAAACCAAGACCTAGTATAAGTAGGATAATATTAGAATTAAAGGATAAGGATTATGTTTATTGTATTGATGAAAAGAAAGATAGGTGGCGATTCTATAAAGCAACTCCAAAGGGTAAGAAAACTTTAGATGATATAAAAAAGTATGTTTGAATAAATTAGAATTGTTAATATGATTTCTTGTTAAATAATGTCTTCAATTACTTTTACAAATGCTTTAGCTCTTTTTAGTGATGTTTTTGCTTTTTCTTTTTCTGCATTTTTTCCAAGTTCGTATGTGAATATTTTTCTTTTATTCATTTCTGCTGAGAAATCATCAATCATTTCAAATACTCTGTTTTCTGAAATTTGCATGAGTTCTTCAGCTTCATTTATTGCTTGTTTATATTCTTCAATAAAGTGTTTTTTTAGTAATTTATTTTGATTGATAAAATAATATATTATTGCGTGATATGTGAAGCGATGGATACCGTATTCAGACTTTATTTTGTGATTATATTTTGCAAGAAGTGCTGTAGCTGCAAAGAACATGGAGTAATAAGCACTGTTAATTACCCAAAGATACGTATTTATTTTTTCAGTTTCAGATATGTCAAAAAGCCTATTTGATACAATTATTGATTGTTTTGCTTTATCTAGAAAAAAATGATCTGTTCCTTCAATTGATTTAGTAATAATTCCTTCGGAAATGGCTCTTTTAATTATTTTATCGCTTTCGTTTAATTTATTAGTATCCATTTTTTGTCTTTAATGTATTAATAAATTGCTCGTATCCTGTGATTACATAATGATTTTTTTCAATTTCGTTCCAAACGTTTATTGTTTTAGATAGCCACATTTCTTTTAAATCCAGTTTTTTTATTATATTTATATCTGCATTATATAGTGAAAGCTGGTTTTTGATAACTCTTTCAAATTTATCTCTATTTATGTCGTCATTAATTATAAATAGTAAATCCATATCTGAATTTTTTGTCGAGGCTCCTTTCGCATAGCTTCCGAATAAAATGCATGCAAAATTATATTCTACGTTTAGAAGAGTTTCTTGGATGTTTTTTAAAGTTTTGTCTTTTTTTTCCGAAAATCTTTCCATTTCAACTGTTACATATTCGAGATTACATTTTTTGAAATTAAGCTTTATAACTTTAGCAGAGCCTATTTTATTTGTGTTTATTAGCTCTTTTTTTTCTAATCCCTTTATTATTTTATGTGTTTGAGGATATTTTTGGTTTAATTTTTCGGATATTTTTTTGATAGATATATCTGTGGTGAAATCCTCGAACAATATTTTCAATATTTGGTATTCGTTTTTCTTTAACATTTTTGATATAATTATTTTATTATATATATATAATAATATTGTTATATTTATATGTTTTATGATTTAAATTCCGCATTTAGTTGTTAAAACTCTAGTATTTAATCAAGTCGTTTTACAAATGCGCCATTTTCAAATTCTAGAAAATTTTGAATTTTTGATGTATTGACTTGTGATTCTTTTGCCGTTTTTGACAGATAGTTTTATATATTATTAGATAATACTTTTTTATATATTGATTGGACTTGTAGTATGGTTAACAAAACATTTATTTTTGATATGGATGATACTCTTGTTCACACTCATTATTTGTTTTCTAGAGCGAAATCTGATTTTGTAAAATTTGTTGCAGATACTTTAGGACCTAGAGCTCCTGATATTATGGATATTTTAAAAATGCATGAAAAGATGGATGTTGAGCTCACTAACACATTAGGATTTAAGATAGAGAGATTTCCGACTTCATTATCTAGAACTTATCTCGATATTTCTCAAAAGTTAAATGAATCTGATTCAGATAGAGATAATCATGCTAGTCAAGCGTATAAAATAGGTGAAGATGTTTTTGATGAGAAATTTTGGCATAAAGATTTAGTATCAAATGCAATAATGGCTCTTAATTTTTTACTTACTCAAGGAGATGAACTTTTTTTAATAACAACTGGGGATTATAAGATTCAACAAAAAAAGATTGAACATTATAATCTTAGTTTTTGGTTTAGAAATAATATTGATATAGTTTCTTGTGGGAAAAAAGAAAAAATTGATGCTATTTGTTCTTCCCGGGATAAAAGAAATACTTGGTTTGTTGGTAATTCAGTAAAGAGCGATATTGTCCCTTCTCTTGAAGCGGGAATTGGGGCTATTTATATTCCTTTTGAGACTTGGGCCTATGAGAATCATACACTTGATAATGTGGATAAAAGTCGTTTGATTAAATTAGATGAAATAGGCCTAATTCCTGAGATTTATTTTAATTTGTAGTTATTTTATATTAGTTTTTGTAAAAAAATATTTTATTTTCAATTTTTTTCAATTATTATGAACGTTCTTCGAACTAATTATGCAAACTATTTTATTTTATTTGTTTTTTATATTTATTTATGGAAATTTGGATAAAAGTAGATGATTTATGGGAAAAATTTAAAAATATGTGTTATATCAATGGATATAACATGAAAAAAGACATATTGCGATATCCTCGATTGGATACAATTTTAATGGTTGAAAGTTTTATTCAGAAGAAAGATGGGATGTTTAAGAAAAGAAAACTCTGGGAAAGTCTTCCTAAGAAAATGATGTATCAGACTTTTTGTGTAATTATAGATTATTTAGTAGTTTCTCATAAAATTTCAATCGACAAAGAGGGGAAAATTGGGTGGATATATTATCCTAAAAGCAACAAAAATGTTAAGAAAGATAGTAGTTTGTTTTGGAAGTGAAAATGATTTTACCTTCTAAAGTAAGATTTTTAGATAAATCTTTACAAGATGCTTATTTTTCTTTACAAAGCGGATTTGATGATGAGAAAAAACTTTTTAAGAGTTTGAATAAAGCCTTTACTGAAATAGAAAAAAATGCTTTTTGTGGTATACAAGTACCAAAAAATCTAATTCCTAAAAGATATATTAAGAATGATATTGTAAATATTTGGAAGTATAATCTTCCTAACGGTTGGAGATTATTATATTCTGTTGAAAATCAAAAGATATGTGTTGTTTCAATAGTAATAGAATGGTTGGATCATAAGTCTTATGAGAGGAGGTTTAAATATTAGAAACGAATATGTTTTATCATATCTTCTAGATTTGTTATTATGTATTTTGGTTGTTCTAGTGCATTTTGCGGAGTTTCATTTGCAAATTTTCCAGATTTATACCAAATTGTTTTCATTCCCAGAATATTTCCCAGTCTTATTTCACTTTTGACTCTATCTCCAACAATTGCTGTTTGCGAATAGGTCGTATTCATAATTCTTGTGCATTCTTGAAGATTTGATTCTGTTTTTTCGCCTTCGACAACTTGGATGTTTAGAAAATATTTATCTAGACCTAATTGTGCGATTTGTTCTCTTCTCTCGTCTTTTGTTTTTTTACTTAATAGGCAGAGTTTGTATCCGTCTTTGATTAATGTATCTAATATTTTTAGAACTCCTGGAGTTAATTGCTGTGTATCTGGATCATACAACGTTCTATTGAAATCAAATATAATTCCTTTTATCATGTCGCATTATGCTTTTTATATATTTAATTGTGATATCTTTGCATTGATAAATGTATATATTATTAGGAATATAGTTTATATTTGCTGTTTAATCCGTAAATCCTTCACTTTTTGAAAAGCAAACTTTAAATACTTGAAAATCTATATACTTACTAATGGAATCTGTTATTTCTGTATTAAATCTGTCAAAGGGGTTTAAGACTAAACTTAAGGAAGAAGGTCTCAAAGGTAGTTTTAAGGCTTTATTTAAGCCTGAGTATAAAGTTATTAAGGCAGTAGATAGTATTTCGTTTGATATTAAAAAAGGAGAGATTGTGGCTTTTATTGGGCCTAATGGTGCAGGGAAGTCTACTACTCTTAAAATTTTATCAGGGATACTTTATGCTGATTCTGGAAAATGTGTTGTTGATGGATTAAATTCACAAAAAGATAGAAAGAAATTAGCTTATAAGATTGGAACTGTTTTTGGACAAAAACCTCAACTTTGGTTTCATCTTCCTGCGATTGATTCATTTAGGCTTTTTGCTAGTATTTATGATTTGAAGAAAAAAGATTATGAACCAAGAATGTATGAGCTATTTGATTTGTTTGAAATTAATGATATAATTACTCAACCTGTAAGAAAATTATCTTTAGGACAGAGAATGAGATGTGAAGTTGCTTTAGCATTGTTGCATAAACCGGAAATCCTTTTCCTTGATGAACCAACTATTGGTTTAGATGTAGTTGTAAAAAAGAATTTGCGTGAATTAATTAAGAAAATCAATAAGGAAGAAAAAGTTACAGTTATTTTAACAAGCCACGATATGGGAGACGTTGAGGATATTTGTAAAAGAGCGATTATTATCAACAAGGGTAAAATAATTTATGATGATTTACTGGATAATATTAAGAAGAAATATTTAGGTGTTAAATTAATTACTATAATTACCGAAGATTTTGTTAAAGAAATCAAGAAGAAAGGAGTCAAATTAATTAAGAAAAATAAATTTAGTATGAGTATTGAAGTAGATACAAAACTTATGAGTATGAAAAATTTAATAGAAGAAATTACTGAACAAAATTCAATTAAAGATATAACTATTGAAGAGACTCCTATTGAGGAGATTATTTCGAAGATCTTTAAGGAATGATTTTTAATTTTTATCTAGTTTTGAATTAAGTTAGATTATAATTTGGTTTTTGAAAAATGACAATAAATAAATATGTTCAAATTGCGAAGATTAATTTTGCAAATAGTTTTGTGTATACTTTTGATGTTTTGTCTAGAGCGGGTTTTATTGCTTTAATTATTTATATTTTTTCTTGTATGTGGAAAGTGATTTACGCTTCTGGCAATAGTATGTATGGTTTTACTATCGCCACAGTTATTTGGTATTTGGTAATGACTGAAGCTATTGCAACTTCTTTATCAAAAGTCGTTGAAGAAATAGGAGATGAAATAAAATCTGGAAGTATTGCAAATTATTTGAATAAGCCTTATAATTATATCGCGTATAAGTATTCATCCGCGATTGGAATTGCGATGTATAAGTTTATGTTTATTTTTTTATTTGGAGGAATTGTCGCATATATAACTGTTGGAGGTTTTGCATTTTCATGGACCGCACTAATTCCTGTTGCAATTTGTGCATTTTTAGCAATAACTTTAGATTTTGTAATTATGGCAACACTTGGCATATTTGCATTTTGGTTTGAAGATGCTCGTGCATTAAGTTTTTTATATCAAAAATTTTTATTTACTATTGGAGGAATGTTAATTCCGCTAGAATTTTTTCCTGATTGGTTGGCATATGTTAGTAAGTTTTTACCATTCAGTTATATCTCTTATGCACCTGCAAAATTATTTGTTAGTTATAGTTTTACCGCCTTTATTAACACTGCTTTATTTCAAATTATGTGGATTTTTATCTTTTTAATATTAAGTTATGTGCTTTATAGATTTTGTGAGAAGAGGTTATCTGTAAATGGCGGATAAGAAAATTGAAGGGAAGGTTAATGGAACTTTTTTTGGAAATATTTTGAGCCATATTAAACTTCATTATGAGTATATGAAGGTAGCTTTTAGTACTGCTATGGAATATAAGACTAACTTTTTTGTTCAGACAACATCTATGATTATTAATGATGTATTTTGGATTTTATTTTGGGTATTATTTTTTGATAAAATAACTAATATTAGAGGATGGGGTGCACACGAAGTAATTTTACTTATTGGTATTACTGCTTTTGCATACGGTGTTTGTGGGTTTATGTTTGGTAATTATAGTAAAATAGCTAATATTGTTGCGGAAGGAAGACTTGACTTTTATTTAGTTTTGCCTAAGAATCAATTGTATCATGTGCTTATGAGCAGGTCTAGCTTTTATGATTTAGGGGATATTATTGTGGGTTTAGCATTAATGATACTTTTACTTCCAATTGGGCTTTGGCCATTATATTTAGTTTTGTGCTTACTTAGCACTATTTTGTTTATGGCATTTGGGATATTGGTAAATTCATTTGCATTTTGGGTTGGGAATATGGAAGAGGCAAGTCGTCAGATGCAGATGGGTTTATTGTCTGTATCAATGTATCCTTGGGGGATATATGAAGGTGCAGCTAAATTTATTTTAATGTTTATAATTCCAGCTGGATTTTTAGCAGGAATTCCTGTAGAGATATTGCAGAATTTTAGTTGGGAGTGGTTATTTTATACAGCAATTTGCGCATTCGTATTTTTAGGTCTTGCTATTTTTGTATTCAATCGCGGATTGAAGAGATATGAAAGTGGAAATTGGTTGTATGTTAGAACTTAAGGCGCCATACTAAATTCTTAGATTATTTTTTTTATGTTCTTAACAGCTGTTAAATATTCTTTTCCAAATAATACTTTTCTTTTTCTTAGATCGATATTAATTGCACCAATGATTAGCTTTGGAATTATATGGTAATGTATATGTTCAATAGATTTTCCTATTTTTTTCATATTTCCTTCTATATATAAAATCGAAGCGTCATGATACTGTTTTTGGATTTTAGTCATAGCTAAATTAACTAGACTGTCTACACTTTCTTTTTCTTGTTTTGTTAATTCTTTTAGTGTTATGGCGTGTCTTTTTGGAACAACTAAAAGATGATCTTTAGTATAAGGTGCTTTTGCAAGAATTAATCTTGCGTGCTTATTTTCTTTTAAAATTTCATTATCTTCTAAATTACAAAAAGGACATTTTGTTATATTTTTAATAAATGTTTTGTAAAACATGAATTATTAGATTTAATAATAGCTATAAAAATGTATCCATGGCTATAGTCTTTAGAAAACGTACTGATACGATTGTTTTATATTTTAGGCGTGGCAGGGAGGAGGTTGTGTAAATATATGTATTGTCTGCGGAGTTATAAAATCGATACCTTTTTAAATATATTAATGACTATTTATGGATATGGGTAATCAAGAAATGTTTGATGATGAGTATTTTGGTAAGCATAGAGTAAGTAATACTAGAGCTCCAGAAAAGGATGATCAAAAAGTTTACAAGTACCTTAATGTTAAAAATATGCCTGTTAAAAAGGAAGTTGTTGTACCTGTTGAAGAAAATGCAGCAGAGGCAGATGAACTTGATCAAGAAATGGAAGATTCTAATAAATCAAGAACTTTTAATTTTAATTTAAATTTAAACACTGAAATCCTGAAACTCTTGATTTCTGGCTTTATGGGAGGATTAATTATCTTTATTTTCGGTTTGAAATATATTCTTAAATTTCCAGTGTTTAGCTTTGTTTTCTGGGCTAGTGTTATTGAAGTTTTCTTAATGGCAACAATTGTAGTAATTGTCTTAGGATTTATTTTCTCAATGTTAAAGCGGGATTAAGTAATCACGATGTTTGTTAATCAAATAGCTAAAGCAATTTCTGATGCGTCAGGTTGTAGTTTTGAAATTATTAAAGAGAAAATAGAAGTTCCTCCAGATTCTAAATTAGGTGATTTTGCATTTCCTTGCTTTATTCTTTCTAAAGAATTAAAAAAAGCGCCTCCTATGATTGCACAGGATTTAGTCAGTAAGTTGTCTTTGATGACGTCTTTGTCTGCAGCAGGAATTTTTGTAAAGGCTATTGGACCATATCTTAATTTCTATATTGATCATAGTAAAATTGTAAAGTCTATTTTGTTTGAAGTTTTAACTGAGAAAGAAAATTATGGAAAAGGAAATAAAACTGAAATAGTTTTAGTTGAATCCCCAGGACCAAATACTAATAAGCCATTGCACATGGGTCATTTGCGTAATATTTTACTTGGAGATTCTATTTATAAGATCTTACTTAAGAATGGCAAGAATGCGCATTTAGTTAATATTGTTAATGATAGAGGAGTTCATATTTGTAAATCTATGCTTGCTTACCAAATGTTTGGTAAAGGTATAACTCCTGAAAGTACTGGGATAAAATCTGATCATTTTGTTGGGAATTTTTATGTTGAATATGCGAAATACGCAAAAGAGCATCCTGAAGTAGAAGAAGAAATTCAGAAAATGCTTGTCAAATGGGAAGATGGAGACTCTGAGGTTAGGAAACTTTGGGCCATGATGAATAAATGGGCTCTTGATGGGTTTAGTCAAACTTACAAATTATTAGATTTTAATATTGAAAAAGAGTATTTTGAAAGTGACGTTTATTTGTCAGGGAAAGATATAATTTTAGATGGACTAAATAAAGGTTTATTTGAGAAAGATGCAGAAGGAGGAGTTATTCTAGATTTAGAAAATAAAGGTTTAGGTAAAAAAGTTCTTTTGCGTTCAAATGGTACTGCTGTATATATTACTCAAGATATTGCTATGGCAAAGAAGCGATATGATGATTATAAGTTTGATGAAATGATTTATGTTGTAGGAAATGAACAAGAGCATCATTTTAAAGTTCTATTCGAAGTTTTCAAAACATTAGGTTGGTCTTTTGGAAATAAATGTGCGCATTTTTCTTATGGAATGGTTGAACTTCCTGAAGGAAAAATGAAATCCAGAGAAGGAAATGTTGTTGATACTGATAATTTAGTATCTGACGTAATTCTTATGGCAAAAGAGGAGATTACTAGTAGATATAGTAATTTGTCCGATGAAGAAATTCAACGAAGATCTAAAATTATTGCAATGGGTGCAATTAGATTTTTTATATTAAAGCACGATGCTAAAAAAGGATTTGTATATAATCCAAAAGAATCTCTTGCTTTTGAAGGTGAGACAGGTCCTTATGTTCAATATACTCATGCTAGAATTTGTTCAATACTTCGAAAAACAGATTTCAAATTTAACGGTACTAGTTCAATAAATTATGATTTGTTAAATACTGATTTAGATAAAGAAGTTGTTAAGTTGCTAGGCGAGTATCCTGCAATTGTTGATAAATCTGCAAGTGAGCTATCTCCGAACGTGCTTTGTAATTATTTAACAAAATTAGCCCAAAAATTTAATAATTATTACGCTGGAAATAAAATAATTCAAGAGGATGTTGCTTTGCAAGAATCACGATTATGTTTAATTTACGCAGTTAAGATTTTACTTTCTGACGGATTGAAATTACTTGGAATAGACGCTCCTGAAGAGATGTAAGTAGTATTTTTGAGATAGTTATAATTATTTTTTTATTTGGAATTTATCTTGTTGTTTTATTTTTATTTATTAATTCTTTTTTTTATTTCTATTTCGTATTTTTTTGCGATATATGTCTAAATCTTTCTTCAAATATTAAACTAATTGCAAAAGATATTTCTAGATAAGTTTTTTCGAATATGAAATGATCGTATGCAGCGGGGTCTTCTATATCTAGTTGTGAGAGTCCTGCAAATTCAGTTAGTGTGTATGTTTTAGGAAGTCCTGTTTTGAGATATGCTTCTTGATGTTTTCTTAAGCTATCTCTTTGCGCAACAGTCATAGTTAAAACTAAATCTGCTTCAAGTAGTTCTTGTCGGGTCATTGATTTTGGTTCGTGTTTATTACAAAAGTCTTCGTCATCAAGATGGTTGATTATTGAGAATCTAGAATAATCGGATATTTTTGAAAATATAGAATAGCACACTTTTTCATCTATAGTATTTCTTCTTGATGCAATCTGCAAATTAAGATTTCTTTTTTTGGCTTCATGTTTTGCAATAGCTTCCGCCATGGGGCTTCTGCAAGTATTACCTGTACATGTAAAATATATTATTTTGATATTATTGTAATCTTCAGTATTCATGTCATAAGGAGGAATTAAAATGAATATATAAATTTATTCGATTAGCTCTCTTTCTAATTTATATTTTAAAGAATTTTTTTAATTTTATCTAGATCCCAGACTTCTTTTATATTTATTGCAATGGTGTGGCTTGGAGTGTAAGGTTTGCTATTTTTTATTGCGTATTCGTGATGTTTACCTGAAGTTAATAGTTCGACTGTGCCTTTTAGTCTGTAGTATTCTTTTTTGTATTTCGTTACTACTACTATTTTTTTGTTTTTTAAAAGGTTGTTTAAGGTGGTTTTCATTTGACATGCGCCAATTAGTAGTTTTTTGTCGTGGATGCCCAAAGAAATAACAACTATTGCATGTGGGTCAGATTTGTTTGAACTTGTGACAACTACTAATTCATTTCCCTTTTTAACTGAAGTTTGCCACGTCATTGTAGATGTTGTTTTTCAAATAAGAAAAATTAAAGAGAATTATTTTCTTTTACAATTCGAATGTAGGAATATAATATTATTGCAACTTCAATCATTCTCATATTATGTTCATATGCTCTAACTATTCCTCTTTTTATTTCTTCTATTTTTGTTGTTAATAGTTCTGATTTTTGAAGATCTTCTGCAGATAGTTTGTTTTTTATTATACTGAAATCTAATTTTTTTAATTCTTCATCTAATGATACGTGGAAAAGATACCCTTTTTTCATGCCTTCATAAAGTCCAGTAATTGCTTGTACCTCTCCTTCGTTGACTATTTCTTCAGCATTAAAATAAAAGTCTCCATCGTGTCTTAACATCCTTTCAAATATATCGCTCAACTTTTTATTGTAATTTGCATTTTCTTCTTCTTTGAATTTTAAATTTTGATTAATCATATATGTGAATTCTCTAATAGTTTGACCTTTGTATCTAATCATGTTATTAGAATAAAGAATATTTTTGGTAAGTGCTTCTCTTAATTTATCTAAAATATTAATTGCTCTTTGAATATTAACTTTACTATATGTTTCGCTTCCATTATCAAGAAGGTCTTTTAATTCATATATAACTGGATTAATTTGATCTAAAGCTTTGTCCATTAAGAATTTGTCAGTATCTGACATAAAGTAAGTAATCAATTGAGAGTCTAGTTTTTCTTCAGTTAAAGGCAAAGGATAATTTCTTTTTAATTCTCTCATTACTTTGACAACTTCAACTTCAGTTGATTTTGGACTTAAATCGTTTAGTGAGTGGATGTATATCATTGTTTTTACCTTCGTTATTATCTTTATCTCTGAAAGTTACTATGTGAAAGCTTATTTAAAAGTTTTTTTATGGTTAGGTTTTAATTTAAGCGTAACCTTAGTTTTGAATAAGGTAAGTCAATTTAGCAGGTTTACAATTGATTTAGAGAATACTATTTAAGTTTTAATATCTACTTTTTCCCAGAATGCAGCATCATTTATGCTTCCATTTAGATACGAGTCAATTGCGTCTTTGTGAACTACTATTTTTGCAGTTGATTTGCCATCCAGAGTATTAATGATTGTTATTTTAGTATAATTAAAACTTGCAGATGTTGCCATTATAGTTGCCCAATCTGCGATTATTTGAGTGTCATATTCATTTGCTAAGGCTGCATCATAAGTAATGGTTACGCTGTTAAAAAAAGTGTCTATATCTGATACGTGTAATCCTTGTTCTTTTAATGAAAATTCTAGAGAATCTGTAGACATTTTAGAACTGCATCCTGATAGCATAAAAGTTATTATTAATGCTAATGTTATTATTAGTATTTTTTTCATTTTGTTTTCCTTTTTTTTGTTTTAAAATTATATTGCTGATTATGGTATTTTTTATGTTTATTTAATATCCGCTAATTCCATCAGTATCACAATGTTCTGGGTCATCTATGCATTTGTTTATTGCATGTGTTCTTTGTGCACGTGCGTTTGCTAATTTCATTGCTGCATCGAATGTTTCTTTTGTTACAGTTGAAATTGTACTTCCAAATACGGGAACATAACTAGTTGCGTATTCTAATCCTTTACCTAAATAAACTCCGCCTTTAAGGACGTCTGCTTTTCCTTTATCCAATCTTCCTTCAGCAATTAATTTATTTATTTTATCTACTTTAGTGTAAACTTCGTTTACTTCATCATAAACTTTTTTGAATTTTTCTATTTTTTCATTTATTGATTTATATTGTTCAGATGCTTTGTCGTATTTTGCTTTCATTTCTTCAAGTTGATTTAAGTTTTTCTTTAAATCATATCCTGCAGTATTTTTTGCCCATTTCCATCCTTCTTCAGCAATTTCTCCTACTTTTTCATCTACTTCTTCTTGAGCATAATCTGTAACGCTTGTTTTCAATTGATCAACTAATGTATTTGCTTTTTCATCTAAGCTTTTTATTAATTGTTTTTCATCTTTTATTGTTTCAAGTTTAGTCATTAATGTATCTATATTTGCATTTGGATTTTGAACTTTGTATGCGATGTATGCTTTTTTTATGTCTGAGGAAACATCTTCATCATCTACATCACCAATAACGCTATTTATTCTGTCTCTTGTATATTCGCTTTTTTGTCCAGCTGGTGCAACGCCGAATAGATCATCTTTTTTAGTTTGTAATGTTGATAATTCCGCTCTTGTTTTTGAATCAGTTGGATCGCTTGCAAGCTTATCTTTAAGGTCGCTGATTTGGGTGTCCATGTCTTTTAATGAACTTGATGTAACTCTACTTGATATCGTTGAAGTGCATTTTTGTTGTTCTGCTTGGGATAATTTTGAACATCCTTTTACGTCCATTTTATCTGTTGCAATTCCTGAAATACATTCTTCTTTTGTATAAGATCCATATCCGCCTGCTATTTTTGAACAATCAGCATATTTTCCCGTTTCTTGAGCTACCATTAAATAACATTTATCTTTTGGCGGATTTGAACCCATTTTTTTATATTCAGGAGGTGCAGTTACTTTTGCACATTTATCTGAATTTCCAGAGCCGACTGCTGCTTGCTGGTAGCAATGACTTGAGTCAGGATTGATATCGCAAAGTAATTCAGTTAATTCAGGAATTAGATCGCATCCGGGTAGAATTAGTAGTAATGCGATTGCAAGGATAAAGATAGCAGATATTTTTTTCATTTTTTCACCTTATTATATGTTTTTTTTGAGATGTGTTTAATTTTATGATATGAATTAGTTGTATGTGTTGCTAATTTTTTACTTCCTTTTGCAATTGCTGGAAAAACAGTATTCATTAATAATTGCCAGTTTAAGTATATTAAAACTAATAGTAAAATTCCCAGTATTATTTCTGTTGCATAAAGTAATGGAATTCCTGCAAATAGAATTATTCCAATTGATATAGGAGAATATCTGGATTCAATGTAAACTAGTTGTATTGCAAGCCATAATAATAATAGTGCTCCAATTAATCCAATTATTGTTGTAGTTTGTTTGTATTTATTTAATTTGAGTAATTTTGATAGTCCAAAAAGTATAGAGTATAAAATCGATAAAAGTATTCCTAAAATAATTCCAACTGCAAATCCGTATTTTGATGCATATTTTAATGTGCCTTCAGTTGCAGTATACATATATGTTGAAATAACTCTGGATTCTGAAGTTATTTTTTTAAATTCAGTTGTTAATTCTGATTTTTGCATAAAGAATATTGCAATAAATAACACTACAAAAGCTATAACTATAGTCCATAAGAAAGCCTTGCTTTGTAAGTATGGTGTTTTTTCTTCCATTTAGCATTTACTTTTTTTAATAATTTAAAAAGGTTTTTGTTGTGATAGTTAGTGTTTTTATATCAACTGAAGTTAAATAATCACGTATTTAATCTTTTAAAGATATATAAGTAATATTTTTTGTTGTCAGTATAGTTTTGATTTTAGGTTTAATTGGAACTTGGGTGTTTAATAGAATTGAAACTTTAAGCGGATATATTTTTTCAAATTAACTTATTAGATAAAAATTTTAGAAAATATACAAAATTGAAAATATAAAAAAATAAAATATTTATGGATATTTAATTCCACTTGGAATCATATTTGAAATATCTTGTGCTGCTGCGGGTAATTGAAATACGCTTGAGTCAACAGTTCTTAATACCTTTGTTGCAATCATATTTGATTGAGGTGTTGCCATTTCAAGTAAAATCCCGTCATTTGTATAACAAACTTTAGATGTGGACTTATTATAATTGACTTCGTATTTATTTCCAGTTTCTCCTGCTTGTGTACAAGTTCCAATAAGTGTTGATATTACTGAACCATCTTTGATTCCACTTTCCATTTGAGTGTTAGCAGGTTTTGGAACATCCATTTTAAAACAAGTCCAAGATCCAGCCATATTATTACATGAATTAACAGTATTTCCATCAAATATTACTTTAGCATCTCCTTGGGTAGTTTTTATGATTGTAGCTAATTTAGGAAGATCTAATGCAATTGTCATTGTTTGAACGGGATTTGATCCAGCTGTTAAACTATAATCTACAGTGTATTTTGGGACAGCAACTGAAAGAATGTCTTTTAAAGATTTTCCTTCAACTTTTGGTGTTGTTGGAGTTTCAGTTTTTGTGGGTTGTTTTTCTGTTTGTGTTTCAGGCGTTTTTGATGTAACTGAATCAGTGTTTTGTTTTTGTTTCTCTGTATTAACAGTAGAATTTTCTTGTGAGCATCCTGCTAGTATAAGCAGTAGTGCCAAACATATTATTCCTAATATTTTCATTATTGCACCTCTAGATTAAATAAAGAATTCTATTTTGGTTTAAATAGATTTGGATACCAGTTTGTGTTTTTTAATAAGAGTTATATCTATTCAATAATAATTTTATGTATGTAAACTGTTGTACCTTTGTTATTAGTATTATTATTATTATTATTACTATTATTGTTACTAATATTACTATTAATAGTTATTATGTCGAAAGAAGTGTGTGCTATTTTTAGCGTTGCTATATTGAAGAATATATCGTAGACGGATTATTCTTTTCTACCATAACTTCTATCTCCTGCATCTCCAAGTCCTGGAACTATAAAATATTTATCGTTTAGAATTGGATCGCTTACTGCAGTATGTATTTTAATGTCTGGTTTGTATTTTAGAATATTTTCTATTCCAGGTTTACTTGCTATCGCACTTGCTATGATTATTTCTTTAGGATTTTCTTTTTCTAATATTTTTATCGATTCAATTATGCTTCCACCGGTTGCTAACATGGTGTCTGCCAGTATGACTATTTTTTTATAGATATTTGGTAATGCGACATAACTTATAGTTGATTTTGCTGTTTTTTCATCTCTCATTGCACCGATAAATCCTGCTTCTGAATCTGGAAATGCTCTAAGAAGACCATTCATAAAGGGAATTCCTGCTCTTAGAACTCCGATAATAATTGGTTGTTCGGCTAAAATGTTGTGATATGCATTTTTTCCTAATTGAGTTTTTACTTCTTGTTTTGCAGTCGGTAAATCTTGTGCTATTATGTATCCTATTTGTTCACCTACTGTTTCTAGTGTTGTTCTAAACTGACTTTTTTCTGTAAGAGGATTTCTTAGTTTAAATATTAAAGCCTCAAGTTGTGGGTTGTTTTGGTTTTGGGTCATGTTTATGTTAAAAATATTTTTATATTATAATTTAGTGTAGTAGATGATTCTACACTTTTTATACAATGTTTTTTAAACGTTTGACTTATATTTGGATATAATGACTGATGTACAAGAAGTAAATGGTGTTTCTATAAGGGTTAAAGAATTAGATCGTACTAAGTTAACTATAGGACAAAAAAAATGGTTAAATATGCATAGATGTGAGAATTGTAATTCTATTATGCCAAGTATTAAAAAAAATATTATCCTTATTTGTGATAAATGTTGGAGAGTTGTAATTGCCAAGAAATAATTGGTTTTTTATTATGCTTCTTTATTCTTTTAGTTTAATTTTTCTTAGTTGATTAAGATAACTGCTCATGTCGTTTAATTTAATGATAGCATCTCCTCTCAAACAAATAATTTTTGGTCCATTCGTTGATTTTTCATATGCTTTTAATAATGCAGGAAAATCCATGTCTAATAATTCGTTGAATGTATATTTATTTGCTCTAGCAATCTCAAAATATATGTGGTATCCTATCGAATAGCAATAATTGTATAATTTCTCTGATAAATCTTTATTTTTATTTTGTACTTTTTGCAAATCAACAAATGTGACATCTTTAAAAACAATCATTGTCTCTAGCCATTCTTTTTCAACTTTTTCAGCATCACGTTTTGCATAAGCAAATGCTGATTTAGATTCCATTTCAGTCATAGGTACTTGTCCAAATTTTCCTATGAATGTAGCTATTCCTTCAGACATAATTTCATCTTTAAAAATTTCAAGAGTTATTCTAAATATTTCATACGCACTTAGTGTTGCATGTTGATTTAACGTATTAGCAGCTGTTAAAATGTTATGCATTGACTTTGCGTGTTTGTGAATTCTGTCGTTTTTTGCTAGGAAGTTCCTGTGTATTTTTCCTTGGATTTGTTCAACTATATGTGTTGCTTCATGTCGCATCACGTTTAGCATTATCGTTTTGTATGAATCATTTTCTTTGGCACGTTTTTCTTGTAGTTTGTATTCAGTAAATTTTAAAATCTGATCTATCGGAATGTTACATTGGATCATGCTTCTAACATCGTATGGGATGTCGGTTTCTATGAGAATTTTTGGCTCTTTATAATGGAAAATTAGAAGATCTAGTGCAACTTCATATTCTATAATAGTTCCTGTTGATAAATAATAGAGTCTGTCAAAAAATATATGTATTCTGAATTTATTTTGATCAATTTCTTTTGGTGTTACATATGCAATGTCGCTAGTTGTCCAATCTTTTTCAACTTTTCTAATAATGGTTTTTTGATTTTTATTAAGGTATTTTTCTGGGATCGATTTAATTAGGGATTCTCCTGCTCCTTCTTCTAGAATAATTTCTAATTCTGGGATACAGCTGAAAAATGGTTCTTGTTTTATAATTGTAGTGCATTCTTTAACAATATTTGCAATGAAATTATATACTTCCTTAACTCGGGTTTTATAGTCTCCAGTGATTTCGCAAAGTAATGCTTTTTGTAATGATTCACTTGAATCTAAACTCCCTGAGAGATTATTAAGTCGTAAGTCTACTAATTTTTTTGATAATTTACTTGTTATTTTTACAGGAATTCCTCCTGCTATACCATTAAATAAAGTATCTTGATCTAGGAGTTTGTCATTTAAAATATTAAATATACTCATAAGTGTCTTTTGGAAATACTTATTAATAAATCTTTGTTTAAATTGTGTTTTATTTATTTAGTTTTATTAATTTCGTTTATAGATGTATGATTTTGTTATTAGTTATTTATTCGCATGTTTATTCAAAAACTAATTTATTACAAGGAAATATTATATCTTCTCGCATTGTGGCTGTTTCTATTTTTATTACGTTTTTAGAGAATTCTTTTGTGAATTGCCCCATCGTTGAATCGTATTCTGCAAAGTTTTGTGCAAATAAGACTAGTTCTAAGTCCCATGATGCAATTTGTTTAACCATGTTGATTATTACTTTATTATTTTTTATGTATTCATTTATTTTTTTTAGTAGATTGTCGTCTACGTCTTTTAGATAAACAAACGCTTTATAGTATTCATATCCTATTTTTTGGTAGTCTATTATCGTGGAATATCTAATAATAATTTTGTCTTTTTTGAAGTTTTGTAGTCTTGTTCTTACTATGTCTACTGTCGTTTTTAGATTGAATGCGATTTCCGCTATATTTTTTTTGGCGTCCCAATATATTTCATTCAATACTTTTTTTCCAATAGCATCTATTTCAATTTCTTCTACTTTTTCAGTAAATGTTGTTAATGTTGTGATTTCGTCTATTAAGAAGTTTTTTTCATGCACGCTTACGCCTACTAGAGATGCCATTTTTATATCTAGAATTATATCTTTGTATTCTGAGATAAGTTCGTGTTTAATTTCAAATATTTCTTCTTTGGATTTAATAAAATAACTAACTCCTATGTTCCAGGCTCCTTCCGCAACTCCGATCCAATAAGTTCTTTTATCATTTTTTATTTGTTTGATTAGTTGTTGTTTTTTATTTGGAAGGTTAAGTAAGTTTAAGTAAAACGTTTCTGTACTGTATCCTAATTTTGCATAGTCTATCCAGGTTTTGTATCCAGTTATTATTTTGTCTTTTTCTAGTCTTTTAATTCGGTATTTGACTGCATCTTTACTTTTTTTAGTTATTTTTGCAAGTTGAATGTCTGAAATTCGTGCATTCCTTTCTAATTCGAATAGAATTCTTTTATCTATTTTGTCGAGATTTATTTGCATAATACTATATTTATGGATTTGTATATAAATATTTCCATTATTTTCTTAAATTTAAGACGAAAGATTATTATATATTGGCAATGTTCTTTCTCTAAAGGAGTGAAAAAATGCAATCTCAAAAAGAATTAAACCTAATTTTTATTAAAGGATTGAAGCAGGAAGAATTTTTATTATATGGACAAAATCATATAGCAAAATTAGAACGATCTCTAGCTAAGGCAATAAAAGCTAATGGCGGAGCATGTTGGCTTGGAGATTTTCAAGAGCCATTGTATAAATATGTAAGAGAACAGTTTGATTCAAAAATATTTCTTCCAAATTCTGGTCATAATTCTCTTGAAAAATGGGCATGGTATCACAAAGAAGAAAAGCCTACTCTCGATGAATATCTTTCTAGTCCAGAACGAGAGAAAGTTGTAAGTGAATCATTGTTTAAAAGAGTTAAAGCAGCGTTAAATAGAGTGACTGATGCTCCAAGGGAATTTAAGTCGGCGGAAGTACAAGGTTTTTTTAGAGAATATTGTTTACTTGAAAAGGAAGATTCTTTGGAATTTTTAGAGCCTTTGATAAATTTAGAAAATGTTGCAAGTCCGAACGTATTAGAGGTTTATAATAAGCTTTATTCTCGAAGAATGATTTCTAGAGAAAGGGGTAGTCCAGTATTTCCTGGTGATAGATACACCTTCGCTTTATTTGAAAAATTTTTGTCGGGAAATATAGGTGAAGAAATATACTCAAAAGAAAGGACAACTGATAAAAGTGATTACAGCTGGGAAATGGAACATCTGAATTATTTTTGTAAATCCTTGCAAAGACATTTTAGAGTGCTTATTGCAAATACGCGATTTGTATATACTGATAAAGAAATGGCTAGACGCTTGATTGAAGAATATACTAATCCTGAAACAGAAACTAGGAAAAAAGTTCAGGTGTCTATGAGAATTTAATTTGATTAATTTAAGTAAAGATTATTTTTCTTTCCATAATTTGTAAAATATTTTTTTCTTTGATAAAAATTATGTTTTTTCTATTTTTGTTTTTTCTCTTATTTCTTCTCTAATATTCATTGCTTTCATAAAGCCACAAAGCATTTTTCTTATTTCTATTATATCGATAAGTATTTCATTGCACCAGTTTTCATTTAGTAATTTTATGTCTCTAAAATAATTGACCCAGTATTCTGCTTCAGTTATTTCTGCAAGAACTATTCTTATTTTGCATTTAGTATATCTATCTGTTCTATACCCTTTCATTTCTGCAAGATTTGCTGGAACAGAAGTTATGCTTCTAAATAGTTGTTCTCTAAAATACAGGTTTTCTATTTTTTGTGCTTCTGTTGATACTTTAATTGCTAGATCGTATGCTTTTTTGTAAACTAATAGATTGTCGATGTTTGTCATAGTTAAATTGAGATTTTGATGATTATTATTAGTAGTGGTGAAATATTCGAAAAGTTTTTTTAATATTTGAATTAATTCGTAGAAGCTCTTGATTTTTCCGGGGTTTAAGTCCCACTCTTTGATTTTTACAGAATATGGTGAAGTTGGAGTATTAGGTGTAACGTGAAAGAAAAATATAGAGTGGGAACGGTGGGACTTGAACCCACGACTTCAAGAGCTTCAGTCTTGCACTCTTCCAGCTGAGTTACGTTCCCCTGACTCTGCTGTAATGGCAAAATACATGGTTTATATAGGTTTCTGTCTGATTTAGGGTCAGGGGTCTGGAAGATGTGCAATTTAGTGGGTTTTTTTGGTTTTGTTGCGATATAATGATTTCTAAGTTATATGCCTGTAGGAGTGTGAAACGCAGAATGAAGTTAATTTACGTTAATTGTGCCGACGTTTTGTTTATTTAGTTTAATTGTTGTAAATCCTTTTGATTTTGGTATTATTGTGATTGATATGTTGCTATTCGGAATTAGTTTACCTTGGAATTCAGAACCGTATATTGGAATTTCTATTTCTTGCGAGTAGATGTCTTTATTTATTATCATTAGATTTGTAGTTCTGTTGAAAGTTAGGTTTAAGTTTCTGGGAATAAGTCCTTCTTTGTGAATTGTTAGAGTTTTATTTTCTTCAGGATTAACTATGTTATTATTATTTTCTTGTGAATTTATTTGATTATCTACATTAGAGGGGATTATTGTTTTTTCTTCATTATCAAAAATAGGTGTTGTTGTTTGTATTTCTTGATTATTAGAACAGGCGCTAAGGACAAAAAGTGATACAAAAATTAATATAAAGATTAATTTAAATGAAAAAAAATTGATTGGTTTCATTTACTTATTTAACATTAACAGTTCCTAATTGAACGCCTGCTAATTCTAGAGGGTAAATTCCTTTATATTTTGGTGTTGCTGTAATAATTGCGTATCCGCCTGCAACAATGTCTTCTCTTACGTTCATTTGAGGAATTTCTACTCTTTTAGTATCGCTTTGGGAATTGTATATAGTAATTGTATTAGCTACTCCTGCTGTCATACTTATTGTACTTGGATTAAATTGACCATCAATAATTTCAATATCCCACGATATTGGTTTAGCTGGAGAATTAACAACAGTTGTGTCTTTTGTTTCAATAACTTTTGAAGTGTCTGCTGCTTGAGTAGTGTTGTCGTTATCAGCAGGCTGTGCTGTGCATGCAACTAATAAAAGAGCTGCAATCATCATTATTATTGTTATTATTTTCATTTTTATCACATCAAGTGGGATGTTTATTGATATTATAAACCTTGCTTTTTTGTAGTTAATTAGGGCTTTGTTTATTTATAAAAGATGATGTTAAATTAGAACTTAAAGGAATTACAAAAAAAAGAAAATAAAAAGCAAATTAATTTGCTTTGAAATGTTTTACTAATGCAATTATTCCCCATATTATTGCAATGAATATTGCGTAAGGCAATATTGCAAAAATTAAGTATAGTAAGCTATTCATGCTTTGTACTAAAGTTTTTACTAGGTCTGCAAATTTTACAAATGCCACGTCAATATAATTAGGTGTTTTTTCAGTCATTACTAAGTAAACTGTTGAATATTCTACTTTATTGTCAAGATTGTTTAATGAATCTTCAAGGTATTTAATTGTTCTTTCTTCATCGAATATTCTGTCATTTAATGTAATTTTATCAGCTATAATGTCTGCTTTGTCATACATTGCTTGATATCTTGCAAGTCTTTCTTTTTCAACCGCTATTTCAATTTTAGTATTTTTGAAGCTTGCTGTAATATCTGCTGAGTTTTCGCTAAATGATTTTACTTCTCCTAATTTTTTTAGTTCAGTTACTGTTAAATCATAGCTAGATACTGGAATTTTTATTGTGTATGATCCAGAAGAATATTTGTTTTTTCCTGATCCTTCTGAATTCACATTTTGACTTAATATTATGCTTTTTGTCGATGAGGCTAATGCCGTTACTTCGCTTTCTTTATTATTAAATTCTCCTCTAGTAATTTCTAATCCTAGATTAACAGTTTTAGTTATTTTTCGGTCTGCAATTTCTGGTGCAAAATCACTAACTGATGGACTTGGATAATACATATTTTTACTTAAGCTACTACTTACGCCATCATTTGCAGAATATCTGCCGGACATTGAATTAGAATACTGCGCTGAATTTGAAACATTGCTTAGTAAATTTGGCATGCTAAAAATTAATAAAATTACTAAAACGATCAAGATTATTAACCAGTTGTCTGTTATTTTTTTCCATTGTTCTTTTGCTGTCATTTTTCCTCTTTATATTTTAAATTTTATTTTTATCTATTCAATTTTATATTTATAAATCTATTCTTGATATGTGCTCTGTAGAAAATCTGTCGCTTACGCTCCTATTTGCCAAGTTCGCTCGCAGATTTTAGTTCGCTAGCGCTCACAATTGTCGCCACGCTCGTCGTTATCACTCCTTGCTGCTCCTCATATGTCTACGTTAAAATAGCTCACAAAAAGGCAACAATAACGATTTTCTACAGAGCCCTTAATATAGGAAAAGGGTTTCATATTAGCCCTTGCTAAACTCAGAGGTTTTTACTTAGCTCTTGATTTGTGTTTGAATGATTGTTTTAGAACTAGCAGTATTAATCTAGTAAAAAGTTGTTTTAGATAAATAAGTTATAATAAGAATTAATAAAAAAAATAAAAAAAAAGAAAGCTAATTTACTGGAAATAAGCTGTGTCGTTAAAGACTGGAGCTCGATTCTTATTTTCAATTACAATTGCTATATCTTTGCTTACTGAATCTTTACCATCGCTTACAGTTACAATTGTTTTATAATTTCCTGCATCTGTATAAGTTGTTTGGTATGTTGAAGATTTCATAAAGCCGCTATATGTAATTTTTAAGCTGTCGCCATCTTTGTCTGAAACTACAGGTTTTATTTCAATTAAATCTCCTTCTGAGACTGTAATTGTGCTTGGTACGTCAATTACTGGTAGATTGTTTAAAGCCTTAACTGTAACTTTAAATGTTTCTTTGTCTTGTAATTTCCCGTCGGATGCTGTTACATCTATTTCGTAAACTCCTGCGTCTCCTACTTTAGTTGTCCATTTTCCATTTGTATCAAGTGGCATGCCATATACTATTGATAATGCATCTCCATCTGGATCTGTTGCGCTTGCAGAAACTTTTACAGTGTCTTTTTCAGTGACTGTTAAGTCAGAGATAGGAGATAATTTTGGAGCTCTGTTTACGTTGTTGATTGTAATTGAAATTGTTTTTGTGTTTTCAGTTTTACCATCTTTAGCTGTTAATGTTACAGTTTTATCTCCTGCATCACTATAAGTTGTTTGGTATTCTGAAGTAGTCATAAATCCTGAATATTTTAAAGTTACTTTGTCGCCATCTTCATCAGTTACTGTTGGATTGAATGTAATTAAATCTCCTTCATTTACTGTGATGTCTTTAAAGTTTGTAATAACGGGTGCTCTATTTACAGCGTCGATAATTAATCTGATTTTTTGAGTACTTTCAAGTTGACCATCGGAAGCAGTTACAGAAATAATATATTCTCCAGCATCTCCGATTTTAGTAGTCCATTCTCCATTTTTGTCTAACGGAAGTGAAAATGTATATGTTAATTTACTTCCATCAGGGTCATAAGCTAAATCTTTTTTAAATTTTACAACATCGCCTTCTTTGAAAGTTTTTGTTGGAAGATCTTTGATCGCTATGTTATCTTTGCTGTTATCTACGATTACAGTAGATTTATTTTCTTTTGCTGTAGTGCCTTCAGTTGTATTGCTTTTTGAATAATTCAAATCAAGCAGTACGGACTTAGTGTCATTTGTATTATTTGCACTAGTTCCGGTTGGTGTTTGGCAACCAGCTAATACTAGTAGAAATAAGCACAATATTATTGCTAGTACTTTTTTCATAAATTATCACCCTATATTATCTATTATTAAATGGTGACGTATTTAAATAGTTTTTGCTTGAAAGTGGTAGTTGCAGCAAATTTTGAATTTTTCGTCTAAACGGAGTGATGATTATTTTTTTGTTTTTTAATGATTATTTTTGGTTTTAGAAAAGTTATTAAGTTTAAGAAATTCTTTTGAGTTATGGATCCTATTTTGATTGCATTTATTTTTGGTATATTATTAAGTGTAATAACTGTTTTTGCTGACGTTTTGATTAAACATGCTTCGTTACAGAATGGTTTTTCAGGTTGGTTTACTTTGCTATTAGGAGCAGTTGTGTATGGAATTACTGCACTTGGTTGGTTTTTTTTGATGAGGAAAGTAAAACTTTCCACACTTGGAGTTTTGTACGCAGTTAGTTGTGTAGTTCTTTTGACTTTATTTAGCGTTTTTTATTTTAAGGAAAAAATAAATGTATTTGAGATTGTCGGAATTGTGCTTGCTATAATTTCTTTAATATTATTGTCTAGATTTGCATAAAGTAAAACTTTCGTTTAAAAAGTAATCTTATTAAATAGCAGTATGTTAATATTATTATGGACAGAGATTATATTTTTCATGAGTCAACAGAGAGTATTTGCCCGAAGTGTTTAGCGCGAATACCTGCCAAAATAATCTATAAAGATAATAAGGTTTTTCTGAAAAAGTTTTGTAAAGTTCATGGTGAACAATTGGAATTGTATGAAGAAGATATTGAATATTATGAAACCAAAAAAGGATTTGATAAGCCAGGTACAATTTCTAAAACGCAAACTAAAATTAATCGCGGATGTCCTTTTGATTGCGGGTTATGTCCTGATCATGATCAGCATACTTGTATTGGTCTTATTGAAGTAACCAATAAGTGTAATCTTAATTGTCCAACATGTTATGCAAATAGTGGGAAAGGGAATTTTTTGTCTTTAGATAAATTATCTAAAATGATGGATTTTTTGATTGAATCAGAAGGTGGGCAGTCAGAAATTTTGCAGATTAGTGGAGGGGAGCCAACTATACATCCTGAAATAATTAAAATTATTGAGTTAGCGAGAACTAAAAAAATAAATTACGTTATGCTTAATACTAATGGTGTGCGAATTGCTGAGGATGAGAATTTCGTAAAATCTCTTGGTAAGTTTAAAGGAAAGTTTGAAGTGTATTTGCAATTTGATGGTTTTTCTCCTAAAGCAAATATTGCACTTCGTGGAAAAGATTTGGTTAAAATTAAATTGAAGGCAATCGAAAATTTGCGAAAATATAATATTCCCATAACTCTTGTAACAACAGTTCAAAAGGGTTTGAATGATTCTGAATTAGGGAAAATAATTAAGTTTGGAATGGAAACTTCTTGTATTAGAGGAATAAATTTTCAACCGGTTTGTTATTCTGGAAGAGGTTCATTTAAAGACACTAAAAAGACTGAATTAATAAATGATCGAATTACGCTTTCTGGCGTTATTAAAAAAATAGAGCAGCAATTGCCAGAAGTATTTGTGAAAGGCGATATTGTACCATTACCTTGTAATGCTGAACGTGTTGCTGTTACGTATTTGGCAAGATCTGGTGATAATAATGGTAATAATAAAAAAAATAATGATTTTATTCCAATAACAAGAAGTGTTAAAGTTAAAAGTTATCTTCCCTTAATAGATAATACTTTTGGTTTTGATGCAGATAAGATATTAAAACAAAATGTTAAAAAGGCAATTACTCCTGCGGGTTTTTGTAATTGTATGAGTTTTATTAAAGATCTTAAAGGCATTATTCCTTTGAGTTATGCATTAAAATCTGATGACGAGAAACTCACTTATTTGAATGAAAATACATTTAGGTTAAGCGTTACTTCTTTTATTGATGTGTTTAATTTTGATATTAAGTCGATGCAAAAAGAGTGTGTGCATATTATAACTCCTGATTTTAAAAAAATTCCTTTTTCAGCATATAATATGTTTTATAGAAAATGATTGTTGTTAGAATTAATTAGGTTACAAAACAGTGGTTTTTATTGACAATGGTAGATTTAATATTAGTAATTGCGGATGTTGTAATTGGGCTGTGTCTTTTTGCGTTATTTACTTCTATACTTATTAATTTTGTAGAGTCTAAACATAAAGAAGTGAAAAAAGAAAAAAGAAGTATAGTTGAAACGGGATCGATGACTTTATTTTTTATCTTTTTTTATTTATTAATACGATTTAAAATCGGCGCATTTGTCGTAGGGGATTTTGCTAGGGTCAGTTTGATTATAATAGGCCTAATTATGATAGTATTTGGATGTTTTGTTAACATTTTTGGTAGATTTAATTTAGGCAAAAATTGGGCTAACCAAGTTAAAATATATAAAAACCAAACTCTTGTGAAAGTTGGAGTTTATAGATTTGTAAGGCATCCTTTGTATGCTTCAATTATGTTGATGTTTTATGGTGCGTGTTTAGTGCATTTGAATTATTTGGCGTTTTTTTCGAATACATTCATATTTATTCCATTTATGTATTATAGGGCGAAGCAAGAAGAATGGCTATTAAGTAAAACTTTTAAAGAATATAGTAAATATCAAAAAGAAGTAGGAATGTTTTTTCCAAAGTTGTGATTGTTATGAAAGCTAAATTAAATACAATGAAAAAAGTAAGTGTGGCTAATAAAAAAGTTTTGAAAACTAATAGTTCTGTAAAATTAGAAACTTGTGATAGTTGTAAAACGTGTTCAACTGATTTAGTTGATATTAGAAAAGATGCATTTGCTTTTTGTCGATATGGAGTTATGGTTCTTGTTTGGATAGCATTTATTTTTAAAATTAAATGGTTGGTTTTATTGGTATTTGGAATTCTTGTGTTGTCGGCAATTCTTGGTGTGCAATATGCTCCAATGATTCTGTTATATAATTATACTGTTGGTTTATTTTTTAAGTTCAAAACAGAATCGCTTGGAATTAGCGGAATGAGGTTTGCTCATACGTTAGGAAGTTTTTTATCTGGACTTGCGGTATTATTCTTATTTTTCTGGAATGTAAAAATTGGTTGGAGTATTACTTTGTTTTTAGCTATTATGAAGACGATTTCCGCTTTAGGATTATGTCCTGCATATAAATTATATAATTGTATGAAATCTGGTGGCTGTTGTTCTTTTACTAAACGATTGAGCAAGTGAGTAAATGAATATTTCAGTAAAAATATTATAATAAACGGTAAACAAAATGTTAGATTATCACACAGTTCCATCGGGAGTTTGGGGAATTAGACCCGTTTTATTTAGTATTGGAAAATTTGAAGTTAACTCTTATTCTTTTTTTGTCCTTCTTGGGCTTATTGTAGGTCTTGCAGTATATTATTACTTGGCTAGAACGGAGAAAAAAGTTAATGAGAATTCTTTTTATGTTTTAATGGCGGGACTTTTGGGTGGCGTTATTGGCGCTAAGCTACCAATGTGGATTATTAATTATCGTTTGATAATTGAAAGTTTTCCCGATATTACTCCTCTACTTTCAGGTAGAACTATTACAGGGGGACTTATTGGTGGAACTCTTGCCGTTATGTATGTTAAATACAAGTTGAAAATTAAAGATAAGAAAGGAAATTTATTTGCACCAGCTATTGCAATTGGTGTTGCTATTGGTAGAATTGGTTGTTTATTTAAAGGATGTTGTTATGGAATTGCAACAAGTTTACCTTGGGGTGTTGATTTTGGTGATGGAATACCTAGGCATCCAACTCAGATATATGAAATAATTTTTTTCCTTTTGATGTTTGTGTTTTTGATGGTGAAGCGCGAAACTGCAAAACCAGGTCAGTTATTTTATTGGCTTATGAATAGTTATTTCATATTTAGATTTGTTGAAGAGTTTATTCGAGAAGAGCCAACTTTGTTTTTAGGTTTGACTATATTTCAATATATTTCAATTGTTGCACTAATTTTTATCAACGCAAAGTATTTAAATGAGAAGAAGTAGGTAAATGGTATGGCGAATGTTAAAGTAACTAAGATGTCTAAAACTGAAAATAATTTTTCTAAAGTCGAAAAAGATTATTATGATACTACTAGTAAGAAAGTTGTTGATTTCTCAAAAGGCTTTTTTTTAAATATTGTAATTGGAGTTGTTGTTACAGTAATCAATTTCTATACTGGAGCGGCTATATTTGATAGTTCTCCGACGATAATAACTAGGCTAATTGGTATTGCAGTTCCTTTAACTGTAATTCCTTTGGAGATCTTTCTGATTAGACATTTTTTCAAACAGAAAAGATTTATTGCAATTGGTATGTTGTCTTCTTTAATATTGCCATTGTTAGTTACTGGAACTTGTTCTTTTATGTTTTTAACGGCTTGATTAGTAAATTAGCTAAAAACATTTAAATTAGAGAGTAAATCATATTTACTATGGCAAATGCAAAATTATCTAAAAAAGTAAAAATTGAAAAAGATTATTATCAATCAACTGCTAGTAAAGCAACTGATTTTGTAATAGGGTTTTTTGGTGTTTGGGTAGTTAATGCGTTAATTGGTTATGGGTCTTATTTAATGTTTGCTAGACTTATTAATTGGTCTGCTAATTATACTTTGATTTATTCCTTGACTACTATTTTTTATTTAGTAATACTTGGTTTAAATATTGCAGTAATAATTTTATCTTTTAAACGAAATAGGCGATATATTGGAATAGGAATTTTGTGTTCTGCGGTTTTACTTCCATTACTTGCTTTTGGAGCATGTATAGTTGCTCTTAGTGGTTTATAAAATAATTATAGCTCTCATTATTTTTAGGATTATTTAAAATAATTCTTTAATTTATTAATTAAATTATAAATTTTTATTTTTCATTAATGTTGTGCGGGTTTTCTAGTCCTATTAATTCACAGATTCCAAAATAAATTAGTCCTAACGCAAAATATGAGATTTGCATCCATATTGGTGCATGAATACAATTAAAAAATGGAATTCCGTTGTAAATAGCAGCAGATGCATTTTGAATGTTGAATACGTGGTATGCGATAGTTTCAATTGATATGAGAAGTGGCCAGTATATAGCGATGAATAAAAGCATTTTTTTCGCGTAACTTTTTGAGTTTATTTTGTGTTCAAGGTGTGAATATAATATGTACGTTAAAAATAATCCTGTTGCCCAGGCGAAAAGAGGGTAAATAGTTATTCCGAAAATAGTGAGCATTTCTTTGTTATAACCATATTGATTGTGTGCGAAAATCATCCATATTAGTGCAACTCCTGATGATACAAAAAGGTGATAAATTAATCTTTTTCTCGATGTTAAATATAAATATGGAAATAATAGAATATATGCTCCAATCATAACTAAATCTGGGCGAAATATAGCTAATAGGAAGAAAATTAATAGAGTGATAATTTTGTCAAAAAAAAACATTTGTTTTTTCCAATTACGAGATTTTGTTTTAGTTTTAATATTCTGTTTATGCAAGAATATACTATTTATGTATTTTGTTAAATTCATTGACGTTAGTTATTTCATATTGGTTTTTAAAACATTCTGTTATTTTACAAAATTACTCTCCTAGTTATTTTAATAAAATATTGTTTTTGAGATATAGATTATATATTTTTATTCAAACCTGTTTATTAAATATCAGATCTTGGTTTATATTAAATATCAAATCTTAATTTGGCTGCAATTCCGCCTAGCCCATCAAGTCTTTTTACGTGATCTCCTTTTCCGGATATGATTTTAATTTTTCCGCCATTTTCTTCTATTTGTCTAAATAGAAATTCTAGTTCGCCCATGGTTTCGTTTTCTCTTTTCTTTTTGATTAAGTTGTCGGAACAGACAAGTGTTTCAATTGCAGATTGTTCGTTTGCTTTTGTGCAATCTTTTAATCCATATGCTACTTTTGAATCTTTAGAAATGCTCGTAAATATGTCCTCTACAAGTCTTGCATCTCGTACAGCTTGTTGATCTTTTAGTGCTATTTCTATTTCCGGTCTTCTTAGAAGTTCAGCAAAACTACTTTCAGAGACTTCGTTTATGATTGCAAAGATTGTTTTCTTTTTTAAATCTCCTAGTTCATTTTCCATATTATTTTTCCAGAAATGACTGCTTGCGCAAATAATATGTTTTGGTTTAATTCTATTATCAAGTTCAGTTAGTTGATCTACGATTTCTTTAAAGAAATTTGTTGCTTTTGGAGTTCCTGCAACTTTTTTTTCTACATTTCCTGCAACTTTTGAAATAGTATGAAAGCTATTTTTTTCTAATTTTGCAAATATTGCTTCTTCTCGATCAAAAATACATGCAATGATTTTAGAATCTTCTTTATTTACTGCTTCATTGATTTTGTCGAGTTGATAAGTTAACCAATTTTTTCGTATTTCAATTTCATCGTTTTCTGCTACGTTTAATGAATGATAACTTCCAAGAGGAATATCTTCTGGACCTGCAATAACAGTTCCAAGAATTTTTAGATTAGTATCTTCTAAATCGATTTTTTCCGCTTTTATTGCTAAAAAGACTGGTTTTTTGATAGCTTTTGTTTTTTCTGAGGTTTTATCTCCTAATATTATTTTTCTTATTGTAATTCCTGAAACTGCATCCCCTTTGCTTAATATAGTACTAATACACCATAGGTCATCTATGCTTTCTGGCTTTATCTTTAAGCTTCCTTGTTTTAGGTTTTGGGATATTATTTTCATTTTGGTTTATTTATTTGCTAAATAATGCATAATTCTCAAATTATACTGCCAATTCGCCTTTCTGGTTTTTGTCGGCATTCGCCTGAGTATAGTCGCGAACGCTCCTCACTATGCGTTCGTCGCTGCTCCATTGAGTCATACGCAATATCGGCTCATGAGCAGGCAGTATATTTTTGGATTGTTTCGGGGTAACTTTTTTTTATGGTGCGTTCCCACTATATACTATTATAGATATATTTATAAATATTAAGTGCAAATAAGTTCTTGATGAAGAGTAAGTTAGCGCAGACAGCTAGTGCAGCAGGAGTAGTTGGTGTTATAGCGTTAGTTTTAATTATTTATATCGTATTAATTCCTGGTATTAAAGATTCTATTAATGGAGGAAGTTCTAGTGGCGGTAGTTCTGCTGGTGGGACAACAAGCGGTTCAACCCTTGTAAATGGATCTAGACCTTTAAATTATGTTGATCAGTTTTCTTTTCCAGGTCCTGGATTAGTTGATAGTTCAACAAATGGAAGGCAAATTATTTTACCTACTCTTAATCTTAAGACAACTACAAATTCTAAAATTTTAGCAAGTGATAATAGTTTTTATGTGTATAAAACTTTTTTTGGAAATGATAAAAGAAAATCAATTATGTTTGATATTAAAGATTCAGAGCAAATTAGTAATGCACAGATTTCCTTTTTAGTTAAGAAATCATACGGTATGATTTATATTGATTTAAACGGCGTTAGAATTTATGAAGATGAACTTAGTTCTATGAATATAAATCCAATTAAAGTAAGTTCTGCTTTATTTCAAAAAAATAATTTATTAGAAATTTATACTGACTATCCAGGAATTGTATTCTGGAGACAACATCAATATATAATTGATGACTTTAAACTTTTTGCAGACGTTACTCAAACAAGTCAACAATCAAGTTTGGTTTCTTTTGATCTTAAACCATCAGAATTTAAATCATTAAGTAGATTGAAACTTAAATTTTATCCAACTTGCACTCAATCAACTGTCGATAAATTATATGTCTCATTAAATGGGCAAACAATTTCTGAACAAGTTCCTGATTGTAATGTATTAAATATTTATGATCTTCCTCAAATACAAACAAAAGAAGGAATGAATACTATCGAGTTTAAAACTTTAAAAGATTCGTACTTGGTTGATCAACTTTCAGTGCAGACTGAGCTTAAAGAAAATGATGATTTAATTTATACTTTTGATTTAGATAAAAAATTATTTAATTTTAAAGAAGAAGCTAAAAACGTGTGTGGTGAATTAGATGGCGTATGTCCTGATTCATGTACTGCTGATCAAGATAAAGATTGCTGTTTCTTAGAATATAATAAAGGATTTTGGTGTACTGCTCCAACATTAAATGAAAATGATAAATGTGTTGGTAGAGTTGATAATTATAATATTGGTTTATGTCCTTCTGGATATGAAGATAAAAGTAAAAATCCTCCAACTGATTTTGAAAATTTATGTGGTGATGATACTGATGGTACTTGTCCATTAGGTTGTTCTAAATTTATGGATAAGGATTGTTGTTTTGAGAATACTGGATATTGGTGTTCCGACGTTGCAACTAATGGAATGGCTGGCGTTTGTGTTGATGTTGTTACAAAAGATAGTTGTTCTTTTTGTCCTAGCGGATATAAAGGAGAGGATTCAACTCCAACTTGTGATGGTTATGAAACTAGAAATCCAATGGAAGAAGTTTCTCAATTAAAATCTACATATCAAGCTGACGTTCAACTAAGATTTGTTGATGATGGTAATAGAAAGAAAGGTAAAATTATTGTTGATGGTAGTACTATTTCATTTACTACACTAGAAGGAACTTATACTAAAGAAATTAGTACATTAGTTCAAGATGGAAATAATTATGTGCAGATTGTTCCTGAAAGCGATTTCAATTTAGTTAATGTTAAGGTTACTGTTAAATAGGCTTTAACCCTAGTTATGCTTATTTAGTTGTATTTATTTGGTTGTATTTGTTTAGTTGATTTATTTAGAATTTGATACTTTATTATAATGATGATTAAAAATTTCTTAAAAAGAGGAGAAGTATAGATTAATATGGCTAATGTTCCTGGCGCTACTGGAGGTTCTTCTACTAGTAGTCCCGTTACTCCTTCAGCTCCCATCATTCCTAAGCCGGGATTTATGGAAAGGTTTGGAAAATATATTCCTTTTGTTGTAAATAAGTCAAGAGCAGCGGCAGTAGCTGGTGTGGGAATGGCGGGTGCAGCTTGGGGATTTGGATCTAAAGTAGCTAAAAGTGTTGCTGAAAAAGCGCCTTCTATTAAATATTCAATGATGTTTATTATTGCATGTATTTTGGCAGCAGTTAATTTTGTTTATTCTTCCAATAATACTTTAAAATTAAGTCTTCTTATTGTATATTTGGTTATTTTTTATTATTCATTTCAGAATAATATTGATAATATAAATAAAGAATACGGAAAGATCATCTTTTTTTCACTGATATATATTTTTGCTCCAACACTTGGTAATTTACTTGTATCATATGTGCCTGATATTGGTATTAGAAATTTATTAGTATATTTTTTGTTTATATTTGGATATTTGAGTCCATTGATAATGCTTTTATCAGTTCATCATGAAGAAAATTGGTTTAGCATTACTTTAGAATTACTTTTAGTCTTTTTCTTAATAGTTTTAGTTTTAAAATTTATGGCTACAGCAGGAATTCTTCCAGAAGGAGATCAAATTAGTTCTGATCAAAAGGAGGCATTTACTTCATTATTTGTTGGGACTTGGGACACCATTAAATCCATTCCTACTTATGTTAAAACCTCAATCAATGGAACTGCGCACGATATAAATCAATCTTGGAATCAGATTCAAGGTAATAGTTATGAGGAAGAAATTGATCAAAGTGCCCTGGTAAGTACTCTTGGTTTAAAATTAAATGATATATCTTTTTCTAATACAGATGGCGCTTATTATCAAGGAGATCCTATTGATGCATGGACCTCTATTGAAGGAAAGAGTCTTGCTCGAGTTATTAAAGTAAAAACTTCGTGTGTTGTTGATAGGAAAAGAGGTTTAACTGAAAATATAACTTGGGTTCCTAAAAAACCTGAATTTTATATCAACGATATTGGATTTGAAGATATCTCGTGTAAGTTTCCAAAAAATAAATTTACTACTGTTAGAAGTTATGAATTAGAAATGTTTGCTGATTTTGATTTTACAACTAGTTCATATTTAAGACGATATTTTATTTCTGAAGCAGATAATAATAATATGAGGAAAAATAATATAGATCCAATTGTTTATTATAATATTCCACAGACTGATGAAGAAGGTAAATATACTAACGGACCAGTTGAACTTTCAGTTGTTAAAAACAATTTATTACAACCTTTAGCTGATCAAGGAGATACTTTTTTATTAGGAATTAAAATCGCGACAAATAGAAAACAAGGTTTTGGCGATGGTAAATTAGTTACAATGACCAATCTTCATCTTTCTTTGCCCCCCGGATTTGAGCTTGCTAGAGATGGTTCTAGATATGACTGCGGTAATTATGAGTTCGAAGTTTATCCTGGTGCTGATTGTATTGCGGATTGTACCCGGCTTATGAAAGGAGAAAGATGTATAGCTGATTGTAATAATTATAATAATTATAGGTTAAAAGCAGCTGATTCTAATAATATAAGTGCTGGTGTTTTACCAAAAATAAAAGAAGAAGGAAAAGAATTCGTTAAATTACCTTTGCAAATTCCATGTTATGTGAAAACTAAATCTTCGCAATCTATACTTAAAACATCCAAGTTCGTTATGGAAAATTTCAGAGCAACAGCAGATTATGATTTCGAAATTTCAGTAGCAAAACCTTTTAAGATTCAAGAAAAGCAAGGTTATGTTAATGCAGAAAAATTAGCTGATTTTTGTGGCTTTAAAACAAGTTATATCAATTCAAGTTTAATTACAAAAGATAATGTTAATAGTTTAATTTCCAGGTCTGCTGAGCTTATTAATGATAGTAAAGTTTCTTTTTCAGGTTCAACAGTTTGTTCACAATTAATCAAAGCTATTGTCGTATATAAGAATAGAAATGGTGTTGAAAATAATATGGGTTATGGAATTACTGGTATAACTGAAGAACAGCTTGATTATTCTTATCAATGGCCAACTAATTTAGCTAATGTTGAAACACAACATCAAGATATAACTTTAACTTCAAATTATTTGAAATATGCGCTTAGTCATGAGTGTACGATTGATGGACAACAAAATTTAGATTGTGCTCTTGGTTATTATTTCTGTAATTCTGGAACTGGTAGTTGCGTTGAAACTGTAGCTCCAATTGTAATACAGATCGCTAAAGCATTAAGTACTCCTTAATTGTAGATTGTTATATTTCTTATTTTATTTGATTTTACATATTATTCTTTGACTGAAAGTATACTGCCTGACTATGAGCCAATAAAACGTACTAAATTGGTGGAGCAACGACGAACGCATAGTGAGGAGTGTTCGCGACAATAGACAGGCGAATGCCGATAAAAAAAAGAACGGCGAATTGGCAGTATACTTGATAAAATCATAAGACTTAAGCAATTTTACCATAAATATTAAAAATAGCAGAGAATATAGCTATGTTATGAGAAGAAGTATTTTAAGATTGATTTTGATTGTTGTGGTAGTATTTTCTTTATTGTTCATGTCTGGATGCGGATCTAGCGGTAATACAATTAATTACATTTCTGATAATCAATTTAGAACTGGTACTAATGGAGTTACTATGGAATTTGTGCAAAATTCTCCTCCTGAATCGATGATTGAAGATGCTGAAGTTTCTGTTGGAGTTAAATTACATAATGATGGCGCTTATAATGTTCAAAATGGGTATTTAGTTGTTAGTTATGATAAGGATTATTTGACTTTATTTAATACGGGACAAAAGTCCTTTAATTTAGAAGGGAAAAATAAATATAATAAAGCTGGTGAAGAAAAGAGTATTTTTTTTGATGGTAAAACTTCTGTGTTAGAAGTTGAAAGCCAAAGACATGATGTTCCAATTGTAGCATCTATATGTTATCAATATAATGCAACTTTATTAGATTTACTTTGCTTTGATACTCCTGATTTGCCGAATAAAGAAAAGGGTAAAACTATTTGTTCCTATAAGTCCGATTATTCTTATAGTGGCCAAGGGGCTCCAGTTTCGATTTCTAACGTTAAATTAACTTTATCCTATTCTGAGGTTACTCAAAAATTTAAACCCATTATTGACTTTGAAATAAGTCATACTGCAAGTGGTTTTAGTAGTGATAAAGGCTTGGTTGTTAATTATGATAATTATAGATCAGCATGTACTAGTTCTGGATCGTCATCTTTTGATAATTTGAATTTAGTTAAATTTGAGGCATCAATATCTGATGAAATTTTATCTTGTAATAAAGAAGAAGGGACAGTTACTCTTAGAGATGGAAAAGCAAATGTTAGATGCACTGGAAATTATATTGAGGCAGGATATTTGCCTTATCAAGCTCCATTAAAGATAGATTTACTTTATGGTTATATGACTACTACATCTACGACAATGCAAGTAATTCGAAGTTAAGAAATAAGTTATTATTTTTAGGTCATTAACGTTTAGATTTTTTAGCATTTAAATAAGTCTTATGATTTAATTTTATTAGATTAGTTCAAATACGTAGTTTTTAACATACAAACTATTAGTAGTTGTAGAATATGTCACTATTTGGTTTGTATCGATTTTATAGATTTCTTTATTTGTTAATTTTACGCACGTATCTTCTGTTTTTGTTACTTTACATCTAACAAAGAAGTCTTTAGCTTGATAGATAGTTGATATGTCTGTAAAAAAATCCGATTTAGCTGTAAAGTGTGGCCAGTAATAATAGTAGCTATGATCATTATTGGTTGCCATTCTTTTTATTCTTTCGCTATGTTTTGCAATGCCGTATACATTTTCATCTTTTTCAATTAGTGTGTAATTATTAGGGGAAATAGCGTTTATTGTTTTGTCTTCTTCTTTGTTATCCATTATAATTGAGTTGTATAATTTTATTTTGTTAGGTAGTTCTAAGTTGGTTTGATTTTCCATCCACTCCAATGCATATTTAGATAAATCTAATTGATAAGTTGAATTTTGGAGAATAATTTTCCCGTCTTGTTTTGGTAGATTTTTAATGGCATAGTCTTCGAAGATTTTGCTTTTTTCATCAATTATCTTTTGTGACGCAGTTTCAATGAAGAACCTTTGTTTGTAGCTTTCTTGCTTCATTTCTGTAATTTTAGCTGCGTCTATACCAACATAAGTAGTTGAGGATATTTGTGTTGCAATTCCACTAATTGCTATGTATAAAACGAAAATAACGAATACCATTAATAGACTTACAATTAGGACTGATGCTTTTTTTCCAGCTTTATGTATTGAACTTTTTGTATTGTTTTTTGTTGTCATTTTTTTATTTATCGGTTTTATCTAAAAACATTAGGTATGCTCCTCTATTTTGATAGTTAACCATTAATTCAGCAGAGTATGGATTAACTATTACTATTGAAGGTATTTCTATAGCACTTTTTCTATATGGCAATATTAAATATGACTTTTTGAAAGGCATTTTATCATTAAAATTTTCATTGGTTACTATGTCCCCTTTAAACGTTACATATTCTTTTTCAGCAAAAATATTATTGCTATCATCATAATTTTTTAGTTCAATGGTGATTGGAGTATACTCATCGTAAAGAGATCTATTCATCTTTATTAGCATTGGAATAAATGAATCTACAATGTCGTTATTGTGAGAATCTGTTATTTTTTTGTTTTTCATTTCTTCTAGTTTAGAACTTAAGAGCCAAAAACCTACTATTAGTGCTACAAGTATGATTACTCCGATTATTACATCAGTCGCAAGATCTGCTTGTGCTTTTTTTGTATTCCTTATGGTTATTGGTCTCATGTTTTTTAGTTATTATTTTTCTAGTTTTTTCTTTTATGTTTTTAGTTATTTTATTGTTTGTTCTAGTATTTTTTAGTGTTATTTATTGCACTCTTATTATTATTCTTATCATCATATTTTCCAAAATGATATATTTATCTTTCCGGCTTTGTATCCGTTAGTATCTTTGATTAAAATAGGATAAACTTTACTAAAATCAGGCCTGTCGATATAATTTATTGTTTTTAATGATCCATTTACCTCGTTGTTTTTATCGTAAACAGTCAGTTTTACTCCTTTATTTTCTTCCTCAGAATAAAGTCCCATGCAATTACTAAAAGTTACGTTATTAGTTAGTTTTGATTCGTCTATTACTTTACTATATTTTATTCCTGTGAATGGATCAATGTAATTGATACAATTGAAAGCTCTTTCTTCAAAGTTAAGAACGTTTGTTCCGTATGTGTTTTTGTAATATTTGTCGTTAATGCCTGTTGCAAGGATCATTAAGAATATGAATAGAACTATAATTATAATTATTGCAATTATATAATAACCCATTTTATTTCCTAAATCAAATGATTCAGATTGGGCCTTCTTATTTAATTTCTTGAATGGTTTCATTTTTTAGTTTAATTTAAGGTTTATTTACGCTTGCAATTTCAGTTCCTGCGCCATTTTCTAGTATAGGGACTATTTTGATGCTATTAATAACTATATTATTGTCAGTGTATTTTGTTTCATCTTTTACATACGGAGAATAGTATCTAACTTCGTACCATTGCTCAGGATAAAGTTCTTTTAATTGAGGCCCACTACTTGGAATCATCCTATCGTAAAAAGAATTAATTGCATCATATCCCGCTCCTGCAACCATTATGGCTATCGCAGCCCAGCCAAATGGAGTTGATCCTAAAAAAAAGGCCACAGGTAGCATTATTAGAGGCATGTTTTTCATTGCATTTCCGATATTAGATGATTGTTCATTCCATGCAATTGTCTCATCAACTTTTTCAATAAATTCAATGTAGCCATTTCCTTCGTAGAATACATATCCTGCATATGAGAGATAGTTTTTATCTCCAGCTCCATATTTTTTAATTGATTCTTCAAAAGTTGTATCTATTTTTTTTCCTTTAGTATTATAGTTCCAAAGAGAATATTTGTTATTGACGTCTAATAATTCTGATGTTGATATTTTTGCATTTTTATCATCTAAATGTAGTTTGAATTTATAGCACGAAAAATAGTAATTTCCGTCTTCTCTCCACCCAATCCAATTAGTAGTGCCTTGCCCGAAAGTGTTAAGTATTTTTCCTTCTCCAAATGTGCTCCAGCAACTATCGATCATATTTCCCATTTCAATTGTAACTTTTTCTTTTAATTTATCCCCGCTGTATTTTGTTAAGTTTATTTCTTTTGTTTGCGTTATGCACATAGGGTGTTTCATAGCTCCTTTCGCTACGGCATCTAGTCCCCATATATCTTTTTGAAGTATCGATCTAGAGACTTGTAATTCTTCTTTACAGATCATATTTTGCGTTTTTGGTTCAAGACTTAAATAGAATTTGCTGACTATTGCAATTGCAAGTATTGCGAATATGATAACTAAGAGGATTTGCATTATTGCAGTCATTTCTCCTTTTTTGTTTTTTTGGATTATTTTGGCCATTTGATTTTATTATTTTGTTTTATTATTATTTTTTCTTTATAGTTTAGTTCTTAGTATTTTCATATTTTTCGTCCTTTAATTTAATCCTTGAACGTATTCTCCGAATTTGTTAGTTTTAGTAATAATGATTGGATTTTTCTCAAGTTGCTCTTTTGTTACTATAATTTGAACTGATTGAAGTGCAGAGATTATTTCATCATAATTAGTGATCGGAATGCTGTTTACTTCGCCTAGTTTATTTTTTGTTGAAGTTGCCTTGATTTGGTTGTAATAGATGTCGCCATAAGTTTTTGCTTTATCATTGTATTCTATTTCGAAAGAGTTTTCTTTTGAGTCAATTTGTATCCAAATCAGAGAACTCATATTTTCTAATGCTTTAGTGATTTGACTTTCTGTATTTATGTTTTTATTTTTTAGAAGGAAATTCATAGCACTTTTGTATTGGAGATTATTTGTGCTGTTGGTGTAGAAAAATATCTTTGTTTGTTTGAAATTATCTGTATTAGTATTAACGGCATTTCCATCATTATTTGTTATTTCTTTATCTGTTAACCTACTTTCTAAATCTTCTTTTGGTTTGTCGCTTGCATATAATTGAGTTCCTATTTTATAGAAATAAAGTTTTGAAACGTTTTGGAATTTTGCTTCTATTTGAAAGTTTTTGGGATTAGCGTATCTTGCCGCATATTTTTTATCAGTAAGTGATGGAGATTTGTCTAATTGTATAGTGTCTTTTTGAAAGTCAATATCTACACTTTTATTGAACTGAAAAACATATTTAAAATTTCCTTCTATCGAAGGTGTTCTTTCCATAAATAAAGCTAAATTGTAGGTGTCAAAACCAATCATTTTAGCATCGCTAACTGTTACTTTGTATGCATATCCTGTGAATGTAATTATGATTAAAGCTAGAAGTACAAGTTCCATTAGGAAGAATATTTCTGCTTTTTTACTTTTGTGTTTTATCATTTTTTATGTGCACGTTTGTTGAGTTGCATTAAGGCAGAATTGGATTTTATTGTCTTCTCGTATGATGTAAACATTATCTGAGTAGATAATACTCCTTTGACCAGGTTTTGCATTTATTTGGGTGTGTTTGTTTCCAAATACATAAAAGTCTTCTGAGTTGTAAGGAGTTTTAAATAATGAAATGGCAGATACTCCTAATGTTTTGCAGTAAGTGAATTTATTTGATTTTGTATAAAATGCACAAATACAGGATATTTCATTGCATTTTGTGGGTTTGTATAAATTTTGCTTTGTAATGTCTGAATAGCCTAGTGTCTTATTTGATCCAATTTGAAAGATGAAGATTAAATAATTTCCATCCAAATCTTCATTAATAGGAAGAAGTTGAGTTAGATATTTTTCAGGTCTTTGATTTAGTTCTTTAATTTCATTTGCCCATTGGTCAATTACATCTTCTTCATAGTGTTTATCCATGAAGCCTGTGAATTTCAAAACGATTCCTATAAAAAATAGTATTAAGAATACAGAGCCTAAAAGTCCCATTAAAAATTTTAAAGAGATGCTTGTGCCGGCTTTTTTTGAGTGGTTGAATTTTTGCATATTTTCCTCTTTCTTTTTAGTGTGAATGGAAGTCCTAGTAAAAACATAGGTTTGAAATCTTTTGTAAGTGTGCAAGTTGCAGTTTCTTGTCCAGGGATACATTGTCCAACCCCGCCGATAGTTTGGTTTACTACATCGTTTTCTCTTCCAATGTTTTTAACGAATATGAATATTACAACGACTAATACAAGGATAAGGATAGTTGCAATTATAACAGTTGAAAGTGTTAATTCATTGGATTTTTTATTATTAATATTTACTTTTGATTTTTGGTTGTTAGTTGTTTTTGTCATGGGTTATCTCCTTTTTAGCTTTGTTATTTTTACTATAGTTTTTAATTATTCTTAATTCTTATTATATTTTTAATTTTGCTTAGTATTAAGGACAAATAGGTAATTTTTCAATTTCGGCAGTTTTATCTGTTTCTAAGTTTCCACCAAACCAATTATGTTCGGTGTCTATTAATATTATATTTTTGCCTGACTTAATAGTTGTTTTCCAAATGTATTTTGAACTTAACGATTTACTATCGGCGTCATAGTAATAACTTGGGTTTAATACCTGATCTGTATAAAGCGATAATGTGCTATTTGTTCCTTTTATTTCTTCAGCTACATAATTGCTTTCCATGAATTTTTTTCTGATTGTTATTATGGATAATTTACTTGGTGATTTTTGTTGCTCTGCTAGGGATAATAACTCTTGTATTGAATGTGTGTCTAGGTATCCATCTAAATCTTGGATGATGTAAACGTCGTTTATACTTACCAATTCTTTTTCAAATGAAAGACCTTGAACTGGATCTTGATATTGGAACGATAATTTTTGATTTTCAGTTTTATTTATTTTGAAATTGTATCCTTTTTCTCCATTTCCAACTGATGGTTTTAAAGTTTGATTTATTCTGCATAAATTTGTTCCAGACGATGCAGCTCTTTCCCAAGATGCTGTCAGATTTGTAAAATATTCTTTAGATTTTAGAATAATTCCTTTTTCATCTACTTTAGTATTATTTTGATTAGTTAAATTTCCTACAGTTGAATTTACAATTGAATCAGTTAGTTTATGTGCGCCAAAAATTTGGTTTGGGCCTATCCATAGTAAAATAAATCCCACTGCAATTACTATAGTGTATCCTATTATTTTATTTAGTTCTAGTGCCATTTTTTATTGGTATTTAATCGAATAATCCTGAAATTGAATCTACAATTGAATTTTCGCTTGTAAACATTGTTTTTATAAAAAATAATAGTACAATTGCTATAATAATTATTACTAGCCACATAACAATAATTTTCATTTCCATGCCTTTTTTGCTGGTATTGAATCTAGTTAATGCGTGTTTGGATGTTGTTTGTTGTGTTTTTGTTTTCATTGTGTACTTCTTTTTATTTCTCTTATATATATTGATTTTGATATGTTTATATAATAAACTTACAATGATTAAACTGTGCCTGCTCCTGTAATTACATTTCCAGCGCCATCTTCTCCAACTGGAACTACTTTTATGTTGTTTAGAACATATGTGTCTTTGTATTTGTCTATATCTTTAATATAAGGGGAGTAATATCTTACTTCGTAGTATCGTTCTGCATTGATTTCAATTAGCGGAGTTCCCATGTTAGGAGTTGCTTTTTTGATAAAGTCAATTCCCCCATCTAAATGTAACCATTGGGTAAGTTTAAATGAATCTCTTGTATCTCCCGTTCCAAATGTTAGTTTTTCTTTAGTAGTATTCATGAATTCTAAGTACCCATAACCATTATAGAATATGTAACCTGCATAGGAAATGTAGTTTTTATCTCCTGCAATTGCCTTATTGTAGCTTTCTTCAAAACTTATTTCGATTGGTTTTTTATTTATGTTGTATTTCCAAAGTAATCCGTCATTTGGATTTGAACTATATTCTAATAGTTTAGCTGTAGTAATTTTGTAGTTTGGATCTTTAGTATGAATTTTGAATTTGTAACATGTGAAGTAATAATTATTGAAATCAGTAAATCCCCAGTTTGAGGAATCTTGAATAAAAGTATTTGGATATTTTCCTTCTCCAAATGTTTTCCAACAATTTTCTGTCATTTCTCCTATTTCAATTGCGACTTGTTTATCTAGTTCAATTCCTTCATATTTAGTTAGATCAATTCGATTAATTTTTGTTGTGCATAAAGGATCTTTTACAGAAGTTTTAGCAAATTCATCTAATGACCAGGCAATTTCTTTATTTACTGCTTTATTTGCAAGGATGATATTAGCTGAACATATTTCTTGTTGAGTTGTTGTGTCTAGTGTTTTCATTAGTTTTCCAGATACCGTCCAGACTAAAATAGCAGCAATTAAGATAAGTATGATAGACATAATTACGCTCATACTTTTTTTATTTAGTTTTTTAACCAAGAATCATCGCCGCTTTTTTTCTAATTATAAAGAAAATAATAATAAATAGAACAATAACGACTGCGATAATAATGGCAATTCCTAAAAATCCTGAATTGTCTTCTTCGCTATCGGTATCATCCATGAGTTAGTTAAGCAGCCAATTAAGGAGCTAGTTTTCCGCAACAATATAGATTATTACTGCATTTCAAGTCAAGTCTATATACAGGGTATTGTTCGTTTCCAATATCTCCGCAATCTAATTTACTTGCAACACATTTTCCTTGTTGAGCTTCACAACTAGCGATATTTTTGTCTCCTGCTCCCATGTATCTTATAAAAATAAATGATAGCACTATTAATACTAAGATTACTAAAGCTGCTATTATTACTGTGTTTAATGTCATACTTTGAGATTTTTTCATATTATCACCTACATAACTTCCGGGTAAAAGTATTTATAAATGTTTTCTTATACCTCAATGTTTGGAATAAGCATGGTTAAATACATTCATAACATTGAAATTAAGGTTTTTTATAAGCCAATTGTAAAAAGTGACGTGGTAACTGAGAATGCAGAACCTGTAGTTAGCGTTGATTTAGATGACGAAATAGCTTTAAAAAATAGGTTGAAGTTATTTGCTGGACTTAAAGATTCTTCAAGTATTATTGAAGAGAGACTTTTAGGTGTTGATGATTTAGGTAATGCAATTGGTAGTGATTTAGTTATATTTACTATTAGAATTAATAACAGGTGTGAAGAGTTTATGAGAAATATATTTTCCAAGATTTCAAACGAAGAGCGATTGCGGATTAGAGAAAGTATTGATGAGTTAGCTAATTGTTATTTAAGATTAGATTTAGATAAGTATGTAAAAGACAATCAAATAGAAAGTGTAACCCATGGTAATTGCATACATGTAAGAGTAAAGTTGGCAGCATATCCTGCAAAATTAGAACCTGCGATTAAAGCATATGATGGACTGATTGGAAGTATAAAGGGTTAATTATTTTTATATCTCTTATATTTATTTTTTTGAGATAGTATTATTTATTTCATTAAGATTTATTTTTTCTTTGGATAATTTCTTTCTTATATTTCTAATTTCTTTAACTGAATTTCCCGTATTTTTGATTGATCCTAATTGTTGTTCCAGAATTAGTTTTCTTAATGCATCCCTAACTACGTCAGATTTATTTGTGTAGATGCCTTTATTGATCAGTTTGTCTATTTCATCAACTAGTCCTTGAGGTAATCTTACTTGTGTAACTGTCATTGTCATACATTTGTAGTACAGGTGTACTATATAAAGTTTTGGGTATTTTTTCTGAATTATTCAATGTTTGTTAAACAAAAGCTTTATATACTAATGGTGTATACTTATACACTGGCGGTGTATATTTATGTTAACTCCCAACGAAAAAAAGGTGTTGAAATTGATTATATTTTCTTTTGATACTGATTATTCTATTAATCAAATAGCAAAAGAGTGTAAGTTATCTGCTAATGGGGCATATAAAATTCTTTTAAAATATGAAAAAGAAGGTATTTTACAACATAAAAATATTGCTAATTTGAAATCCTATAAGATTGATTTTAAAAGCGATAAGACCGCCAGTATTCTCGAATTAGTTTTGATTCCAGAATTGGATAAAAAAATTAAATTGAGATTAGATGATTTGAAAGAAGTAAGAGAGGTTTCTTCTGCTTGTATTTTCTTCGGTTCTTATATTAATAAAAAGGATCCGAATGATTTGGATGTAATTTTTGTTATTGATAAAAATAAATATAAGAATTATTCCGAAAAAATTGCTGTTGCAAAAGAAATAATTCCGATTAAAGTACATGATGTTGTTCAAACCTTCGAAGATTTAAAGCAAAATATTTTAAGTAAAGACAAAATTGTTCTTAGTGCACTAAAAGAAGGAGTTATACTTTGGGGCTATAATGTTGTAATTCAGGTGATTAAAGATGTCTATAACTGACAAATTAAAAAAATGTTTTAAGGAAGGGGAAACTGGGGCTCGTCATAAAGGAGTACGTAAGATTGCAAAATCTCCTGAACTTGCAAATCAACATTTACAAAAAGCGATACATAATTTTAAGGCAATGTCTGAGTTTCAAAAAATAGGTTATTCGGATTGGTCTGCGTCTGCTTCTTTTTACAGCCTTTATCATTGTCTTTTGGCAATACTTGCTAAAGAAGGATATGAATCTAGAAATCAAAGTTGTACATTTGCGTTAATTGAAAGTATGATTGATAAGTTATCTATTACAAAAGAAGAATTAAAAGAAATATTTGACAGAGATGTTACTGAAGATCTAGAGCATAGTAACAAAATTCTTGATATAAGAGAAACAATGCAATATTCAATCAAAACTTCTTTAAAGCAGGAAGAATTTTTAATGTTAAAAGAAAAAACAAAAATACTTTTTGACAAATTAAGAAGAGATATTGAGAAGTGATTGGTAAATAAAAATGAAAGGTGTGGTTGTAACAAATAAAAATGCGGAAAAAGTACTTGATTTTCTTAAGACAGGGTATTTGCATCCTAGTTTTAAAGTTAAGAAAGGACAAAACTTTTTAATTTTTCCAGTTGTTGATGATTTTGACATGAAAAAAGCTAAGCCTATTTCTAAATGGATTAAATTTGTTGATGATAAGTTTCCTGCTAAGAACGTAAGTTTGGATTTTAAAATTGAGGCTGAGAAAATATTAAGTGACGAAGAGAAGCCTCATCTTAAGACTGCTTATGATTTAGTTGGAAAGATTGCTATTCTTGAATTTGATGATTTAGTTAGACCTAAAGCCAAAAAGGTTGCGGAAATTTTACTTAAATGTAATAAAAATGTAGAAACTGTTGTTATGAAAAAAGGTAAGCATGAAGGAGAACTTCGAATACAGGATTATGAAATAATCGCTGGAAAAAAAACAATGGTTGCAAAGCATAAAGAAAGTGGTTGCATTCTAAATGTCGAATTAAATAAAGTATATTATTCTGCAAGATCTGCAACTGAAAGAATGAGAGTTGCTAGTATGGTTAAACCTGGTGAGAAAATTTTAGTTATGTTTTCTGGTTGTGCTCCTTTTGTTTGTGTATTCGCTAAAAACACTGATGCGCGTTCAATATTAGGAATTGAATTAAATAAAGATGGTCATAAATATGGTCTTATGAATATTGCTGAAAATAGAATTACTAATGCTGAATTGATTTGTGGGGATGTAAGAAAAGTTTGTCCAAAACTTCGTGAAGAAAAAAAAGTTTTTGATAGAATTGCAATGCCGTTACCAAAGACTGCAGAAGAATTTTTACCTGAAGCTTTTATGGTTTCTAAAAAAGGAACAATTATTCATCTATACGATTTCGTTGATGAGAAAGAATTTCCAAAGTCAACTGTAGATAAGATTGAAAATTATGCTAATATTTATTCAAAGACAACAAAAAAGAAACTGAAATATAAAATTTTAAATGCAGTTAAATGCGGACAATTTTCCCCCAGCATATATAGGGTTTGTGTTGATTTTGAGATTGTTGATATTTGAGAATTTATTATTTAATATTACATACTAAATATTATCTTTAATTTAAAATAAATGTTTTATGTGCTGTTTTTCTACATAATATATTGCATCATTTATTTTGTAATGAATTGCTTTTTTTAAGTCATTTATTATTTTCGAGTATTCAATTATATCTTTGCATTCTATGTTTATTAATGCTTCGAAGTGACCAATAAATATTCCGAAGTAAGTTATGTTAGGATGTTTTTCTGCAAATCTTTCTAGATTTTTTAGTTCTTTTGTGTCTGTAAATGAAATTAAAACTTTGTGTCTTTGAAAACATAATTTATCTAAATTTATTGTAATTCCATACCCTGTTATTATGTTTTCTTTTTCTAGGTATTCAATTATTTTCTTAATTTTATGTACTGATATATTAGTTTTTTTAAATATTTCAACAAGTGATGCTCTCGGATATGCTATCAATGTGTTTAAAATTTTTTCTTGACCGTTATTTAATTTTTTTATTTCGCAAATGTATTTTTTTCTAATTTTAGGAGGATTTGCGGGATTCAAATATTTTCTGTTGTAACTTATTTCTTGTACTGGTTGAATTATTTCTTTTATTATTATATTTTGTCCGAATTTATCTTTTAATTTGGTTATTTCTTGAAAAATCTCTAATTTGTTTTTAGCAAAAAAAGAAACATATAGATCAAAGACTTCTTCGCATTTAATTATCACTCTGATCTTTTCGTTTTTGTTTAAATAATCAATAATATTTTTTTCAATTTTTGGCGTGGTCTGATTGTATTTAATTAGAAGTTGGAGGGTTATGTTTCCTAAATATCCTAAATCGATTGCAGTATAAAATCTAGTGATAACTCCAGTTTCTATCAATTTATTAACTTTAGCAGATACTGCTTCTCTAGTTAGATGAACCTTTTTACCAATATCCGCATAAGACTCTCTTGAATTGTTGTCGAGCCTGTTAATTATCATTAAATCTTTTTGGTTCATTGTTTCCATAAGTTAAAATTAGCTTTAAATATTTTGTGTTTTGTCAGATTTTTTTTAAGAAAGCATTATATAGAGGTTATTTCCTTGTATACTTTGCGGTTTGAGATTAGTAAGGTAATTGCTTTCGAGCTTTTACCTTACTTTCTTTTATATAAACTGCACAGTACTAAAATTGCTAATAACAACTTTTATTAACACAGTTAACTAGGGTTAGGGTATACATAAGTATTTATGGAAACAAAACGATCTCAGACCGCAACAGAGTATTTAATAATTCTCGCAGTAGTTATTATTATAGCATTAGTTGTAGTTAATACTCTTGGTGGATTTCCTGGGATTGGTGCGAATAATAATAAGAAGGTTTCGGATTATAAACTTCAATCTGATACTGTTGGGGTTGAAAGTTATTCTATTGGTGCTAATAGTTCTTTGTTTAAATTAAAGAATAATTATTTTGATACAATTACAGTAACTGAATTTAGAGTTAATCAACAAAGTAATTTAACTTGTAATTCTTCTAATACAAATCCTTCTTTGCCGATTGTTTTGAATGTTGGGCAGAGTATGATTGTTAATTGTAGTGTTGTAAATAGTTCATCTTATACAATTACTAATAGGCAAGTTCCTGTTGTTGGGATATTATTTACTGATTCAGTTACAAGTAATAGATTTGCTGGGAATGCGCAAAGTTACGGTGCTGTTTCTTTAAGTGGAACATCTGGACAAAGTGGTTGTGTTGTAACAGGTGGAAATATAACTATTGTAAACGGTTATAAGATTCATACTTTTTTAAGTAATGGTACATTAAATATAACTTCAGGTAGTTGTGTCGCCGAGGTTTTAGTTGTTGCTGGCGGTGGTGCTGGTGGTGGAAATGGTGCTCCAGGAGGAGGTGGAGGTGCTGGTGGTTTAATTTACAATAGTTCTTATAATCTTAATTTAAGTAATTATAGCATTGTAGTAGGAAATGGTGGTTTAGCAGGTTACAATGGAGGAAATTCTAGTTTTGGTAGTTTAGTTGCAATTGGTGGCGGACATGGTGCTATGTATTCTGGTTCAAGAACTACTGGAGGATCTGGTGCTGGAGGAGGTTATTCTACTTCAGCAGGAGCTGCAGGAACTGCAGGACAAGGTAATAATGGAGGTAATGGTTTAGGAACTTCAGTATTACCTTTAGGAGCTGGTGGTGGAGGAGGAGCTGGGACTGTAGGACAAGCTGCAACTGCAAATCCTTCTGGAAAATCAGGAGATGGTGGAATTGGACTTAATTATTCTATATCCGGCGTTAATACTTATTATGCTGGTGGTGGTGGTGCTGGAGTAACTGCACAAGGAAGTACTCAAGGATTTGGAGGACTTGGTGGTGGAGGAAATGGTACTAGCGTACAAAACGCAGTTGGAGGAAGCGCAATTGCAAATACTGGTGGCGGTGGAGGAGGATCTCATAACGCAGCAGGAGGATCAGGTGGTTCAGGAATTGTAATTGTAAGATATGCTTTGACTGGAGGTAGTATTCCTAATTGTGCAGATGGGCAAATTTTGTGTAATGGTACTATTTATTCAAATTGCTCGAATGGAAATTGGGTAAATAATGGAAATGTTGATGGACTATGCGGATATTCTGCTCCTGGAAATATTACTTCACTTAGAACTGGATTAGTAGGATATTGGCCATTGGATGGAAATGTATCTGATTCAAGTGGAAGTAATAAGGGTGGCGCAAATAATGGTGCAACTTATACTATTTCAGGAAAAGTTGGTGGCGCATATAGTTTTGATGGAAGTACTACTTTAATTAACACAAATTTAACAATGCCAACTACTAATTTTTCTATTTCTATTTGGTATAATACTTCAGATAACGGTGGATCTTATACTCATAGGCCATTTGGTTCAGGCGATAGTTGTTGTGGCTCACATGGATTAGATTATACTGTTAATAATGGTGGTGGACGAGCTACTGTAATATTTAGAAACAATGGTGCAAGTTATGATTTTGATTGTGGTTCATCTCCTTCTATTAATATTTGGGAAAATTTAATACTTGCAGTTTCTTCTACGACAGGAACTACTTGTTATAGAAACTCCGTTTCTTCTGGAAGTAATTCTAATGCTAAATCTATATCTACTGGTGGATTGACTTTTAAAATGGGTTCTGCAGGAGATACAGGTGGTGTTTTTAGTGGAAAAATGGATGAAGTTTCTGTTTGGAATCGGTCTTTGAATTCAACTGAAGTATTACAATTATATAATAATGGAACTGGTTTAAGTTTATCTTTATCTGGAGCTCAAACTCCTGTGTGTGCTGCTGGACAAACTAGTTGCAATGTTACTAATTATTTAACTTGCTCGAATGGAAGTTGGTTTAATAATGGAAATATTACTGGTTATTGTGGATATGCTCCTCCTGGAAATGTAACTCAACTTAGACAAAATTTAATTGAATATTATCATTTCGATGGAAATGTTACTGATTATAGTGGTTATGGCAGAAATGCAAGTTGGTCAGGTGCTAGTTCTTATGTATCAGGAAAGATTGGACAATCTGCAAATTTAAACGGTTGGGATAGTTTTATTTGGTTACCCTCTAATTATATTCCGAATTCAAATGTTACTTTAAGTATGTGGATTAAACCTTACATTCTTCGAGATGCACTTATTGTTGAAAGAGGTCCTACTGCAGGGTGTGATGGATTATTATTTATGTTAGGTGAAGGAGGAGATACTTCAAGTAGATTAAGATTTGATTATGGATGTTCAGATTATAGTTTGCATTCTAATAATTCTTTGACAATAAATTCTTGGAATCATGTAGCAATAACTCAGGATGCTGCAGGATATTCTAAAATATATATCAATGGTCAATTTGAGGCAGGAGAATCTCAAGGAATTCATACTAATACGAACATTCAATCTTTAGGTGGAGGATATGGTGGCGGGACTTACGTTGGTACTTGGAACTTAAATGGTACTGTAGATGAATTCGCAGCATGGAATAGAGTTTTGAATGATACAGAAATAGCGCAGATGTATAATGGCGGAAATGGATTAAGTTTAGTTCCATAAATATATTCTTGTTTTTGATTTTATTATTTGAGAAATAGATTTATTTATGTTTATTAGTATTAATTTTATTACTATTATTATCTATTCAAATTCTAAATCGAAGAATTCTTCTGGTTTGATTATTCCTATGTCGCAGATTACTGCTGTTATTAATTTAGGATCTATTTTTTCAAACATTGTGTTTTTTATTGTGATAAGTTTTGGTGTTTTATCGAATATTATTATTTTTTCATTTAATCTTTCTATTCCTTTTTTCATTTCATCTATGTTAAATTTTTTAATTTTTTTCATGCAATCTGTGCAGATGTATATTGGAATATCGTACTTGTTTGCAATCTCTGCTACAAGTTCAGAACCCATTGTGTTTATGAATTTATTTTCTGATGCAGCTTCACATCCAAGTAAAACCATATTAGAGGATTTTACTGCTAGTCTTATTGATGAGTCTGAGTAAATTGTTACAGGGATATTTAGTTTAGCAATTTCTTCTGCCATTTTTTTCCCATTACCATATGGTCGAGCTTCAGTTATATTAACTTTGAAATTTTTGCATTTAGCGTCATTTAGAATTCTTAAAACTGTTGAAGAATATCCGTGGGTGTAAACTACAGAGTTTTCTTTTATTTTATTTGCACCATTTCTTCCTATTTCTAAATAAACTTTTTCTAGGTGCTTTTCAATTTTGGTTATTTTTTTATTTAATTCTATTTGAATTTCTTTTAATGTTTTATATTTTGATAATGTTTCTTTGTCAAAAATATAATTGATAATGTTAATCGTTGCAGGATCTGATGAAATTACTTCAAATATTGTTGTTTTTGCTTTATCTAGATTTTTTAGGTAAGTATTAATGAACACGCAAGTATTGTCTAAATCTGTTTTTTCTGCTTTGAATGCTTTTAGACTCCAAAGTGGAAGGTTTTCTGGTCCAGAAATAGATCCGCTCTTAATATCTGCAATTATTTGCTTAAACATAAGATATATGCTAACAATGTGGCTTTAAAAACATTAGTCACTACTTTCTTAGAATTTATTAATAATATGAACTATTTTTCTTATATTGTCTTTTGAAATAAGTATTTTGCCAATTCGCCCTACTTCTTTTTGCCGGCATTCGCCTGTATATAGTCGCCACACTCCTCACTATTCGTTCGTCGTTGCTCCATCTAGATCAACGTAAAAATGGCTCATAACAGGGCAGTATACTTATTTCTTGATGTCTTGATCTTACCTTAAAATATATTATTTAAGCATATCTCATAATCAAATATCCTGCTATTAGAGCTAATATTAAGATTAGTGCTATAAAGAACATAATTGGTTTTTTGTCTTTTGGAGCGCTTCCTACGTTTTTAGGCATGGTATTCTGAGATAAAGTAGCATTTGTGTTAACTTTAGGTGTTTTTGATACTGGTTTAGCTGTTTTTGCCTTTGTTTTTGTTGTTTTTTTGTTTTTTACCATAGGATTTCTAGAGTTTGCTTGTATAGTTACATTTATAATTTTTCTCGTTTCTTGTATGGTTATGTGTGGAATAATTGGAGCGATTGGGGAAGATTGCAAGGAAATTGTTGCAAATGGCCTTAAAGTTATGAAGAATCGAGGTAAAGATAATTCTTCTAGTTGGTTTTCTAAGGAGATTGGTGTTGCTTTAGGACATAATCTTCATTCAATTGTTTCTTATGTTGAACAACCTTTGTTTTCTTCTGACAAAGAAAAGCGATTTATTTTTGCAGCAAATTGCGAGATATATAATTGGAAGGAGCTTTCTGAAAAATATAAAATTAAAGCTGATAATGATGCAGTTCTTTTGTTTGAATTATTTTTACAAAAAGGAGTAAAATGTTTAACTGAGTTAGATGGAGTTTATGCTTTCTTTTTGTATGACTCAAAAGAAAAGAAACTAATTCTTGCAAGAGATATTCTTGGAGTTAAGCCTTTATTTTATTTACATGATAAGCGAAATAACTTTTGTTTTGCATCTGAGAAAAAGTCTTTGCCTAAAGGTTTAGTTCAGGAATTAAATCCACGACAAGTTTTAACTTATGTTGTTGATAGCGATGAGGCATTATTTGAGGATAGAGAATTTTTTAAGATTGGAAATATTGATGTTTCAAAAAGCAAAATTGTTTATGAGCTTGAGGAGAAATTTACTTCTGCAATTATGAAAAGAATTCCTGATAAGAAGTTTGGACTTCTTTTTTCTGGGGGAGTTGACTCGACTTTAATTGCTTACATTATGAAAAAGAAAGGTTTGAAATTTACTTGCTATACGGCTGCAATTTCTGATATTGGAGAATCTGAAGATTTAGTTTATGCTAAGAAAATTGCAAAAGAATTTGATTTAGATCTTAAAATAGCGACAATAACTCTTGCTGAGCTTGAAGATTATATTAAAAAAGTAGCTCCATTAATTGAGTCAAATAACGTTGTTAAAGTTGGTGTTGCACTTCCTTTCTTTTTAGCATGTGAAGCTGCAAGAAAAGATAAATTAAAAGTTATTTTTTCGGGACTTGGTAGTGAGGAACTTTTTGCAGGTTATGAAAGACATGCAGTATCAGCAGGAGTTAGTATTCGAGGAGAAGAATATTTAGATAAAATGAATGCATATGATACTTTATCTATGGATAATGTTAATAAAGAATGTTTGTCTGGGTTAATGCAAATTCATGAACGTGATTTATATCGAGATGATGTTGTTACAATGTTTAATGAGATGGAACTACGTCTTCCTTTTTTGGATAAAAAATTAATTGAGTTTGCGTTAAAAATTCCTCCTAAATTTAAAATTTCTGCTGTTGAGAAAAAGATTATTTTACGAGATATGGCTGAAAAAATTGGCTTGCCTACTGAGTATGCAAGAAGACCTAAAAAAGCAGCGCAATATGGTTCTAAGTTTGATAAGGGAATTGAAAAGCTTGCTAAAGTTCAACATAAAACTAAATCTGAGTATTTAAAACAATTTTATGACGAGAAAAACCTTCGACTTGGTGCTTTACTTAGTACTGGAAAAGATTCAGTTTATGCAACTATCGTTATGCAAAAACAAAATTATGATATTAGTTGTTTTATGACTATGAAAAGTAAAAATGATTATTCTTTTATGTTTCATACTCCAAATACGAAGTTGGCGAAGTTACAGGCAGAGGCATGTGGAATTCCGCTTCTTGTTCAGGAGACTCTTGGCGAAAAAGAAGATGAACTTACTGATTTAGTTCTATTACTTAAAAAAGCCAAAAAAGAATTTAAAATTGATGGCGTTGTAACTGGTGCTATTTTCTCGACGTATCAACGTGATAGAATTGAAAAAGCTTGTGACAAAGTTGGACTTGTTTGTTTTAGTCCTTTGTGGCACAAAGATCAAGAGAAGTATATGTACGAGTTACTTGAAAACGATGTTCATTTTATAATGAGTTCTGTTGCATCTGAAGGATTAGATGAGAAATGGGTTGGTAGAGAGATTGAAGCTATCGAGGTAGCGAGACTTGTTGCTTTAAATAAAAAAACAGGAATGAATGTTGCTGGAGAAGGAGGAGAGTTTGAGACTTTTGTATTCGATTGTTCTTTATTTAAGAAAAAGATTTCTATTGTTAAGGGTGTCAAAGTGTTTGATCCCGAGCGGAACGAGAATGTTAAATTTGATATTGTTGATGCTAAGTTGGTTGATAAGGATTGATTAGTGGATATAAATTAATTTATGTTTGGTATGCTTAATTGGTGTAATGTGAATATAAATGCTAAAATAAAGGAACTGAAGAAATATTTTGATAATCCATTAGTATTAGTAATTTCTGGAGTTATTTTAGTTATTTTGATTCAAGTTATTATTGAATATTTGATGGGACGATTATTTATTTGTAAATGTGATTCTGTTTTACTTTGGTACAATAATGCTAATGGTCCTGGCAATTCTCAGCATTTATTAGATTGGTATAGTTTGACTCATATAATTCACGGGTTTGTTTTTTATGGTTTATTGTGGTTGGTTTTTAGACGTTTACCATTACGGACAAGATTTTTTCTTGCAGTTTTAATCGAATGTATTTGGGAAATTTTTGAAAATTCTCCATTTATAATTGATCGATATCGAACTGTGACTTTTGCTTTTGATTATTATGGGGATAGTATTATAAACTCCATTTTTGATGTTTTTGTGATGATGTTAGGCTACGTATTAGCTAGAAAATTTCCTGTTTGGCTTTCAATAATTATAATTTTATTCCTTGAGATATTTTTAGTAGTAATGATTCGTGATAGTTTAATTTTGAATTTTGTTACATTGGTTCATCCAATTGAGGTTATCAAGAATTGGCAAGCTGCTGCACCAGTTTTACCTGATTTAAACATTACTATATTTAGACGTTGACTTTTTTGTTTTTTGAAGTATCTATGATTTTAATTTTATGTCCGCTTTCTTTGGCTTCAGTTCTACATATTTTAAATATTTCTGAGTCTAAGTTATCTCTTATTTTTTGTGGAGAATATTTTCTTTTTGTTAGACGTTTTTTTAGAATTTTAATATCACATTCAGTTACAAAACATAAGTCTACGTATTTGGGATTGATGTAATGAGACAGGTGTGAATCTATGATTATTCCTTTTAAGTCGTTGGATTTTTTATTTGTTTTTTTACTTAGCGTTATGATTTTTTCACATATTTTAGCAAACTTTTTTTCATCAACTACTATGCATCCATCCTCGTCTTTGCTTTCTGCAAGTTTTGTTATTTCAATTATGTCAAGTCCGCTAATATATTCAAGATTATTTTTTTTTGCGAAGTGTTTAGCAAAAGTGGTTTTTCCAGCTCCTGGAGTTCCTGTTACAATATATGTTTTGAAAGTTGTCATGATTTGGAGAGAGATTATTTGTTTTTTAGTTATTCTGTTCCGTGTTTAAGTTCATCGAAAGTAAATCCTTTGCATTCTTCCATTAGGAATGGTTTATTTCTTTGGCTTCTTGTGTAAACGTATAGGTTTCCTTTTGTATCCGGGAATACAAGTAGTCCGTTTGGTTTTAATAATAAAATAAAATCATCTAATGGGAATTTATTTACATCAATTCCTGCGCTAATATATATTTTAGTAAAAGATTCAGTTATTAATTTTTTAGGAAGATTGTATGCGTTATCATAATGTATTGAGATTTTTCTTGTAATAACCGCTTCTCCAAAAATTTTAGATAGATTATTTTGTCCCATGCCACAAAGTTTTTTATTTCTATCGTATGTTACAATTTTTCCTTCTGGTGAAATTAATTTATAGAATAATGCTGTTGAATATCCACTACCCATTCCAACTTCTAATAAGACATCTCCATTTTTTAGTTCTAATAAGTATGCAATTTTTGCTAATTCTGAAGGAACTTCTGATTTTTGAAATTCACCAATTGGAATTGCTTTATCGTCATATGATGCTATTTTATACATTCCTGGGATGAAATCGTTTCTATTTATTTCTTCCATTGCTTGAAGAATTGGAGCATAATCTTTGATATATTCATGCTCTTCTTGAGGATTATTTAGATTATTTTCTTTAATTACATGAGCAATCTTCTTTTTTACTTCTTCAATTAGTTCTGCGTTGCTTACCATTTCTATTTAAGTTACCCCTACTTGTAATATTAATAGTAGTCCTTATATTTAAACGTTGTTTATATTCTTTTGCGGTAGTTTATAGTTTATAGATCCCTATATTTGGAGCATAAATCTTTAGAATTAAGTTTTAGTTAATTATATAAATCCCAATTACCAAGATTACTAGTGTGAAAAATACCTGTGCTAGACGTAAAAGTCAGACATCAACGGAATATTTAATAATTTTAGCAGTAGTAATTGTTATTGCGCTTGTCGTCGTTAATACGATGGGCGGTTTTCCAGGAATTGGTGCGGGTACAAACAAAAAAGTATCTGATTTGAAATTAGCAACTGATACAATCGGAATTGAATCTTATTCAATTGGAACAAGTTCTTCTCTTTTTAAATTAAAAAATAATTATTACGATACTGTTACAGTTACTGAATTTAGAGTTAATCAACAAAATAATTTAACTTGTAATTCGTCTAATACAAATCCTGCTTTGCCAATAGTTTTGAATGTTGGGCAAAGTAAAATAATTAATTGTACTGTTGTAAATAGTTCGTCTTACATTATTTCAGATAGACAAACTCCCTTACTTGGAGTATCCTATACTGATAATATAGGTGCAGTACGAACTGCTGGAAATGTTCCTAGCTATGGAAATAGTTCTAATGGTGGTGTAGTAGTTATTCCTCCGATTAGTCCTTTAGGAGTTGGACTTGTATCACAATGGAAAATGAATGATAATGCTACAAATACAGTTATTATTGATTCAATAGGTCATCATAATGGCACAACATTTTTGGGAACAAACACTACTAATTTTGCTACAACTGGACTTATGAACGGTTCTTTTTTAATGGACTCTTCAGTTGGAAATGGACTTAAGTTCCCAACGATTAATATGACTAATGCTTTTACTATCATGATGTGGGTTAAGATGAGTGGGTTTAGTACTTCCGAATCCGTTTTATGGGAACAAGGGAATACGTATATATCTGGATCGCCAATGTGGTATCGCGGAAATTTCGGAGGTCTTTGTTTTCATATGCCAACGGCTGATAGTTATTTTATTGGAAATCAAGATGTAGCAAGAGATGGCAATTGGCATTTACTTTCTGTAAGGTATGACCCGAACGATGTTAACGGAACCCTTATTATGGGTTATGATACCCGTATTGAGTACGCTGTTGATACGCCATGGGGTGGCGGTAATATCATAACTGCTAAGATATTGAATGACAGCTCTACATGGGGATATGTGCATGTGCAAGCTGATATTTCCGGGTGGGCCCAATGGCCTGGGAAATTAGATCAGATTTTACTATATAATAGGGCATTAACTACAAATGAAATTAATTCATATTACATAAATTATACAGAAAATTTGCAGTAAATTTTATCGTTGATCTGAAAATGAATGACGATGTGATTGATGGAAGTATATTTGTCTTTAGAATTATTTAATAGCACATTATTTTGTGCATAAGTGGTGTTAATGTCTTCTCCGGTTAGAGTGTTTAATCATCCATTATCTTTATAAATCTAGGCTACGTCTATTAATATGGTGAATTTGAATGAATAAGAAAATAACTCTGTTTGCGATTTTAGCAATATTATCTATGATGTTTGCAAGTTTTGTGTTTGCAGCGACACCTTCTACTGATGCGATTAAATTAAGTTTAATCAATCAAGATCCAAACCCAGTTTCTCCTGGGGATTATGTTACTGTAAAAATCAGAGTTGAAAATTTAGGTCAAGATAGTGTTACAGGAGTTAAAGTTACTTTAGTTCAACAATATCCTTTTTCTTTAGATCCTGGTGTTTCTAATGTTAAATCAGTTGGCACTATGGGCGCATTTCAAAAGATGACTGATAGTAATGATTTAAGTGCAGTTGTTGAATATAAACTTCGAGTTGCAAAAGATGCAGTTGAAGGAACTAATAAAATTAAAGTTCAATATGAATCTGATGCATCAAGTATGCAAACATATGAATTCGACATTCAAGTTAAAACTCAAGATTATGGTTTAGTTATTTCTTCTGTTAAAAGTGATAAGTTTGAACCTGGTAAAAGTGGGAATGTTGAAATCATGTTATCAAATCCATCTGATTCAACTTTAAGAGATGTAACAGTTAGTTTAGATTTAAGTTCTGCAACTTTGCCATTTGCTCCAGTTGATTCTGCAACTTCTAAAAAAGTTAAATTTTTATTATCAAATCAAGAATCTATTTTTAGATTTGGTTTAATGCCTTATGCAACAGCTGATTCTATGGTATATAAAATACCTGTAACAATTAGTTATTACGATTCTGCAAATACTCTTGTTGAAAAGAATGAAATAGTTGGAATTGTAGTTGGTGCTAATGCTGATCTTAGTATTTATTCTGATACAAAAGATTTCTTAGCTGGTACTAACAGAGGAACTGTTACTGTTAAATTTGTAAATAAAGGTCTTATTAATGTTAAATTATTAAGTGCAAATCTTAAAGATTCTGCAGACTATGAAGTTATTTCTAGTAATGAAAATTATATTGGTAGTGTTGATAGTAATGATTTTGAAACTGCTGATTTTACAATTATTAAGAAAACCTCAAGTGATAATTTTAATTTAAATCTTGTAGCAACTTATATGGACGCTAATAATAATGCTTATACAAAAGAAGTAAGTATTCCTGTGAAGCTATATCCTGCAGCAACAACATCATCCAATTCATCTTGGATTTTTATTGTGATAATAGTTGTAGTAGTAGCATTTATAGGATTTAGAGTTTGGAAAAAGAAGCGTAAGGATTAATAATGCTTAGAGATTATTTTTTATTTGCCTGGAATAGCTTAACTCACAAGAAATTGCGTAGTTGGCTAACTCTTCTTGGTATTTTTATTGGTGTTACCGCAGTTGTAGCTTTAATAGGACTTGGTAACGGACTTAAAGTAGCAGTTTCTTCTCAATTTGGTATAAGCACTACTGAAGTATTGACAGTTCAAGCAGGAGGAATTTCTGGTGCAGGACCGCCTGGAACTGGAGTTACAAATCCACTTACTACTAAGGATGTTACTGATATTGAAAAACTTCCTAGTGTTGATATGGCTATTTCAAGAGTGATTGAAACTGGACCGCTCGAGTTTGGAAAGTATGGTGGTTTTGGATTTGCTATGAATGTTCCTGATAAAGAAAAGCGAAAGTTTGTATATGATACACTTGAATTAAAACCGCTTTCTGGAAGATTATTAAGAGATGGAGATCATAAAAAAGTTTTGCTTGGATATAATTTCGGAACAGATGTAAATGATTTTAAAAAAGCTGTAAAACCAGGAGATCATATTTCATTTAAAGGAGAGGAATTCGAGGTTATTGGAATTTTGAAGAAAAAAGGGAGTTTTATTTTTGATAATATTTTGGTTCTTAATGATGATGATTTGTTTAATTTAGTTGCTGATAAAGAAAAAGTCAGTGTTATTGTTGTTAAAGCAAAAAGTAAAGATTTACTTAATGTTGCAAAATTAGAAGTTGAAAAATTACTTCGAAAAAATAGGGATGTCAAAGAAGGAGAAGAAGATTTTGAAGTTAGAACTCCTGCTGCAGCTCTTGGAACTGTAAATAGTGTTCTTACTGGAGTTCAGATTTTTGTCGTATTAATTGCTGCTATTTCAATATTTGTTGGAGCAATTGGTATTATTAATACTATGACTACAGCAGTACTTGAACGAAAAAATCAAATTGGTGTAATGAAATCAATAGGTGCAAAAAACAGTGATATTTTTATGCAATTTTTTATTGAGTCAGGGATGATGGGACTACTCGGTGGAATAATTGGAGTTATATTTGGTGAGTTGATATCTTATGTTGGTAATAAAGGAATTAGTAGTTTTTTGGGTTCAGTAGTTGTTCCTGAAATAAATTATGTTTTAATCATTGGTACATTAGTTGGAACATTTTTAATTGGTTGTATTGCAGGAATTGCGCCAGCTATGCAAGCGGCTAGACAACATCCAGTTGATGCACTTCGAGCTATTTAAGAATAATAAAATAAAAAAATAACTTAGCAACATCGAGCAAAAAGTATACTGCCTGGATATGAGCCATTGAAACGTATGATTCAATGGAGCAGCGACGAATGCATAATGAGGAGCGTTCGCGACAATACACAGGCGAATGCCGACAAAAAGAAGAAAGGCGAATTGGCAAAATACTTTTTGCAAATATCAAAATAAGAAAGAAACAACAATGGTAATAACAATAGAAAATATGAAATATTCGCTGAGGAATCTAGCGATGAGAAAAACTCGAAGTTTTCTTACTATTTTATCTATCTTTATTGGTATTGCTACAATTTTTATTTTTGTAAGTTTTGGTTTGGGGTTGTATAATTATGTTGATGATCTTTCTACTGGAAGTTCTGCTAATAAGTTTACAGTTTCAGGAAAAGGAATGGGAGCTCCTGGGACTTCTGATGTGAAATTAACAGATAGTGATTTGACTACTGTGAAGCGTACTGTTGGAGTTATTGATGTTATTGGGGTATATATGTCTCCTGGAGAAGTTGTGCAAGACAAAACTAGGAAGTATGTTTTTGTTATGGGTTATGATCCTAAAAGTAATATTATGTCTGAGACTATGGGAATTAATATTACTAAAGGTCGAGGTTTGACTAAGGGAGATGACAATTCTGTTGTATTAGGTTACGGTTATACTGTAGCAAATAAAATATTTCCAAAACCAGTTGAGCTTAATAGTAATATTGAAATTAATGGTGAGAAATTAAGAGTAGTTGGATTTTATGGGGAGATTGGAAATCCTTCAGATGATGCTAATATTTATATGACTGAAAAAGGTTTTTTGAAATTATTTCCTGAAACTGATTCGTATGGGATATTGTTTGGTAGTGCTGATATTAAAATAGTTGAGCCGACAGTTGAACGATTAATTAAAAATTTACGAAGAGATAGAGGGGAAGAAAAAGGAAAAGAAACTTTATCTGTTGCATCTTTTGTTTCACAACTTGAAGCATTTTCTACTGCATTAAATATGGTAATATTTTTTATAATAATGATTGCATTTATTTCTGTTGTAATTTCAGCAATTAATACTGCAAATACGATGGTAACTTCAGTTCTTGAAAGAATTAAAGAAATTGGAATCATTAAATCAATTGGTGCAAAGAATTCTGAGATATTTAACATATTTTTATTTGAGTCTAGTTTTTTAGGACTTGTTGGTGGATTGGTTGGTGTATTTTTAGGTTGGTTGCTTTCTAGTATTGGAGGAGCAACTCTTAAGGCAGTTGGTTTTGGATTTTTGCAACCTTATTTCTCTTGGTCATTATTCCTTGGCTGTATTGCATTTGCAGTAATTGTTGGTGCAATATCAGGTGTAGCGCCTGCAATTAACGCATCTCAAAGAAGACCAGTTGATGCACTTAGGGATGATTAGTTTGAAGGTGCGTTTTATTTATTTGTTTATTTATTTTAATAGAATCTATGGTAAGTTTTATAAATTAAATTATCCGAAATAAATCTATGTCTAAATCTCAAACCGCAACTGAGTATCTTATTCTCTTAGCAGTAGTTGTGGTTATTGCTTTAGTTGCAATTAATACTCTTGGAGGATTTCCTGGAATTGGAAGTTCATCTGAAAAGAAAGTTTCTGATGTAAAATTACAAATATCTACTATTGGTGTTGCGAGTTATTCGATTGAAACTTCAGGTTCTTTATTTAAGTTGAAAAATAATTTTTATGATACAATAACAATAAATGAATTTAGATTGAATCAACAAACTAATTTAACTTGTAATTCTTCTAATACAAATCCTGCTTTGCCAATAGTCTTGAATGTTGGTCAAAGTGTTATTGTTAATTGTACTGCTGTTAATAGTTCAAATTATATAATTACAAATAAACAAACTCCATTAATTGGAATATTGTATACAGATTCTATTACAAGTAATAGGCTTGCAGGAAATAGTAATAGTTATGGGGCAGTCAGTGTAAGTGGTGGTGGACAAACTTACACTCCAAATTCTACTGTTTTAGCGCTTAGACAAGGTTTGGTTGCATATTATCCTTTTGATGGAAATACTTCTGATTTGAATTTAAATGTAAACAATGGGACCAATAATGGTGCTAGTTATAATTCATCTGGAAAAGTAGGTGGCGGATATAGTTTTGATGGAATTACTAGTAATATTCTTTTACCTTTTTCCTTTACTAACGGGTCTGGTAATACTATTTATACTATGTCCGCATGGATAAAAACCTCTAATATTAATGGAAGAATTTTAACTTCTTGCTCAAATAGTTTTACTGATTCTAGAGGGATAGTTTCTGCAAATTCAGTTACAAATAATGTTTGGCATCATATAATTGCAATACGGAATGGTACTAATATGTATTTGTATATAGATGGAAATCTCAATGGCTCAGTTGCAACAAGTTCTGGATTTTCAGGGGTAATTTTAGCAGTTGATGGAACTGGAAAGATTGATTGGAGATCATTTAATGTAAATTCACAGACAACTAGTTTAGTTGGTAAATTTGCTTATGATGCTTTAATTTTTAATGGTTCAATTGATGAGGTTAGTATTTGGAATCGTGCTTTAAATTCTTCTGACGTATTAGATTTATACAATGGAGGGAATGGTTTGAGTTTATCTTTATCAGGTCCTCAAACTCCAATTTGTTCTGAAACTCAAATAAGTTGCAATGGCACAGTATCTTCAGTTTGTACTAATGGAAATTGGATTAATGCTGGAAATATATCTGGCCAATGTGGATATTTTCCTCCTGGTAATTTAAGTGCTCTTCGACAAGGTTTAGTTGCATATTATCCTTTTGATGGAAATACTTCTGATTTGAGCGGGCATGGTTATAATGGAATTAATTATAGCGCTACATATACTGCATTAGGAAAAGTAGGCGGAGCGTATAGTTTTGATGGAGTTAATAGTTTTGTTGAAATAGGTTCTGCGCCGTATTATTATCAGGGCTCTCTTTCTCTTTGGTTTTATGCTAATAGTTTTAGTGGTCAACCAGATTTATTCGTTGGAAATGAAAATACTACTAATTCAGGAAATTATTTACAAGTCAATATTAATTCAAATAGTGCTTTGTCTTTTTATAATCCTACTGCTCCGTATATAGATATTGTTACTGCATCAAATGTTGTTTCAACAGGTCAATGGTATAATGTAATTTGGACAAGCAATGGTTCTACTACTTCATGTTATGTAAATAGTGTCCAGAAATCTTTGACAGTAAATGCAGGTGATGGTAAATGGTTTGGAAATGTTACTAATATTAATCATTATACTATTGGAAAATTATTGCGTGGTTCTCAAAGTTATTCCAAATATAATGGATTAATCGATGAAGTAACACTTTGGAATAGATCTTTAAATTCAACGGAAGTCTTGCAGATTTATAATTCAAGTTATGGATTTAGTTTAGTTCAGTAATATATTTTCCGTAGTTTAAATTAAGTAATTAATCTTTAGAATTAAATAAGTTGTTAAAATAAAATATAATTAAAAATAGAAATTAAAAAGAAGTCTTTACTCTTCTTTTTCGTCTGCGTCATCATCAGCGTTATACTGAGGTATTGCAGTTTTACTAATAATCATAATATCTCCTACAGCTCTAACTAGCTGGTGTGGAACAATTACTCCTTTAGCAGAACCTAGAACTTTATCTAAGTATGAGTTTCGAGTGCTTTTTACTCTCCATCCAAAAACCTTATTTCCAGAAATTATGCATTCTTCAATATCTCCAAAATAATCTCCGCCATCTGTGAATACTTTTAGTTCATAAGTTTCAGTAACTTTTTTCATCTTTAACATGAGGATTCCTCCAATTAAGAGATATTTATTATCAGTATTTATAAAGTTTTTGACTTTTATGAGGAGATTTTACTCTTCAGAATGGGTAATTGACGATTATTAGTTTTAGTAATTTTTCTCAAGTAATGTTCTAATATTGTCTGAAGTGAGTGGGGTTTACTTTCTCCAAAGGTGATATGTGTCTTTGTCTTTATCATCCGCGACAATGAAAAATAGTCTAAATGCTAGCCATGCTATTCCGCCAAGTATTATTGCAATTGGTAATGCCCATATATTTATGAAAAAGATTAAACTGAATCCTACTGCAACAAATGTTAATGTAAATACTCCAAATGCCCATTTTCCAAATAATAAAAGTGTTCCATTACTATGAGGAAGGTTGTGTTGCCAAACTGAAAATAGTGCATCCACAGGTATTAAACTTGATATGCCAATTAAAATGCTTGTTACAATCATTTCTTTTTTGATGTAAGGATTAATCAACCAATCTGGAAGTGCTGCTATTATTGCTGTATAAAATACAAGTCCGAATAAGCCCCAGAATGCAATAAACCCAAGTTTTTGCATGTTGATACCTTTCCAATAATATCCTAGTTGAAGTCCTTCGTTTTTCTTTAAGTCAATTCCGCCACCATTTAGATATAATGGGAATCCATTAGTTAGAACACATAGTATTGCACTAATGCCAATTCCTGTTGGCCAAGATTGGTATTTTGGAATGTATCCGAATTTTAGTGCCATTAATCTTGCAGGATACTGCATAGAAAGTAATGCTAACATAGAGAATAATGTGAAAAGAATGAAGTTGAATATTCCTGCTGCCAAGTTAAATTGATCAGGAGTGCTTGGTAAATTGTATCTGCCAAAACTAAAGACAAAACCCATTACTGTCGCAGTTATTAATAATTGGAACATTTCTTTCCAAGAAAAATAGCCCCATCTTTTGAATGCATGAATTGCGCTAGTTAGGTTCATGGTGTTTGTTTTATGTACTCCAGTGTCAAAAACAGCAGGCCTGCAGTTTTTGAGCACCGCCAGTATTCCTCGATAATATTTCTTGACAATTAATTATGTAGATCGATGGAATACTGGGGTTTTAATAATTTTTGGTTTAAAAGTTTAGTCATGCCTTTAGAATGTCCAGCTCCAACTACTGCTAAAACCCGGCTTTCTGGATTTTTTCTGAATATTTCATAGATTTGGTTTACCATGTAGTGATTTCTTTCTTCAACTAGAGTCTTATATAATCCAGGATATCTTTTTTCCATAAGACCAATTGCTTTGTCAATTATAACATCAGAAGGAATTTTTGATAAGTCCATGTTTTTGATTCCCATTTCAGCCATAACTTTTTTGGGTGTGAAAATTCCTCTAAAAAAATCTTTGAATAAATTCCATTTATCTCTTGCTTTGAAATTTTTAGAAAGTCTTTGAAGTGTGATTTGAATGTTTTGATCAATTAATGCAACTGGGAGTTTGTGTTTTTGTGCAATTGCAACTCCTGCAAGCATATCATCTCCTGGCAAAATGTTCATTTTTTTTCCAACACCCTCTTGGACAGCTCTTGCAACTAAACTAAACAAATATCCCCAAAGTCCAATTTTGAAAATTAAAGAAGGAGGCATTTTAGATTTTTCTTTACTTAGTAATCCCCGTAATCTTCCTTCATCTAGTTCAATACAAATAATTGTAGGTTTAAATTCCTCGTATGCTTTTTCTATTTTAATCTTAGATTCTTTAGCAACGTGACTAGTTCCTACAATTTGATATTTGAAAGTTTCCATGTTGGTGTTTTGTTTATTTTTTTTGTTATATTATTATAATTTTATTTTGTTAATAATTTTTATTTTTTAGTTTGTATAATTCGTATTGCAAAAAATATTTTGCCAATTCGCTTTTCTGGTTTTTGTTCGCTGGCGCTCACGAATGGTCGCTACGCTTCTCACTATGCGTTCGTCGCTGCTCCATCAATTCATACGGAGTATCGGCTCATAGTCAGGCAGTATATTTTTTGCTCTATGATGATTGTTATTTTTTGATGCTTATTATTAGTATTCTTATTCTTCTTTTATAGCTAATGCATGATAGGTGTATACTTCTAATTTGTCTTCTGGAGTTTTAGGAATTTCTTTCCAGGCTTTTGCATGAAGTCCTGCTTTTTTGCAAAGTTCGCTTAAGAAAACTTCTTTATGAGATAGTTCTTCCCAAACTTGAGGCAAAAATGTTGCCGAGCATTCTCCTTTTCCTATTATAACTCCTTCTTCGCCAGTTAGTTTTTTTAGTAAGTCTTTGAAGTCAGTGTATTCTAATTTTTCAGGAACTGTTAATACTGATAATTCTAGTTTAACGTCTTTTAGTTCATCAAAGTCCATTGGTGGAAATCTTGGATCGCAAGTAGCTGCACTTACTGCATTTTCAATTGCATCTTTCCAAAGTTCTTGTGACGGCATGATATGTCCAACAACTCCTCTTAGTTCATTGTTTTTAGTAATTGTTACAAAGCAAGCTTTATTTTCAGAATACTTTTTTTTAATTTCATCACTTATGTCCAAATCGATGTCTTTAAAGTAAGTTTCTAGTGCTGTTCTACACAAAAGTAAGAGGTCTTTCATAATTATACAATATTGCGGGGATTTAAGAATGTTATTTTTTTAGGTTTTAGCTTTATTTTCTATTTTTAATGGTTTTTCTCATCACTTTGATTTTCTTTTTTTTAGTTGTCTTTTTTGTCTCTTTATTTTCTACCTTTCTTTTTTCAACTTTTTTAGGTTTAAGTGAGTTAATTCTATTATAATCTTCTTCTGCGGTTTTTAATTCATCTAGGATTTCAGCAAGTACTTTTGGATTGTCTTTTTTGTATATTTCTGTGAATTCTTTTGGATATTTTAAATATTGATTTAGTCTTTTTACGGATACGCCGATGTGGTTTTCTCCTTTAGAATATCTTTTTATTTCAAGTATGTCGTTTTGGATTTCTAAATTTGTTTTCTTAATAGTTGGCATCATAATATGTTTAAGGTTTAATTAGTTTATAATTTTTGTTATTAAATTAATGGTTTATAGTTTTAAAGAGTATTAGATTAATTTAAGTTATTGTTGAAATCAGTTTAATTTTTCAAAATGAGTTATGATTTGTCTCATTTTCTCAACGTGATCTTTTGCTTTTGCATAGTATTTTTCGTAGTCATTTCCTGATATATCTTGGATTTTTCTGTGAGTTATTTCTTTATATAATCCGTAGAAAAATCTCATGTTGTCAGCGTATCTTCTATCGCAAAGTTTTGTTTTAACTAATTTTTCTTCGATATAATCTGCTGCTTGACTTGGACTTGGAGGGATGCATCCTGCTTTCATTAATGCAGCATGTGTTGAATCAATTACTCCCCAATACAAATCTACAGTTGCATCAATTAATCTAGCTCGGCTATTTGTTATTGTTGAATTTGCTTTATTGTAATAAGTCCAAATACTTTCGTAGCTTGGTTTTATTTTTCCTTTCATTAATAGTGCTTGAAGAGGATCAAAAAAACCAGTGTCAATTATTGCAACTCCATCTCTTAGAATGTTTATTGCAACTGGGTCGCCGTTTCTTGAAAGGTCCCAAAATGTGCTTAATTTTAGTGTTGTTACGTGAATTCTCGAAGACACTTTTGCAACCATTTTTGCAGTGATTATTCTGTATGCTTCAGTAATTTCTTTATTTATGTCTACGCTAATATCGTCTAAAAGTATTAATATATCAATATCTTTTTCTTCATCAGTAGGATTTACAAGTTCAGTTTTAGCTGCACTACCGAATAGAATTATTCCTTTAATTATTTCTTTTAATTCTTCATAAGCTAGTTTAGAAAAGGCAATAGTTAAGTCTAAATCATCCTTTTTGTATTTTGTAGCGTTAGGATTATGCTTTTTTTCTATTTTGTATTTCATTTTAGTATTAAAGGCTTTAGTTAAGCAGTTTCAATAATTGCCTTATAATTGGCATGGATTGTTCTTTTTAAGTTCCCCTGTAGCTTCATTAAACAAAAATATTTATTAATGTTCGTAACCACTATTAAATTAACAAGTTTTAGTCAGTCTGTTGCAATTTGGATTGATTATGGTACTTTATGCCTTGTTTTAGGGCGTTTGAAACATAAAGAAATATAAATGACTGAATGATTAGAGGATTTATGAAGGAAAATTATTATGATATAATCGCAGATGGTTATAATGAACTATATGAAGATGAACAACTTAAAAAGTTGAATTTTGCTTTTAGTACTGCATTAAAGCATAAGCCTGATTTTTTTGATGGTTTAGAAAATGCTCTTGATGTTGGTTGTGGAACAGGAATTAGTTCTGACTTTTTTCAAGAAAAAGGCCTTACTGTTGTAGGAATAGATCCTTCTAAAAAATTAATTTCTTTAAATAAATTTGGCGGTAAAAAATGTTTGTTAACTGTAGGACAAGCTGAAAAAATAGAGTTTGGTAAAAACTCTTTTGATTTGGTTGTAAGTTTTACAGCAATACAAAACTTTGATGATCTTAATAAGGGACTTTCTGAAATAAGAAGAGTAGGAAAAGAGAAATTTATTTTAACTTGTTTGAATCGAGCTGAAGATGCAAGAAAACTGCATCATGCGATTATGACTCATTTTCCAACCGCATTTTTCTTTCACGACGACAAAGATAATTATTATATTTGTTGGGATTAGATATTTATTTTTCTTGTTTTGATTATTTTTATGTTGTTAAATTTATTTAGTTTAGTTCATTATTCTTATGAAGCTATACTCCATTAACTTTTTAAATACTTATTCCGTCTTCTCTTATGGGGTAAATCAATTATATGGCTAAAAAACTTTCTTCAACTAAACAGAAACAGGTTAAGACAAACGTTAAGGTAGATTCTTCTTCTAAAAAGGCAATTAATAAAGTTAAAACAGGTGTTGAAACTAAAAACGCTCTTGAAAATAAAGTTGATGTAAAAACTAATGTAAAAGCCGATGTTAAAGTTAAAGCTTCTACTGATGTCCCTAAAGAATATGAGAGATTAAAATATACTACTACTGCTGATATTAAAGTTTCAGATTCTATGATTGAACAAGTTATTGGTCAAGATGAAGCTGTTGATATTGTTAAAAAAGCTGCAAGACAAAGAAGACACGTTCTTTTGATTGGTGAACCTGGTACTGGTAAATCTATGCTTGGTATGGCACTTGCTGAACTTTTACCTAAAGAAAAATTAGTTGATGTTCTTGCATTTCCAAATCCTAACGATGAGAATGTTCCATTAATCAGAGTAGTTCCTGCAGGAAAGGGAAGAGATTTTGTTAATAGAGCAAAAGTTCAAAATATCGGCGGGGTTAATATACTATCTTTAGTGTTAATTGCAGTAATTATTGCAATTGGTTTTTGGCAATATTATCAATGGGTAAATAAAGAAATTTCTGATATTGTTTATGTTGGTTATATGTTTATTACTTTACTAGTTGGAGTTGGTTTTATGTTTTCAATGTCAATGTCAAAAAGAATTGGCGGAAATCAACCAAAAGTTCCTGTCCCAAAGACAGTTGTTGATAATTTTGGTCAAAAAGTTGCGCCATTTGTTGATGCAACTGGTGCACATGAAGGCGCATTACTTGGAGATGTTATGCACGATCCATTTCAAACAGGTGGTTTAGGTACTCCTGCTCATAATAGAGTTGTAGCTGGTATGATCCATAAGGCGAATATGGGAGTTTTATTTTTAGATGAAATTTCAATATTAAGTCCTCAAATGCAACAAGAGTTGTTGACTGTATTACAAGAAGGAAAGATGTCAATTACTGGAAGATCTGAAAGATCAGCTGGTGCAATGGTTAGAACTGAATCAGTTCCTTGTAATTTTATTATGGTTGCTGCAGGAAATTACGATAGTATTTCTCGAATGCATCCTGCTCTTAGAAGCAGAATTAGAGGATATGGTTATGAAGTCTATATGAATGATATGATTAAAGATACTCCGCAAAATTTAGATAAAATTGCTATTTTTATTGCACAAGAAGTTAAGAAAGATAAAAAAATTCCTCCTTTCGATAAATCTGCAATTGATGTAATAATTGAAGAAGCTCGAAGAAGAGCTGGACGAAAAAATCATCTTACTATTAGATTTAGAGAACTTGGTGGAATTATTAGAGCAGCAGGAGATATTGCTATTGAAGAAAATGCAACTATTGTAACTGATAAACATGTTCGAAAAGGAATGCATACTGGCAGACCTCTTGAAAAACAAATTTCTGATAAAATAATTGAAAGAAAAAAAGAGTATGAAGTAATTGTTACGTCAGGTGTTAGAGTTGGACGAGTTAATGGTCTTGCGGTTATGGGAGGAGAATCTACATATTCAGGAATTGTTCTTCCAATTGAAGCTGCTGTTGTTCCAGGTGGAAAACAAAATGATATTATTGCAACAGGTAAACTAGGAGAGATTGCAAAAGAAGCCGTAATTAATGTTTCAGCTATGATTAAATCTTGGCTTGGCGAAGATTATATGGAAGGCGATCATAAAAAAGATATTTATATTCAATTTTTACAGACTTACGAAGGTGTTGAGGGAGATTCGGCATCTATTGCTGTTGCAGTTGCTACAATTTCAGCATTAAAAGGAATTCCTGTTAAACAAAATCTTGCTATGACTGGTAGTCTTTCTGTTAGAGGAGATGTTTTACCTGTTGGTGGAGTTTCCTATAAAATAGAAGGTGCAATTGAAGCTGGACTTACAAAAGTATTGATTCCATTTAGTAATGCAAATGACATTGTTATGCAAAAAGAACACGTCGGTAAAATAGAAATTATTCCTGTAAAAAGTTTTATTGAAGTTTTAGAACAAGCATTTGATTGGACTAATCATAAAGATGTTTTAGCTAAGATAAAATCTGGAAATAAATAAGTGTTAATCGAGTATAATTTTTATTTTTTTAAACCCAATATTATTTTTTAGAGTATTTATACTAAAACATATTTTCTCTTTTAATTTCTATGGGGATTTCAGTTGGATTTAATCCTATATTTTCTTGCACTAAGTGATTTAGATAACATAGTCTACATCCTTGTGCATCACAATTTTTTGCTTTTATTGCTGCTACATATAAACTATTTAATGCTATTTTTTCAAGTGGATCGTGAAGTATGTTTCCGATGATAAATTCTGGTTCTTCTATTCTCATAAAGCAAGGTCTTATTTCTCCATTCGGTCTAATTATATTGGAAACTTGGCTAAAGTAGCATTTATTGAAGTCATATTTAGTGTGTTCATTTCCGATTGTAAATGTAGTGATGTTTGTTTGTGCTTTTAAGAAAGGAATTATTTCTGGTTTTACATTTGTCATTTTTATTATCTCTTTAGCAGTTTCTTTTTTTTGTTCAGGAGTAATCGCTTCTGAAAAGTCAGTTTGTTCTAGAGTTGGATTTTTTCTAAATGGTCTATACTCAATAGTAATTTTATTTAATAATTCAGGAGTTGCTTGAAATTTGTCGAACATTAACTCTGCTATTTTAACGTATTCTCCCATGTTTTGCTTTGAATATAAAAATCCGATATTTACTCGTTTTGTTTTTTCTTTTAAGTAAATTTCCAGATTTTCCATTACTTTTGCAAATTTATCTTTACCTCTAACTTCGGCGTATTTTTGAGGGGTTGCTGAGTCTAAAGAAATTCGCATCCAATCTAATTGTGAAATCCATTCTCTTGCTTCATATATAGTTGTAGTTTTATATGTGCCGTTTGTTGTTAGTGCAATTGTTATTTCTGGATTTGTATTTTTAAAAAATTTAATTAAGTCAGTTAAATTACGTTGACCGCTTTGATAAAGAGTTGGTTCTCCTCCTCCACTAATGATTATGGATTGTGGTTTTAGATTTAGAATTCTTTGTAAGCCTGAAAAAGGAAATACTTCTTGATCTTTATGTTCTATTTTATGATGGTTTGTGTAAGTGCATCCTTTGCATTGCATGTTACATACATCTGTTGGATGTAATTCCAGGTGTGCAATTTTAGCATATCTTTTTAATAATTCAGTTCTGCTATGAATTGTACCTCCTAAACTTTTTATCGCATTGTGTGTTGATATTTTATTTTGTTGATGTGCTACTAGAATCGCATAATTTAAGTCAAATATATCTGAAGGAGTTAGTAAGTTATGAAGTCCTAATTCAATAGCAATTTCTTCTTTTTCTTTAATTAATGGTAGATGGTTTAATATTTTTCTTTTATCTCTTGCTAACGCTAGACCTTTTAGTTGATCTGGTTCTAAATATTTCAAATCATAATCTTCAGGTAAAGGTGCATGATGTCCTGAGAATTTGTGTTTTAAGATTTCTGTTAGTTTCATTTAGTTGGTACGTACTTTAGAGTAGTGATACGTGGACGTACTTATAAATTTGTCTTTTTAGTGATATAGCTAATTTTATAAAACCTGAAAATATGAGTGTTAATAGTTAGTCTTTGGATTAACAGAGGTAATAATGTGGTAAAAGAAATGGTTAATAATAATGCGTCTTTTAGAGGTAATGTCCCCAATTTAAATAATGTTCCAGTTGGCGTTAAAATAATTTCTGTATTCGAGTTTATTGGATCAGCGGCTATTTTCATTTTAGGATTATTAATGGTATTTGGAGCAGGATTTATTAGTGATTTAGCAAAAGATATTCCGGGATTAGCTGGATTTGGTGCAATATCTACTGGATTATTTGTATTTGCAGGAATCGTTTTATTATTATTTGCAGTTTTGTTCTTTTTTGTAGGAAAAGGACTTTGGATGGGACAGAATTGGGCTAGAATTGTAGTAATAGTATTTTCGTGTCTTGGTATTTTAGGGTCATTATCGCCATTTAAAATAGTTACTTTAGTAATTCATTTAGTTATTGGCGGATATTTATTATTTGCACCTGAAGTAAAAGAAGCATTTGCTTAAAGAATGCTTATTATATTTTTTTTGTTTTCTTTTTTTTTAAATTATTTGAGGGTTATTTTTTCTAGTTAAAATATTGTTATTGCTCTTTATTTACTTCAACTTGCAATAATTAGATTTAGTATTCCCCATACTAAAAGTATGACTGCTATAATTATTCTAAATGTATCTGGGAAGAAAAATATAACGAATGATAATATTATTGCGAGAATTCCTAGAATTAGACTTGTTCTTTTGTTAAATTTATTATTGTTTGTATTTTTAATATTATTTGACGGTAATTCGTTTGTTTTTTGAGTCATTTTAATCTTCTTTACTGTTTATAGTATTTCAATTATTCTTTAATATTTTTACTATCGTCAAATACTTCTTTTTCTTTTAAACAAACTTCTGCTTCAACAACAAATTTTTGTCCTTCATATTCTACTTTATCTCCTGCAAAAAGTTTTCTTTTGTTTCGTGTTTCAACTACGTCGTTTACCTTTACTTTATCGGATCTAATTAGAACTTTACTTTTACCGCCAGTGTCTGCAAGACCTTTAATTTTCAAAAATGTGTTTAGTTCAATGTATTTTGTCATGTTTATCGTAACTTAGGTATTTTTTTCTTTTTATAAAATTTTAGTTCTTTTTGAATTGGATAATAACTTTCTTTTCAAAGTATACTGCCAATTCGCTTTTTCCAATTTTGGCTAGTAAAGACAAAAATGGAATTTGAAAATAGCAATTTTCATTATCTGGATTTAGTTCGCTAGCGCTCACGAATAGTCGCGAACGCTCCTCACATTCTCGTTCGTCGCTGCTCCATATATTAATACTTAAAATTTGCTCATAGTCAGGCAGTATACTTTGTAATTATGTTTAGATAAATTAATCATTATTCTTTGAATTGGTATAATTTTGCTGGTCTGTGTGATACGTTTTCTTCTATTGCCTTTGTTTCTTTTACAATTTCAGCCGAAATCATTTTTTTTCTGAAATTTCTGTTATCGTATTTAGTTTGTTCAAGAGTTTCGTATACTGATTGAAGTTGATTTAATGGGAATTGTTTTGGAAGAAGATGTTTTAGTAGAGTAGGACTCAAATTTTGTTTTAAATAGGACATTGCTCTTTTGATTATTAATTCATGGTCGAATGCTAATTTCGGTAAGTTTTCAATTGGATACCAATTATGTAAATTATCTGTTCTTATCAACGCGATATATCCAATTGATATAACTCTTGATCTTGGATCTCTGTTTGGATTAGTGAATGTATGAAATTGCTGAAAAAATGTAGTGTCTTTGAATAATGCAGTTAGTTTTCTATTTAGAGTTTCTTTTGCAGTTTCGTTGTTTGCAAGTAATCCTCCTGGGAGTTCGTATAGGCCTTTAAATGGCGGTTTTTCTCTTATTTGAAGATAGATGTATGCTTTTCCATTATTAATAGTAAGGACTACTGGGTCGACTGCAATTTGTGCTGTTACTATTGTTTTTTCCATATTACCTTGTTTTGTTATATAGTTATTGTTATTTATAAATATACGTATTTTATACACAATCTTTGCGTATTAAACACGCAAACTATATAAGTAAGTTATGCTTACTACTTAGTGTTATGGGAATCAAAATGAATATTTCGAGTTTTGAATGGAGTTGTAACCTGGTATTAATATCAGAAAGAAATATTAAGATGGTTGTTTTATTAGATTTTATAAATTAAACAAAATAAATGAATTATTAATTGTAATAATATTTTTTATTGAAAAAAAGTTTAATACTTAAGGAGTTGATGGAAAAATGAGCGAAGGACACCAATATCAAATAATAGGAACTCCTGCATTTAGCGAAATTGCAGAGAATGTACAGAAAAAAATAGCGGAACAATATGGTGCGAAAAATGTTGCGCTTGGAAAAATTAGTATTGGAGAATTTCCTAATGGAGAAAATAACATTAAGATTGAATCCAATGTTCGTGATAGTGATGTATTTTTATTTCACTCAATGCAACTTCCAGATCCAGATAAAGCATTTGTTACTGCAATTTTAACAATTGATGCGTTAAAGCAAGCTGATGCAAAGTCCGTAACTCTTGTTTTGCCTTATATGAGTTATTTACGACAGGATAGAAGGGAAGACGGGCGAACTCCAATTTCAGGTGAGGTAGTTAGTAGATTAATTAGTGCTGATCCATTAGTTAGAAGAGTAGTTACTATTGATATGCACTGTCATCAAGCTGAAGGATTTTTTAGTAAACCAGTTGAACATATTCCAGGAACTATCTTTTTTCGAGATTATATAAAAGATCTTTTTAAGGGAGATTTTAGTAATGTAGAAGTTGTATCGCCAGATTATGGAAGTGCAAAAAGAGTTGAGAAGTTTGCTAAAAGTCTTGACTCAACATTAAATGCAAATGTATACGGTAAGAAAAGAACAAAAGATGGAACTGTTACTGCACATTATGTAGGAGAATCTCTTGTTGGAAAAAGTGTTATCCTCTATGATGATCAGATTGATACTGGGGGAACTATACTTGGGGCTGCTAAAAAAACAATGGAAGCTGGAGCAAAAGAAGTTTATATTTGTTCACCTCACGGACTGTTTACAACTAAAAAAGGCGATGCAATATCTTGTGAGCAAAAGTTTGCCGAGAGTGGAGTTAAAGTAATAACAACTAACACTATTCCAAAAGACCAAGCATATTATGATAAAAATGCATCTTGGTTGACTGTAATTCCAATTGAAGAAAAGTTATCGGATATTATGTATGCTTTATCAACTTTAAATGGAAGTGTTTCGCAGAGGGTAAACGCTTGGCTAAAATAAACTAGTTTTATTTTTTATTTTTATTTACTTATTTATTTAGTTTAACTATAATTTTATGGTTAAATATAGAAATATATCAAATATATCTGTTATATTTATATCCTTATACGTGATATTTACTGGTATGACAAATAAATCAAATCTGGCAAATATTGTTCTTTCGACGGGAATTGCTCTGTCGGCGGTTGGTTGTGCATCTTGGCCTACACCTATGAAAGTTATTGCTACTCCTGTAGCAGTTGTTAGGGATATTGTTGATATTCCTTTTGCATCTACTGCAACTTTTTTTAATTATCTCGGTGATGCTACTAAGCAAGATACTGGAAGAACGCATTCTAATAGTGGATATGGTTGGACTAGATCGGGTGGAAGTTGGAATCCTGGATTTGGTTTAGGTGCTTCAACAGATATTACTTCTCCTTTTGCTAAATTAATGGCTGGAGTTTTAGGTGCACCTGATTATTTAGCATGTCGATCATTTTGTGGCTCAGCTAAAGGAAAAAGTCCTTGGAAAAAATATGAAGAAGATCAAACTTGGAAAGAATTTTTGTTTCCGAATATGAATTCGCTTTGGGCTGAACCTAAACCAGAAGTTAAATATGTTCCTAAGAGAAGGTATAGTTATTATTGATTTTATACTCATGACTTTAGATAAGATTTTTGTTTTAACTTTTTTATTAATTATTATTTTTTAGATTTTGTTATAGTAATTATTTTTGTATTAGAATTAAAGTAGAATTAAACTCCCCAGACAGGGTTTTCTCGTCTCATTATCTCTGCGATTTCTTTTAGTAATGCTTTCTCATCGCCTTTGATTAGGTCTTTTACTTCTTTGTATTTGTTGAATTCGGATTCATTTAATGCCGAGTAAAACAAATCTCCTTCTTGAATTTGTCTTCCTACTGTTACGCCTTCTAATGAGATTGCAACTTTATCTCCTTTTTCTGCGGACTTAACACTTGCTCCATCTTTTTGTACTTGTTTTAATGTTGCTAATGGTTTTCCATCTCTACTCATTATTGTAAGTCCTGGTTTTAATGTTCCGGCAATAACTTCTACTCCGATAATTGCAGGATTACTTTGTCTAAATGTGTGATTTTTTAAGAATTCTAATTTAACTGGTTTTGAAACACCATCTACTTTTGACATTTCAATTGCATTTTTCTTTTCAATTCTCCATGCTTTAAATTGATCAATTAACGAGTAAATTATATTCGAGGTAAGTACTTTTACATTTTTATCTTCAACAGTATTAATATTAAATCCAAGTATTACGCAATCTAGTGGGTTATTTTCTAAATTACTTTCTGCTTCAGAAATATCTTTTTTATTTACTTCTCCAACTGATGCTTTTCGTATGTTAAATCCTTCATCTTTTAGAATTTTTACAAGTGCTTCAAGACTTCCTAGGCTATCTGCTTTTACACAAAGACCTTGTTCATCTCCTTCGAATGTGACTTCTTCGATTTCTGCTTTAATTCTTGCTTTTATTTCTTCTACATTTTTGTCGTCTGCAACTGCAATTGGCATTCCTGACATTGCACCTTCTAGATTTGGGCCTGATATTTTTACACCAGTTGCTGCATATACTTGTTTTACTGGTTTGAATTTTGATTTTTTGTCTCGCATTTCACTTTGAGGTGCAGGCTCGAATAGACATCTTACTTTTGTAACAATAGGTTCATTTGTAGTTCCAACAACAATTGTGTCCCCTACTTTTATTGTTCCTTCGTAAATAATTACGTCGAGAGAAATTCCAATTCCCTGTTCTTCTTTTACTTCTAGAATTGTTCCTTTTGCTTGAGATGAAACGTCAAATTTAAGTGATTGTTCTAAATATTTTTGTGCAAGGCCAGCAACTACCATTAATAATTCAGGAATTCCTTCGCCTGTTTTTGCTGAAATTGGGACAATTGCAATTTGCTTAGTATAACTTTCTAATCTGTCATATCTTTCTGCATTAAATCCTTGCTCACTTACTAAGCCTACAATTTCATACATTTTTGTTTCAATTTTTTGTGTAATGTCATAAGATTGTTTTGCAATGTTTCCAAGAACTGGATCTTGAGGATTGCTTTTGTATCCGTTGATTAAATCGATTTTATTTGCTGCAATTACAAATGGAGTTTTATACTGTTTTAGAATTTGAATGGCTTCAATTGTTTGAGGCATAAGGCCTTCATTTATGTCAACAACAAGAATTGCGATATCTGCAAGGTTTCCTCCTCTTTTTCTAAGGTTAGTAAATGCAGCGTGACCTGGAGTGTCAATAAAAAGTAATCCTGGAACTGTAAATATTTTAGTGTCTTTTACGCATTTTGAACATAATACTTTGATTGTATCAATTGGAACAACACTTGCACCAATTGCTTGTGTAATTGCTCCTGCTTCTCGAGCTACAATATTAGTATTTCTAATAAAATCTAGTAAAGATGATTTACCATGGTCTACATGACCCATTACTGTACATATTGGACTTCGCATTTGTGACATTTTGATTTAACCTGTTATTTTCTATTTTAAGTTCAGTTTTTTCCATAGTTTATTTTAATTAGAAACAAACGTTGGTTTTTAAATATTTAGTAGGGGGAGCTAATATGAAAATCTCGTAGTCTGCATCTTTACCGCAGTACAATTTATGACGACAGTATGTTCGTTGCGGGGGA
>CAZKZU010000002.1:0-60424 GCA_964557345.1 uncultured Methanosarcinales archaeon
AAGCTTAAGCCTCCGTGCCAAATTTTAAGCATTTCAAGAGGATATTTAAAATAAAAAGATGGGTTATAAAACAAAATTTCAAATATTCTAGCGCCAAGGATAGTCGATATCATTAATCCGATTAGAAAATTTTCAACATCATCCTTTTTAAAATTCAAAATGTGCTTCTTTTGACTAATAAATCTCAAAAAAAAGTAGAAGAATAAAAGGGCTGCCGCATAGACCATGCCATAATATCTTATTTCCAAATTAAAAAAGTGAAATGCAACTGGGTTTAAATCATAAATATACATATATTTTAGCTAGATACAGTAATTAATAAATATATCGAGTTAAGATATAGGTAGGAGCGCATCAGCCGAATTGAATGATATATTTATAAATATAGTAAGTAATTCAGTTGCATGATACAATCAATACTTATAGGAGCTTTAATAATCTTAATACTCTTTATTGTTTTTAGCGCTATTACAAAAGTTATTGGCTTTTTTTTCAAAATTGCGATTTTTTTAATAATAATTATTTGTTGCATTTTTGGAATGTATTATTTTGAATATCATATCTTAAATTCATCATCAAATTTAACAATTTTAATTTCAAATGAAGATAAAATAATAACTGGATCAAATTTTCAAGAAAATAAAATAACTACTCTAAATGAAACAGAAATAAAGAACATTAATTATATCAATACTAAAAACAACAATTTTACAATAATATATTATCAAAATAATAATAGTGATAATAATAATGTTGCGATCAATACGACCACAATAATAATTGGAGGAAATTATACTGTAGAAAACAATCCCTTATTAAATTGCGATATTCAAATAAATAGTGTGAAATGTATTAAAAATATACTTGCTGCTTCGAAAGCAAATGACGTACATATAATACCTAAAAGTAGACTTAGCAGTATTTTTGAATTACTCCACAAATAATTATATTATAACGTTAAAAATCATTTGAAAATGTTAATTTTAAAACATAAAACAACAAAAAAAGAGGTTGTATGAAATCAATTAGAGCTATTTTAATAATATTAATAATTATAATCCTATCGCAAGTAGCTTTCGGATCAATATCTTATATCTGGGTTGCTAGCGGAGATTCGTTTAATGTTGATGGATTGAGTTATTCTTTATATATACAAGATACCGGTAGCACTCAAAAAATACTGCTTAAAAATATGGTGACGCCAGATAAATCAGAAATTGTTTCTGTTGGAAATTGTATTAAAACCGACTATAAAAATGTGTGTTTCATCGAAATGAACTATTCATTAGATAGATACGGGGTAAAAAATTACAGGGTTCTTGTTGGATTAGAAGAGATATTCATAGGCATGAATGGAAGTATAGCTAATACAAATATTACTGCGTATGTTCTTGATACGAAAGAGATTCAAATTAATCTAGAGCCACAAGGAGAAATGGATTTTGCTAATTTCACACTTGCCCTGCCAAAAGAATTAGAGATTAGCAATGAGAATGGATGTAATATTAAAATAGAAGATAATCAAACTGTTATTTACTCAAATCAAAATAATCCTAAATATAACGAGTCTTGTATTTTCGATATCACTTCAAAAGAACCTTTTAGTGCAGATATATCAGGTAAAATTGTTTCTAAATATAAAGATAAAGAAAAGATAACGTATTTATTGCCTGTGAAAATTAATTTTATTGTACCATATACATACACCTATGTTATCGAGTCAATTAATCTTTCAAAACAATTTAAGATGAATTTCACTTTTCAAAATCCGACTGAGAAAGAAATAATTTTTAATAACTTAGCATTCAATGTTCCTACAAGTATATATAGTCCTGATGCTCATAGCATAAGCGAATTGGGTTCTAAATATTATGCTTTACAAAAAAAATTTAATATCAAACCAAATGAAAGTGAAAATATAACTTTAAACTTAATGTTATATAACGAAGGAAATTACACTATTCTTCTTTTACCTGAATACGAATATGACGGAAATATTTTCAATAAAAAACATTTAGACACAATAAGTTTAAAATATGGAAATACAACAACGAGTACTGAACTAAGCACTCTTTGTACAAATGAAAGTATTGTATTTAATTCAACATATAATTCATCAACAATATATTATCCTGGAGATGAAATTGATTTTAACATTTATGGTCAAAGTAATATAAGTGGAAATATAAAAAATGTGACTGTTGATTTATATGATAATGGGAAAAAAATAGCTACTAGATTCATAGATGTAGTTCAAACACAAGACAAATTTTTAGTTTCTAGAATGTATAAAACTATCCCTGATTTTGAAAGTAATTTAAATTATGAGGCGAGATTTACTTTTAAGTGTTATTCAGCGGTTCTTAAATCATATAATGTATTTAGCGGGAAATATAATTTAAATGTTGTAGTTGATAAAAATACAAGTATAGATGTACAAAAAGAAATGCCTGGTACAATTAGTAAAGGGGAAAAAATAAAGGTGACAGTGAATGTGTCTAATACGAAAGAAAGATTCATTAGAAACATCAGTTTGAAAGAAGTAATCCCTTCTGATTTTAACACAGAGGGAATTACTGAGAGAACCATTTCCTTAGGAAATTCCACTGAAGAAGCATATTCATACTATTTAGAATATTTAGGAAACCAGGAGAAAGATTATACTATAAAAACTCTTGTTTCATATAACATAGATAATAAAATAACAACTAAAGAAATAGAAAAAATGCTTTCAATAGTTAAACAAAATGCATCAAATAAAACAGAGAGTACTTTTTCGGTTAACCCCGCGTATATTAATGAACCACTAGAAATAACTTATCAAATAAAAAATATTGCTGAAGAAGAAATCAAAAATATTGAGTTTAAAATAAAAGATGATGAAAACTATGATGTAGAAGTTAACAACGACTATTTTATCTCATCATTAACTCCTAATCAATCTGTATCAAAGAAATTTTGGATAATTCCTAAGAAAGAGAATATATCACTATTAACTACAATAGAATTTGAGGGTAGACTTAAATCAGATGATAGGAATATAAGTGTAAATGTAAAAAGAACGAATATTGCAATTCCAAAATATGGTTTAAGCGTATTTAAATTACTTAATGGCTCCTCCAACTTAACTGCTAATATAACTAATGACTATGATAACAATGTAACTATTTACATATTCGGAAAAGAAAGTATTGTTGCCCCGGATGCTAACGAAATTGTAACCACTACATCCTCCGAAGAAGAAATACCTAATTTAATATATTATGTTTTCAACACATCGTACGCAACACTTCCTTATTCGAAATCTTTTTCAGTAGAACAGCCAGTTATAGTTCCAATTAATGTAACTGAAAATAAACCAAGTGAAAATATAGAAATTCCAGTTCCCCCTCAAAATGATACAAAACAAATAACCTTAGAAAAAGTAAAACCGCTTTCTCAATTGCAAATAATCAGCTACGTTTCTGTGATTGCAGTTATAATTTTTGGAATTATATTTGGAATTATAAACTTGAAAAATAAAGCCGCTTCTTCAAATAATAGAAAAAAAAACTCAGATAATAATTCGCCTAGTGCAAATTACAATAATAATAGTGCTAATAATGATAATAAGACTAATTCTAGCATAGATAAACAAAAAAATATCGACTCGCTCTCAACAACAGATGATCAGAAAGAGATACCTACTCTAGATGTTTTTAATTTTAATGAGTTCGATAAATTAAAGGAAAAAGTTGATTCCACAGATAAGAATAAGAAATGAAATGATTCGAACTGCTGTAGAAAAATAAAAATAATAGAATCTAATTAAACTTTATTTAAGTCGTATTGCTTCTAAGTTTTTAGGAGCAACAGTTTCAACCTTATACAATTTATGTAAAGAGGATGCTAAATCAAGACACCTAGAGCTTTCTCCGTGATTAATTATTACTTTTTTAGGGGAAGGAGAACATTTCTTAATGAAATTTAATAATTCAGATCTGCTGCTGTGACCGGAAAGTCCTTCTAAAGTTTGAATCTCCATATTAATTGTTACCAACTCAGATTTTCGTCCATTAATGCTACACATTATTTCTTTTTCACCTTGTTGAACTCTTCTTCCAAGACTACCTGGGCCTTGATAAGATGTAAAAATTAAAGTGTGTCTTTTATCTGGAGCTAAAAATTCAAAGTACTCTTGGGATGCACCACCAGTAAGCATTCCAGAAGTTGCAATTATAATGCAAGACCCTTGATTTTCTAATAAATCAGTTCTTTCTTTTTTACTTCCAATTCTTTTAAACATTGGGTCCATAAAAGGATTATCATTATGTTGGAAAATTTGATTTTTTACAGTTTTACTTAAATACTCCGGATAGGCCGTTGTTATTGCGTTAATATCCCAAACCATACCGTCGATATAGATAGGAATTTCTTTAAGTTGCCCGTCTTTAATTTTATCATATAGAACTAACATTACTTCTTGTGCTCTACCAACACCTAATACTGGAAGAAGAACTTTTCCTCCTCTATCAACAGTTTCAACTATGTGTTTCATAAAATCTTCTTCCATTACTTCTTTTTCAGGGAAGACGTTATCTTTACCACCATAAGTAGATTCAATCATTAAACTTTCAAGTCTTGGGAACTTAGTTACTGCAGCACTTAATAATCTGGAGTTTGCATACTTTAAATCTGCCGTATATAAAAAGTTATGAAGTCCATTTCCAATATGCAAATGAACCATTGAACTGCCTAAAATATGACCTGCATTATATAATGTAATTCTAATGTCAGGAGTTATATCCGTAACTTCTTCATAATCTAAAGTTATTGTATGAAGAACTGTTTTTTTCACATCTTCTCCGCTGTATAAGGGATCAAGACCTTGTCCTGCCATTATTTTTATCATATCTAATTGCAATAAAGACATAATATCTCTAGTTGGATCAGTACAATAAACCGGACCTCTATATCCGAATTTAAATAAATACGGTAAAAAACCGCTATGATCTAAATGAGCGTGACTAATTATTATTGCATCAAGTTCATTAATATTAAATTCTGGCGCTTCTAAAATTGGATATGCCTCACTGCCAGATCCTGCAGGGTTTATTCCACAATCTAAAAGAACTTTACTCATTGGAGTTTGAAGAAGTATTGCGGATCTACCTACTTGACGGCCAGCACCTAGAATAGAAAGTCTAACCCATTCTTCCTTTTTACCTTTTACCCAACCCTTGTAAACACTTTCCCCAACTGAATTTAAGAATTTTCTTCGCTCGTCGTTATTTTGATATAAAACACTTCTTATGTCTTCTATTAATTGAGATCTAATTCCAGGAGTTCTTCTTACTAAAGGGGTCCAGTTCGTTTTATCTTTAATTTCTTTCAATATAGAGCCTTGCTTTCCCATAGCAACACTTGGATTTTCAGATTCAATTATTACTACAGAACGTTGAACATCAAAAATAACTTGTTCTGCTGTTGCGTCTTCAGGAATTATATGATTGATAATTTTTTTACTTTTTTCAATATCTAAACAAATAGAAGGGTCTGCACGTAATTCAACACGTTTTTTTATTTTATTAACTATATCTTTTATGAGTTGAGTTCCTTCAGATAAAAAAACTTTATCTTTAGTGTATAGAACAACATTCGCACCTTCTAAAACTGCATCGCAAATTTTCCCAGAAGGAATATCTTTCATTATTTCTTTGATTATTTCTGATACCATTTAATTTCCTTTTTTTATCAATTTTGATTTTAACAGTTGATAATTTTAGTTATTTACCTAATCCACCCTTATTTTTGTTAATAAATTATACCTATATGTTTGCACATATTTGTGCTAGCGTTTAAACGCATCTTAATTATAGACGTTATTGTAAAATAATACTAATAGTAATAGTACTAGTAAAAATAAAAAATTATTTCTTTAAACCTGTATTAATTATCTCATCTGCTTCAAGATTAGCGCCTTTATCAGTTATAGAGTATATTAAGAATCCATTTCCTGACGCAGTATCTCTTTTTAATGCTACATCGATTGCTCTTTTTGCTAATTCAACCCCTTCTTTAATATTTAGGTCTTTAGAATAACTATCTTCTAAAACACTGATTGCAAATGTTCCACCAGAGCCATCTGCTGCAAAAGTATTCACTTCTAGGTTTGAACCCGCAGGATTTATCTCGAATATATGTGCCCCTGTTCCGTCCACTCCGCCTACAATAAATGCAGTTATTGGAACCATCATACTAGGAGTTCTAAAATTACTATAAACAATATTGGTTAATTGAGATACAACTTCTTTGACCAGCATTTTTCTGCCTAAATGAAGTTCATTTAATTTTATTTCAGAAGACATTACTTTTAGTAATCTTTGAATTTCGGCAACATCGCCCGCGATTGCAACTAAAATGTTGCTTGTTAATTTAACTACTTTTGAATATGTAGTATTAACTACTTCGTGTCCTGCAGTAACTCTCTTGTCAGCTGCAATTATTACGCCATCTTTACATTTTATTGCTAAAGTTGTAGTTCCCGTTTTTAGATCTTTCATCCAAACTCTCCAGAATAATACATATTGGTTATAGAAGGGTATTTATAAATCTTACGAAATCTAATTAACATCAACTATTACTTCAATTATTATTGAAATATATATCCAGGCACAGAACTTTTTGACTTTTGGCCAGCATCCGTCCTCGTTGCACGCTGTCCGTATTCGACAGTTCTGCTTCCCCGCAGGGGGCATCCCCCGCAACGAACATACTGTCATCATAAATAGTACTGCGGTTAAGATGCAGGCCAAGAGTAGACTATTACCAAAATATACTTAATATTTATAAATGAAAAACCAAATGAGTTATGCAAGGTAGAATGATAAAATTAGATAGGATACAAAAGAGCGGTAAACAACTAAATTTAGGGCTCTTCTTTTTCATGATATTATCTATAACTATATCGCTATTAACATTAATTAGTACTGAAGTAAACGCTACATCAACATGGGGTTGTTGTGCAGATACTGTTACTGGATGTAGAAATGTTTACACAACCGCGCAAATCCAAGATTGTGTAAATAGCCACTATGCCTTTGAGGGAGATAAATCTTGTTTTCCAATTGCATCTAATCCTGGGCTTAATATAACTACAAATCCTGTTTGTAATCAAGTGGGGTGCTGCTGTTTTAATGATGGAACGTTTAGTGCTAGAGTCACAGGACAAGCGTGCCTGTCTTTATCAGGAACATTAAAACAAGGAACTGATTGCGGAGTTGTTTGTAATTCAGTTGTTCCAATTAATACTACTTGCGCTAGCCTAGGGGGATCCTGGTGTAACTCGACGTCAAAAGCAGCGGGTGCAATCGCAATAACAGGAATTACTGATTACTCAGGTAAACCTGGAACTGAGTATACTTGTTATAATCTTCAATGTACAACCCCTGCTAATAATTGTCAAAAAGGAAATAGTAGTTATGAAATATATTGCTTGGACGGAATCAATAACGACCAAGATTGTAGTACAGATGTCGCAGATACTGATTGTCAAAATAGCGTGGGTGGATTTGTTAAAAATCAATACGGAATTGGGATTTCTAATGTAAAAATAAAAATAGTGAATAAACTCGCTAATGTATTTGGAAAAGACGAAATATTTTATACTTATTCGTCAGGGAATTTAGGGACTCTTTTTTATCAAGGATTATCGAAAGGAAATTACGATGTTTTTGTAGATGATCCAATATATACTAATACTAATTCAATAAGCGGATTTACAATAGATGAAAATACTAAATTTATTTCAGGAATTCAAATAACAGTAGTTCAAAAAAATTCATATAAATTGAAAGGGAATGTAGTTAGCAATAATGGTAGCGCAGTTGTTGGCGCCTTAGTTGTATTAGACAATAGTGAGTATAGCGCATACACAAATTCAACAGGCGGCTTTGTGATTGAAAATGTTAAAGCGGGAAATTATTTTGGAATTGCGTACAAGACAGAATATATTTCATCAATTAGAACTCCGACATCAGTAGGACTTGGAAAAGAAAATTATTTAGCATTACAGCTTAGAACTGGAGACTGCAGTACGAGTCCTTCTGCACCAAAAATCTCGTCTATTAATAATGTTAAAGGAAAAACGGACATAATACTTAATTTTAATTCGAATAATTGTACCCCTAACTCGTATACTATTTATAGGTGTAATAAAGCGATTGGATTGTGTAGTAATTCTTCGGAATATACTCCGGTTGCAAATGCAGGAGCAGGAGTTATAAGTTATTTAGATAGCGGACTTTTCTGGAATACTACTTATAATTATATTGTTCTAGCAAATTATGGAACTGGTAGCTCAATGAAAAGCGTAGCTTCTTTGCCTGCAAGTATAAATACTGGAAATGAGAATTGTAACGGAGTTATTAATTTCAATAAGCATTGTAATTATAATTTTATAACTTTGTCTGGGACTAAAACTCTTAGCTCTAGCACAGTATTTTATTGTAATGCTAATAATAGCATAACCACTGTTGGTAGTTGTACAAATAATTCTAAATGTACTGAGGATCCTTCTATCTCAGGAACAGATACTGCGTATTGTAGACAAATAGATAATTGCAGTCCTTTAAGTAATAATTATTTTGGACTGTTTTTTGGAAATAATTTTAATAATAATGCTTGCCAAGGACAAAGTAATCAAAAATTTTGCGCCCTAGATAATTCTATAACAAACGTAAACGCTTGTAATAATTGTAAAGACTATACAACTTGTGTTGATTATAAAACTGAAAATGCATGTAATGTTAATAATTGCGGGCTTGGAAGTTGTGAATGGAAAACAACAGATTCTACATTAAAGTTAGGAATTTGTATTGATAAAATTAAATCTAATTGTGATTCTTGTACTGATGTTTTTAACCGAGTATTTGGTTCATGTAATTCTGATGTGTGTAATTCTTTAGGTAATTGTAGTTTTAGTAAAACTAGTGGTGCTTGTAATAGTTGCAGTGCTACTTCATGTTATGATTATGATGGTGCAAACTCTTGCGGCAATTCGCCTTATGGAGCAATAAATCTAAAAACAAATGCGGTAATTATTGCACAAGATACTTGTAAAATAGGTGTTTGCGCTTGGAATCCTACGGTAAGTGATGGAACTTGCTTTAAAGATGCTGACGCTGACGGAAGAGATGATTGTGAAAGTGCCTCGATAATATTCGGGGCTAATGGAACTAATGCGTACACACAAGATTATTGTAAAAAAGACGTATTGCCTCCTGAAACAAAAATATTGCTTAATAAAAAAAGTTTTAATCCTTCTGGACCTATGAACGGAAAAATTACTGCTACTTTTAATTCATTAGATAGAGTTTCTAATTCAGATGCGTTTAGAACTAAAATCTTTGGAGTAAAGGAGGTTTATTTCTGCATCGACGATGTTGCAGGAAATTATTGTAAAAACACAAAACAAAACTATAACACTGTACCAAAAGTAGATGGAAATTATCAGATCGACATAAGTGGTGGAACATATGTTGCATTAGGAATTGGAAGTAATAAATATTATCTAAAAAGCGGTACAAATATATTAAAATATTATGCTAAAGATTATGCTAATAATATGGAAATTGTAAAATCAGAGGAGTTTTACGTTGATACTTTCCCTCCCGCGCTAAATGTTTCTTTTGTTAAATTCCCAGATATGGTTAGTGGAACTTCGGATGTATCCATTTTTGTCGAAGCAGATGAAGATGTGTATTGTTATTCGGAACAAGCGGATTGTAATGTATACGGAAATTGTGATAATAATAAGTTTACTGGAAATATTACTGAAGCATTTTTACAAGCTAAAGCTCAACAGTTTGCAAAAACATATACTAGAGAAGTTTTCGGTCTTGAAGATGGAACGTATTTGGTCAAAACTGTTTGTGTTGATAAATCAGGTAACGTAAATAATAAAACTTCGGTTTTGAGTATAAATGTAGATTCTAGAATTTTTGACGGGGTTCCAAACGGCGCAATTAATTACACTAATGTCATTTTAAAAGTAAAAACTGCATCTAACGTACAATGCAAATACGGGACTTCAATAAGTGCTAATTTTAATACAATGCAAAATTTAATGACTAAAAAAGCAGTGGATACATACTACGAGCATACTGCACAAATCGTAGTTAGTGGAAATTCAGTTCAAAATTATTATGTCAGATGTAATTATGATCCTGTTGCAATGGAAAAAATAAGTTTTGTTGTCGATAATATTAAACCAAGTGTAAAAGCAATATTGAATGGAATTGAAATCGGCGATGGCGCTACGTGGACTCAAAATGCTAATTTGGAATTAAGATGTTCTGATTCCCCTGAATTCGGCTTTGGATGTAACCAAACATATTATTGCACTTCTGACATCGTTAATTTTAATAATCTTCAAAATGTAGTTTCTTGCACGCCAACAACTACGTATGTTGGACCATTAAACATATCATCTCCAAAAACAGTTTGCTTTTATTCGGTTGAAAATATTCGAAGTGTTGATAATAAAATTGTAGGAGGTTTGAGTTCAGGAATAATATGTAGGAATATTCTGACAAGTGATTCTGAACCTATATTGTCAATTAACAATATATCAAATACTACTAATAGAAATAGCATTCTTATTGGAGGAGGAGTTAGAAGTAACCTTCCAGGAAATAAAAAATTATTTTTCAAAATCAACTCAGAGCTAATTAAAACTGTTGATACTTTGAGCAACTTTAGCTTCCAAACAACTCTAACTAGAGGAACGCCAGTCCACGGGAATAAATATGAATTGACAATGTATGCACAAGATGTTTCAGGAAAACAATCTGAATCTTATTCTAAAATTATTACCTACGATTTATCTGGACCAGAAGTTAAAGATTTAAAAGTTCAAACTCTAAGTACCGGAGATAATTATGGTTCTAATATGGAATTCGGATATAGGGGTCAAATAAGGTTAACTGCAGAAGATGATTACAGCGGAGTGTCTAAAGTTTTAGTCGAGATTGAAGGAATTCAAAGTGAACTAAAATTCAATGCTCTAAATGGAAAATGGGAGGGCGCAATAAATTCACAAGATTTACCTATCGGTAATTTTACACCAAAAATTACTTTGTATGATGGACTTGGAAACATTAATGTCGTTTATCTTACTGATGCTGTCGAAATAATTGATGCAATAAATCCAGCATTTACTATTAATCTTAAAAGACAGTATTTTAATACAGACGCTCCATTTATAGATATAAATACTAGTGTACTTACTAGTTGTTCAATAAAGTATACTGCTAAAAATAATATAAATTATTCGCACCTATTCTCAACTAGTTATTCTAAAGATTTTTCAGTTCAAGTTAAATCTCAACTATATTCTGATGTTGATGACGAGGTTAAGAATATAATCAGAGTTGATTGTGTTGATCGAAATGGTAGCAAAGTTGCTAGAATGTTTAACACTTTTGTTGATCTTAAAAAACCAGTTTATTTTGCGGGAATATCCTCATTATCTGCTGAAAAGGTAATAACTATGAGAAACGAGATAGATTATCTTGGATTAAAAGCAGAAGACTATTTATTATATTTTAAATCTGATGAACCAGTTAATTGCAGATATGCGAAAAGTAATGAACTTAGCTCTAATGGATATGGTTACAATTACACGCTCAGAAATTTTATTAGAAACTTCACTAATTCAAGAGATACTAATTATATTGTTAATGATGTATCTGACGGAATTTACTTACAAGATAAAACTTCTTATGACTATAAAATACTTTGTGAAGATAGAGCAGGAAATCAAGGAAACATTAAAACCATTAAAATAAGTGTAGATTCAGATAGCAGGCCTTATCTATTTAATCTGGACGAGAAACATATAATTAATAATAATAATAGTAATAGTAATAATAACGCACTACAAGGAATTAATTTCTATACTGCAAGACCGACTGAGTGCACATATAGCATCAATAGCAGTGAAATAAAAAATCTGGAACATAAAAATATTTCGCAAAACATATATGAGTACACTGTAAATACTTCAGACATTATTTCAAATTATGCAGACGGAACTTATGAATTACGGGTTTTATGTAAAAAACAAAATACAACTAATGCATTCTACACTGTAAGATCTAGTATTATTAAAGACACAATTTCACCCATACTTATATCTGCTAACGGGAAATTGACTGACAAAACATCGACAGAAAACGTTCTGCCTTATTTTAATGAAGATAAAAAAGAAATTATAAATACTGCTGGCGGAATTATAAATTTTAGTTTTATAACTAATGAAGATACGAACGTTGCAATTTACAACAACAATGTTCTTACTGCAATAAGTTCAAAAGGAAAAAATCTGAATTTAGAGATTCCATTGATATACGGACTTAACGATCTTGAAATTGCAGTAATCGATATTGCAGGAAACTATATTTCCACAAGAGTTCCAGTTATTTCTTCTAGAAATACTCCTGATATAAAACTATCAGAACTTTTAGATAACTCTCTTTCAAATAGTTACCAAGGAAATATAAAGTCAAATGTTGCACTAAATACTCCTAATATTAAACTTAAATATGCTCAGAAAGAAATAACTATTCCTATTACCCTTATCCCTAATTCTCTTATTCCGAACAGCGGAGTTAATAATTATTATTATAATATATCATTTAGTAAAAATATTCTTTACAGTCTAATTGATAATAATAATAATAATAATAATAATAATGGCAGTATCAATAATAGTGCAAATAATTTGTCAGGACTTAGTTCTTTTGATTGGCAATATTCTAAAAATAATAGTGCATATAATCAAAATTTGATTGATCCGAAAGTCTCAAACATTATTTCACTAGAACTTTATGATGCAGGTCAAAAAATACAAACAGAAGTTTTCTTATACAGTCCTTTTTCAGAAAGTCTAAAAATATATTCTCCATCGTATAAAGATATTTCTAACGGTGAAATAAGTAATTATAATGAAATAAAAATCAGCGGAAAAGTAAACAATGATAACTATATCATAGGAGGAAGATATTCTGTAGAAACTACTAATTCGCAAAATAAGATTTCTCCAATAATGGTTCTTGCAAAAATTATTTCTGAAGGGAGAGGGTTTAAAACTTTTAAATTTAATAATGCGGTTTTACAAGAATTAAACATTAATCAAAATAAATATTCTGTAAGTATTCCTTATTTAGATAGCGGATACTTATATTTAGAATTATTGAACGATTTAGGAACTTCAGTTATTAAATCAACATTTTTTAGAACTGAGAAAAATAGTCCTTATCCAACAATCACAATTTTCCCCGGCGGAGGAGATACTGCTTATTCAAATAGGCCTCAATTCTTAGTAGAAAATAGTGTCCTTGGTAGAATTAAAACAGCATACGTGTCTAATTTTGACCTGTCTAAAAATTATTCTGTTTCTGGAATAGATCCTCAATTTAATTTCAGAGATATAATTATACAAAACGATGCATTGGATGGAGAAAATGTGTATTATTTGAATGTCATCATAGAAGATAGTAAAGGCAATCTTGTTGAAAAGCAATTTGCTTTTATATTTTCAGTTGCAGACTTTAATTTGTATCTTAAAACACCTAAATATGGAGTAATGACTAGTAATAATCAAAATGTATATTTAGAGTCAAATATGCCTGCTATGTGCAAATATGCATATTCAGATAAACCTTATTCCAATATGACTAATGTTACTAATTATTATTCAAGCAAACATAGGTTTATTACAAATATTACTACTAGAGAAAATGTGTATATACGATGTGATGCATATGCCGATTCAACTAATAAATTATTTAATTATACTCTTGAAATTGATAACATTGCGCCACAAATTACAAGCATAACTATCGACAATGCTAAATCAAAGAGCGGAGGATTCTTAATAACTGAATATCCTCTTGAAGCACAAGTAAAAATAAATACGAATAAATTGGCATATTGTAGATATGATATTTCTAAAAATGAAGCTGGTTTGAAAACGACGTTTGCAAATATGAGGGATGTTGCAATATCTGAATGTGTCGGCATTCAAGATGGAAATTTTTGTTTTAACACTCAATCTAATATTAAAATTCCTAATTTACAAGATAAGACTAAGTACTATTTACAAACTATTTGCCAAGGCAAATCTGAATTAAATAGTTCTATTGCAAAAAGAACAATTGAAGTTGATCTAGGAAAAGATAGCATTAACATTATATCTCCAAATACATATGAGTCAAATCTTAGGATAGACGTTGTTGTTGAAACTAAAAATAATGCGGAATATTGTGCTATTTCCTCTGGAAATTCAACTCAATTCAGTAATTTAACAAAAGTTAGTGATAAAAGATTTAACTCTTCAATTAGTTTTACAACGACAGGTCAAAAATCAATAACAATTAGTTGTAAAGTTGGCGAAGAGATATACAATAGAACAAAAATATTCACAATCGATAACACAGTTCCTTTAAGAGGATATATAGTTCATGCTAATTCGACAACTATTAATTATAGTTTATCTGCAAAAGCAGAGAACTTTTCAGATCCAGAATCAGATATTGAAAGGTATGAGTTTGCAATTGGCACGGCGCCATTCGGGCAAGATAATTGGAATTCCGTATTAAATTGGACTAGCTCTAGTTCAAGTAATCTTGTGGCAAATAACTTAAATTTAGCTAGAAAAACAACTTTCTACTGGAGCGTCAGGGTGTTGAATAAGGCTAATTTGTATTCAGTGCCTATTTCTAGCGCAGGAATTTATGTTGAAAATGTAAGCGTTATAGTTGAATCTGTGCCTAGCTGCAGAAACGGGATTAAAGATGCGAATGAAACTGGAGTAGATTGCGGTGAAAAATGTAATAAAGAATGTCCTGAAGGAACTCTTTGTCAATACGATGATGACTGTTTTTCGATTGCACTCACTTGTACTAATAACGAATGTAGTTATAGGAATTCAGGTGGCGGTAGTCACACTACAGCGTGTACTGATGGAATTAAAGATGGAAATGAGACTGGAGTAGACTGTGGAGAGAGCTGTAATAAAGAATGTCCTGAAGGAACTATTTGCGAGTTCGACGTAGATTGTTTCTCAGCTAACTTGAAATGTAGTAACAATCTTTGTAGTAAAAGTGATAATAATATTTTTATTAATAGAACATTAGATGAGCCAGATATTAGCATAAATAATAATTCTAGTAATTGGTGGATTTATTTAATTATACTCCTTATTGGAATATTAATTATTGCAGTGGTACTTGCATACTATTTCCTCATATATAAAAAGAAAGATGACGAAACAAATATTTCAAATTATGGTAATATGAATGGAACAACTGGAATGAATACAACTACTCCTAATATGAGTAATAGAGTAAACCCTGCTGATCAGAATAGACCAAATGTTTCTATTAATAATAAGGGAAATAATAGCAATAATAATGCTCCTAACGTTCCAATATCAAATGTGCCGATATATGCTGAACCTGAAGAAAGAAAAGAAGATTTAATTAAAAGGATACTTGAAAAGAAATTAATTGAAGAGAGAAAAAAGAAAGGTAATCAAGAACGAGAAGGACGATTCAATTTATTTGAAAGTAAAAAGCGGTTTTCAGATGGGAATAGTGCTTACGGTTCAGGAAATAAGGTTTCTACAAGTAGTAGTGCTGAACAACCAAAAAGAGTTGTTAAAGAAGAAATAAAACCTAAAGTCCAAGAAACCATTTACAAATCAAATGATGCTGAAAAAGACATTAAGACCGCTGTTAAAAAAGAAATAATTACTGAAAAAGATAATCTTGCTAAATTAAAGGAAGATAAAAATAATTCTTTAAATGGGATAAGGGGTCTTAAGAAAAAGAACCAGGAAGTCACTAAAAATACAAAAAGTAGTAGTAATAAAAAGAGGTAAAATGAAAAAAGCACAAATAAGTTCTGCGTTTAACTATATAACGGCAGCTATTATTATAGGAGTTGTTTTGATATTTGGAACTATATCGATTATCAAATTGATGGGATATGTTAACAAAATTGACGACCAGCAATTTAGAAAAGAATTTGTGTCCGCAATGGATAGAGCAGGATCCTCTTTACATTCTGTTCAATATATTGAATTGTCTGGATTAAAAAGCTTTAAGCAAATTTGTTTTTTTGACTCAAGTCCTGATGTTAGAAATGCTGTGGCAAATAGTTTTGGATCGAGTAGTCTAAGCAAGTATGCCACAATACAAGGAGATTTGATGGATACATCAGATAATATTTATCTACTTGGAGAAAACACTGTTGAGGATAAATTTGAAAATCCGAAAATATCTGTCGATGTTGGAGTTTATGGCGGATATGTTTGTGCAAATGTAACTTCAAGAGGTACAATTGCGATAAAACTAGAGGGCTTAGGAAAAAAAGTAGCAGTAAGCCTTTCTGAGTAAAGTTTATTTTTTATTTATATTTGCCTTACTAGTTGATTCTAAATTACTTACTAAAGCAGTTGTCTCTATATCAGAAGTTTTTACACCATTAACTGTAGTACTTGTTTTAATTATTACAGGAGTATTTTTTTTCAATTTAGAATTCGTTTTTTTATACTTTAACTTATGTGCTTTTTTAATTTTAGAATTGGTTGGCTTTAATCTAGAGTTGGCTTTAGTGGATTTTATTCGAATATTTGACATTGTAGACTTTGATTTCGAAGTCACTTTCAAATTAGATTTTTTTGTTTTTTTCTTGTCTACTTTCTTTTTTGATTTAGAAACCGATGTGTTTTGAGGGCCAAATTTTACTTTGGCAGACGCCATTTTTACTTTTGATTTATTTTTTTTAGACTTAGTTTTTAACGTCTTAGACTTTTTATCATTTATTTCTTCAAAAAATAAATTAAACAAAAAATCTTTTGCTGATTTACTATAAGTATTTTTTTTCTTATTTGTAGACGCTGGATTGACATCAGAAGCAAGTTTTGAAGTTTTATTTAAGTTAGCGCTTACAACTTTATTTGCCGCCGAATTTTCTTTTTTTACCGCACTGGTTTTCAAGTATAATTTATCATTAGATTCAACTAAAAGTAAGAGTTCTTTGATAGTTTTTACCATTTCTTCACTGATGTTCTTTTGTACGTCTAATTCTGCTTTAATTAACTTGTTTTGCTTCAACACTTCTTTATGAGTTTCAGATATTTTTTTATCGCAGTAGTTTTCAACTTCTGTTGCAGTTCCAAGAACAAATCGTTCTATTTCTTGCACTGGATTTTTCTTGTCGAATGCTAACATTTTAGCAGATAATTTTTTATGATCGGCCTGAAGCACGTTTAATTTAACGTCTATCTCACTTGTTGCATTTTTTAATGTGTTTGTTAATTGCTTTATTTTAGTTTCATTTGTTTTATCTAATTCATCATTGTCATTGAATCTATTTTGAATTAATTTATTGGTATTTACATTAGAAAGCATTATCTTGTCAACCTTTTTAGAGATGTTATTTTTTTCAGCATCTAATTCTATGATTAGCTTGTGTTGTTCAATTAATCCTGACTTTATTTTGTTGTCTAAACTATCAGATCTTTCCTCATTCTGAGTTTTTATATTTTGAATATTTTCTAATATTGTTTCTGTTTCTGCTTCTACTTGTCGTAGTGTTAAATCGTGTTTTTTCTCTGCGTCATTTAATTTTTGTGTTAATTTGGAAATATTTGCTTTAGCGGATTTATCTAAATTATTTGTGTTTAAAATCAATATTGCGTTTTTTGAAGCTAAATCATCTAATAGGACATTTTGTTGTTTTAATTTTGATAATAAGTCGTCTTCTAATTTAGTTGTTTGTTCTATATTTTTTTGTTTTATATCTTTTATGTTTTTTAATAAATTTTCGACATCTTTTTTTTGTGACTTTGATATGTTGTCTATTTTAGTCTCAGTTTCAATTATTTTTTGAGAATTATTTTCTAAAGAAATCATTCTTTTTTGATATAAATTATAGTGATCTTTGTAATCTTTTTGAGATCGGTGTATTTCACTTAATTCTTTTTTTAATTTTTTCATTTCTTCGAATAAGCCTTTTAAACTAGAATTAGTAGTCTCAATATTTTTATTTAATTGAATTATATCTAAATCAATACTTTTATTTGTTTTTGTGAAGTCTTTTCTAATTGAATTAATTGAGCTTTTATTTTGATCAACTGTATTTGAATATGCTACAGATTTTGCTAAAGTGCTTATTTCAGCAGCGTTATTTTTTATTTGAGAACTTAAATTTGATATAGAGTTTGATATCTGAGTTATTTTTTTCTCTGTATTTTCTTTTAATACAGATATCTCTTCGTTTAGGGTTCGTTTTTCAATAGAAGTATTGGTATTTACTGCTGATTTTTTATCTAATTTGGAAATTATAGAATTAAGATAAGTAACATCCTTTTTTATAGCATTAAATGCTTCTTGAGTTTTTTCTACTGTTGCGTATTTTGTGTCCATGAGCTCTCCTTATTAAGTGTTACGACTGTGTTATAGGAACAGGTATGTTTATTTTATTTATAAAGATGTTCTTTTGAAAAATATGTGCTCGAGATCTATCATGTTAATTATAAATTGCAAATAAACATTAGGGTAAGCTCAGTAGTTACTTCCGCATTTCATCGGCATACGCCTCAACGGGTGTTCACCTCATCATCGCTCACAATTGTTGATATTTTGCACCGGTTTAAAAAATCAGCGATAATACTAAAATCCAGGGTTAAATTCCAAAAATAGTGGTTAAAATTGTGTGAAAGAGCCTTTTTTTTCAAAATCACCTTTTTTTCACATATTTTAGACCTAAATTTAGGCTGACGTCGAGAGGTGCCTGAAAATCTCCAGTGGAAATAAAGGGGGTCCCACTAGTCAACCACCGAAATTGATTTTAAATACTAGTTAAATAGCTCAAGTATATGGAAACAGCATTACAAGTATTGAAATTCAAAGAATTTATTGAACAAAACTATTTGGGAGAGCTATTATCCAATATCGCTACAGGCAAATATTTTTTAAAAATCAACTTTCAGTTCCTTTCTGCTTATGACCCTGAACTTGCAAACTTACTTTTAGATAGCCCAGAAGACTTAATTAAAGCAGGAGAGTTAGCAATAGAGCAATTTGATATTGAAAAAGAACAAAAGCCTATTAGAATTAGATTTTTTGAATTACCTTCCAAAGAAAAACTTCAAATAAGAGAAATTAGAAGTAATCATTTAGGGAAGTTCGTATTTATTGATGGTGTAGTAAGACAGAAATCAGATGTTAGACCTCAAATAGAAAAAGCAAAATTTGAATGTCCTCAATGTGGAACTACTCAAATAATTGCTCAAGATGATAAAGTTTTAACTGAACCTAAAAAATGTCATTCTTGTGGATACAAAGGAAAATTCTCGCTTATAGGTAAAACGCTTGTTGATGTGCAAGGATTTATTCTAGAAGAAACCACTGAGAGCTTGGATGGTGGAGAACAGCCAAAAAGACTTAATGTTTTTTTGAAAGAGGATTTAGTTAGTCCAATGAGTGAGAAAAGAACTAATCCTGGAAGTAATGTTCGTGCATATGGAATATTGAAAGAAATTGCTATGGAAGCAAAAAATGGCACTCAAAAATTAATTAAATATGATTTAATTTTGATGACCAATTATATTCAGCCACTCGAAGAGGATTATAGTAGTATTGTAATTTCTAAAGAAGATGAGAAAAAAATAATTCAGTTATCAGAAGATCCAAAAATCTATGATAAATTAATTTCATCTCTTGCTCCAGGAATTTATGGACATGATAGAGTTAAAGAAGCAATTATGCTTTTATTTTTAGGAGGTGTTCAAAAACGAAGAGGGGACGGAGTAAAAAATAGAGGAGATATTCACATTCTATTAATTGGAGACCCAGGTTCAGGTAAATCTCAACTTCTAAAGAGAGCGGCAGTTATTGCTCCAAAAGGAAGATATGTTTCTGGTAAAGGTGCATCTGGAGCAGGTCTTACTGCAGCAGTTGTAAAAAATGAATTTATTGGAGGATGGGCACTAGAAGCAGGAGCTTTGGTCTTAGCAAACAAAGGTGTTTGTATGATTGATGAATTGGATAAGATGTCTGAAGATGATACATCAGCCATGCACGAAGCCCTAGAACAGCAAAGCGTAACTATTAGTAAAGCAAATATTCAAGCAACTCTACGGTGTGAGACTACTGTACTTGCAGCAGCAAACCCAAAATTAGGCCGATTTGATCCGTTTGAATCACTTGCTAAACAAATTAATCTTCCTCCGGCTTTAATTAACAGATTTGATCTTATTTTTCCATTTAGAGACGAGCCTAATGTAGAAAAAGATGAAATTATGGCTAAATTTATTCTTAACATGCATAAAGATAAAGAAACTGTTAAACCTGATATTGATACAGATACTATTCGAAAATATATTATTTATGCTAGACAACAAATTCATCCTGTAATTACTGAAACCGCGTTGATGGAAATTAAAACTTATTACGTATCTATGAGAAATGCAAATAATGATTCTGGTAACCGAGCAATTCCTATTTCCGCACGACAGCTTGAAGCTTTAATTAGACTTACTGAGGCATCTGCGAAATCTAGATTAGCGGATAAAGCAACAAAAAGAGATGCGCAAAGAGCAATTAGTTTGTTACATTTTTGTTTAAGTCAAGTTGGAATGGATAAAGAGACAGGGCAATTTGATATTGACAGTATTGCTACAGGAGTTACAACAAGTCAGAGAAGTAAAGTTATTGTTGTAAGAGAATTGATTAGAGATTTAGAAGAGAAATTTGGAAAGAAAATCCCTCTTAACGAAATTAAAGCTTATGCTGAAACTAAAGGTTTAAAGCTTGATGAATTAGAAGACATATTAGAGAAATTGAATAGAAATGGGGATACATTTATGCCAGACAATGATCATATCTCAAGAACAGATTATAATGGATAGAGTTAATTAATAATTAAAATCCTAAAGTATACTGCCTCCTTTCGTGAGTATAATTACCTCTGAGCTAATAACTATAGAAATGAGCTGTTCCTCATTTCGTTATAGTAATCGCATCTATTTCTAATAATGCGAACTCGGTAGTATACTTTAGACAAAATAAATAGTTAATAATAATAGTATAACTAATAGAATGTATTAGTAAGAGTTTGTTTTCAAAAGTATGCTGTTAATTCGCCAATCTTCTTTTTGTCGGCATTCGCCTGTCAATAGTCGCGAACACTCCTCACTATGCGTTCGTCGCTGCTCTTTTCATGAACACGTGATATTGGCTCATAATAAAACAGCATACTTTTTTATCATTATAGATGCACTCAAACAATAATAACTAATATAAACCTTAATCATTTTGAGTTAAATATGGCTGAACAAGAAACTTTACAACCAACTGAGGAACGTAAGAAAAGGCAAGTTGCATATGTTGTTTCTATTGGAGATGTTATTGCAGGGGAATTTGTTAAAGTTGGGGGATGGGAACCTAATTTTGTTAAAACACCGTTTGGATTAAAAGTTTCTAGAGTTAATTTGATTGGAACCATTCTTGAGAAGAAAGGAGATATTGTTGTAATTGATGATACTACAGGAATTATTACTATTCGATCTTTTGGCGATTTCCCTCCGTTTGGTAAAGTAAATATTGGTGATTATGTTATGATTATAGGAAAGGTGCGACAATTTAATGAGGAAATTTATGTTATGCCTGAATTGTGTAAGAAAATTGAAAGAACTTGGCACGATTTCCGTCTTGAAGAAATATATCTTATAAAAAAATTATATAGAGAAGGAAAAATAAAGCAAGAAGAGCAGAAACTTCAAATTAAAATTGATAATGATAGATCTGATAGTGATGGGACTGTATTTGAAAAGAAAGAAAATGATGCTGAGAAAATAATTAGATATATTAATGAAAATGATAAAGGTAGTGGTGTAAGTAAAAATGATTTGCTTGGTAATTTCTTAGGAGATGACTTTGATAATATTTTTAATAAGTTAATAAATGATGGCGATATATTCGAGATTAAACCTGGTGTGTTTAAGATTCTTAAATAGACGTAATATTATCATATTTAATAATTTTAATTCAAATACAAAGATATAAAATTAACGTAACAATTATATTTCAAAAATTAAGAACGTATAAATAAAAAAATAATTAAACTAATAAAAATTATTTAATGAACTATCTTCATTGATTTCCAAGATAATTCAAATAATTGTTCTAATGCATTCGCAAAGAATGGAGTATTTACCCATACACCAACATCGTAGCTTGGATGTACATCTTCATCATCAACAATCATAAATAATATTTCTTCACCATCAACGATAACAAATCTTGATCTTAAATCAGTATTTCTTATTTCAGCAAAGTCTTTTACTGAGTCTAATACAGATTTGTCTTGAATTTTTGCAGCAATTTTAATTTTAACTCCTCTTTTAGCAGCTTTTTCTAAAGTCTTACCGAAGTAAGATATTTTTCTAATAAAGCCTTTTTCAGTAGTTACAATTGTAATTGATTTTTCTGCTGATTTGAACATTGTTTCTAAATGATCGTAAGTACTGTCTCTTCCTCTAAAACTACCTGCGTGTTCAGATGGATTTACAGATTCAATTCCATTTTTGTGTAATAATGTTAATTCGTTAAGTAAATCAGATGAATTAATTTCTTCCATTGATTTGATTTGCAAGTCTGCATCCTTTTTGATGTTTAACTGTACTCTTTTAACAACTTCAGAAGGTTCAACCGCTAAATATTTGATTGGTTTACCTAATTTCATAATAATAAATCCTTTCTTTTCCAAGCTTTCAAGTACATCATAAGTTCTTGATCTAGGAACGTTTGCAATGTCAGATAGTTCTCCTGCGGTAGAACTTCCTCTAGAAAGTAAAGCAACCCATAGTTTTGCTTCGTAACTGTTAAGGCCGAATGATTTAACCTTTTCCATAAAGTCTTTTGCTATTACCATTTTTGTGTCTCAATTTATATTTTAATAATTAATATTTCATAAGGTAATTGATTATCCTTTTTAAAGGTTCTGGTTTGTAACTATTGTTAAGTAAATACACTTTTAAAAATATACTCTGATTTACTCGTAAAATATACGCTTTTACAATTATAATTACAATAAACTATTAATAAGAATGATATGATAACTATATTATACATTGTATATAATAATATGAATTTAGTACTTATATATAGGGTCACCCCCTCATTTCCACTGGAAGATAATTAAAAAATTAAAAATACAAAAAACAAAAATTATTGTTAAAAATCGTTTGTAAAAGTTTTGAATAATTATTAAAAAATTATTTAAGTTCTCTTATACAATTTAATTATTTTAAAATTTTTTTTATAATATAATAGTCATTTGTTTGTTTTTTTATTTAAAAATAATATTTTTATTATAATAGTAATAGTTCTAATTTATTTTATTATTATTATTATATTGTATAATATATATATTATATATAATTACTTTCTATATAGATAATAATATGAAGATTAATCAAAAAAGTGTGAAATCAAAAAGTTAAAGTTTATTAAGAAAAAAATGAAGGTAATAAAGCTATTTTTTGTTTTTTGTTTTTTTATTATTCATGTTTCCAGTGGAAATGATGGGGTGGCGTATTATGTTCAATATATATAATTGAATTTTATATATTCGGGAATTTATAATATAAGATGATTAACTTTAAAAAGGACCTTTGCTTCGTATGGAAATTAAGGGGAAAGTATAGATTATATTAAATTTATACATATATATTTTATTTTGAGGATAGAAAATGACTGATGAAGTAGACGATTTTTTTGAAAAGTATATTGAAAGTACTCCTTTATTTAAGAATAAAAAAATTCTCCAATCTAACTATATTCCTGACTCAATATTACATAGAGAGAAAGAAATTAAACAGATGGCTAAAATTTTAGCACCTGCTCTTAAAGGGGATAGACCATCTAATTTGTTTATTTATGGTAAAACTGGTACTGGAAAGACTCTTACAGCGCAATATTTTTCTCAGAAGCTTATTTATGCGGGTACTAATAATAAAAATAGTGGTAAAACTGATTTTGATGTAAAAATAGTTTATGTTAATTGTAAGCTTAAAAGAATAGCTGATACTGAGTATCGACTTATTGCACAATTAGCAAGAGAATTTGGTAAAGATATACCACCAACTGGACTTCCAACTGATGAAGTATATAAAATTTTTACGCAAGCACTTGATAATAAAAAACAAGTTGTTATATTTATTTTAGATGAGATTGATCAGCTTGTTAAAAAAACTGGTGATGAAATTATTTATAATTTAACAAGAATTAATTCTGAATTAGTTAATGCTCAAATATCATTAATAGGAATTTCAAACGATTTAATGTTTACTGAACATTTAGATCCGAGAGTAAAATCTAGTCTAAGTGAAGAAGAATTAATGTTTCCACCATATAATGCAGTTCAAATTCAACAAATATTAAAAGAAAGATCAAAAGAAGCTTTTGCTGACGGAATTATTGAAGATGGTGTTATTGAAAAATGCGCAGCATTAGCCGCTAGAGAACATGGAGATGCAAGAAGAGCGCTTGAATTACTTCGAGTTTCTGGAGAATTGTCTGAAAGAGATAGTTCACCTATATTATTATTAAAATATGTGGATGAAGCAGAAAATAAGATTGAAAGAGATAAAGTTTTTGATGTTGTGGCATCTCAACCAAAACAATTTCAAACTGTAATTTATGCAATATTATTATCTAATAAAGATGGGATGAAAGATATTTTAACTGGAGAAATATATTCAGAATACAAAAATATTTGTGATAAGATTGGACTAAGACCTCTTACTCAAAGAAGAGTTTCAGATATTTTAGCAGAATTTGACATGCTTGGAATAATTAATGCTAAAGTTATGTCTAAAGGAAGATATGGTAGGACTAGAGAAATTTCTCTTGCAATTCCAGAACAAACTAAAAAGAATTTATTAAAAATGTTAAAAGATAATTTAGAATAAGGATATAATAAAATTAACAGAATATAAGTAATAATATAGTTATAAAATATTTGGTGATTAACTAATGTCAGAAGTAATTTCTAGAGAGGAAGCTGTAAAAATTTTGATGAGATATAATGTTCTTCCAACACCCGATATATTAGAAGAATTAGCCAAGGTAAAAACTATTGATGATATGGAAGGTATTATTGATAAATATTCTTTAAGAACAAAAGAAACAATACCTTCCAATGTAGTTGTTTTACAATCATATCAAGAACATATGAAAAAAAGAGAAATAAATGACTTCGTTATTTATTACAATAATAGATTTAAAGTTTTGTCGAATATGTTAAAGAGCAGAGATATACCGAATTTAACTTCTATAAAAAGAGTTACTGATATTAAAAATGAAGAAGTTTCAATTATTGGTATGATTTTTAATATTGAAGTTAGTAAAAATGGTCATTACATTATTACATTAGAAGACAAGACAGGACTCGTCAAAGTTTTAATCAGTAAAGATAAAAAAGATTTATTTGATATGGCTAAAAATTTAGTTTTAGACGAGACAATAGCTATAACTGGTATGTCTGGGGATAATATTATATTCGGACAGAAAATTTATTTGCCAGATATACCTCTTGATAAAATTATTAAAAAATCACCCTACGAAGGAGATATTTTGTTTATAAGTGATATTCATGTCGGCTCATCGTACTTTTTCAAAGATGAATTTGAAAATTTTTTAAGTTTTGTTCAAAAAAATAAAACAATAAAATATATTTTCATATCTGGGGACTTGATTGATGGAGTCGGGGCTTATCCAGGTCAAGATAAAGAACTAACTATGTTGAGTGTAAAGGATCAAATAAATAAAATAGCTGAATATCTTTCAAGATTATCTAAAGATATTAAGATAATTATTTGTCCAGGGAATCACGATCCTGTTAGAATTGCAGAACCTCAACCCCCTCTTAGCGAAAAATTTTGTAAGGCACTAACCGAATTGCCTAATGTGACATTAGTTAGTTCCCCCGCAATTGTTAATATTGAAAAGACCGATACTTTTGAAGGTTTTAATGTTTTAATGTACCATGGATTTAGTATGCCTTATTATGGAGATAAAGTTCCAGAAATAAGAGAAAATGGCGGACTTTCTAGAATGGAATTAATAATGAAATTTTATCTTCAAAGAAGACACTTTGCGCCTTCTCATGGTTCAACTCAATTTATTCCTGATATTATGAAAGATTCTTTGGTCATTGAAAAAGTACCGGATTTTTTTGTAACAGGGCATGTACATAAAGTCGTTGTTCAAAATTACAGAGGAGTTACTATGATTAATGCATCTGGTTGGATAAAACAAACCGAATATCAAAAACGTTTTGGATTAGTGCCTGATAATTGTAGAGCTATAATAATTAATATGAAGACGAGAGATGTTAATATAGTTGATTTTTCAAAACAAGAAGAACAAATTAAGAAAGAAAATAATGGAATTGCTGTAACTCATTAATATTAATATTAATATATATTTAATTTAATATTAAAAATTGCAAAGATGAATGATGTTATTTAAAAAAACTAAGTATAATAAAATAAATAAAACTAAATTAATTAAAAACATTGAAAAGGATTACTATGGAAGCAAGCGATAAAATAAAAAAATATTTTGAGGATACTATAAGTAAAGTAGATATAGCTTATAATATTGCAAAAGTCGCTCGAAGCAAAGGTAAAGATCCATCTTTAGATGTCGATATTAAATTAGCGCAAAATTTAGCCGAAAGAGTAGTGGGCCTTATTTCTGTTGTTGCACCACAAATAGTGAACACTCAAATTGTCCCAAGAATTTTGGAATTTGAGAAAGAATATGGTGCTCTTGATTGGAGAGTTGCATTAAAAATAGCACTTGAAGTTGCTGAAGAAAAACATTGTAAATTTAAGACTAAAAAAGAAGCAATTGAAGTAGGGATAAGGATGGGTTTTGCATATGTTACTGTAGGAGTAGTTTCTTCTCCACTTGAAGGATTTACAGATTTAGAAATTAAAAAAAGAGCGGATGGAAAAGACTATTTTTGTATTAATTTTGCAGGCCCTATAAGAAACGCTGGTGGAACTAGTGCTTCCGTATGCGTAATAATTGCTGATTATGTGAGAAAAATGTTGGGATATGATGTTTATGATGCAACAGAAAAAGAATGTGAACGTTGCTATAGAGAAATAATGGATTACCATGATAGAATTACAAATTTGCAATATGTTCCATCGAAAGAGGAGTCTTTATTTTTAGTTAAACATCTTCCAGTGGAAATCGCAGGAATTGCTTCTGAGAGAATAGAGGTTTCTAATTTTAAAGATCTTCCTCGTATACCTACAAACTTTATAAGGTCAGGATTTTGTCTTGTACATAGTTCTTGTCTTCCACTAAAAGCACCAAAACTTTGGAAAAATTTATCGAAATGGGGGAAGGATTTTAATTTAGATCATTGGAAGTTTATGGAAGAATTTTTAGAAATTCAACACCTTGCAAAAGCAAGATCTAAAAAAGAAGAAGTTAAAAAATCTGAGGATCAAATATCTTTACCTGAAGATATAATAGAGGTCTTAGGTAAAAAAAGACCGACTGTTGATATGGTTTATACTTATATTTCTGATTTAATTGCAGGTCGACCTGTTTTAGCTCATCCTTCGAGAAGCGGGGGGTTTAGATTAAGATATGGTCGTTCTAGAACATCAGGGTATTCCGCACAGTCAGTTTCCCCGGCAACACTTTCAGTTTTAGATAATTTTATTACGACTGCAACACAACTGAAAGTTGAGCGTCCTGGAAAAGCAGCAGCATTTACAGTTTGTGATTCTATTTCAGGCCCAGTAGTATTATTAAATGATGGATCAGTAGTAGAAGTTGAAAATGATAAACAAGGAGATGCACTTACAAATAATGTAAAACAAATTTTGTATTTAGGCGATCTTTTAATTAATTATGGTGATTTTTTTGATCGTGCGCATTTATTGTGTCCTCCAGGATATTGTGAGGAATGGTGGAGTCAGGAGCTAGAAAAAGAAATTAGCACACATTTTACTGAAAGTATTTCTTTTGAAGAGAAATTAATTAAAATATCTGAAGTAATTAAGATAGATTACAATATTTTGAATTTATTTATTACTTCTCCTTTGCGAAATAAACCTTCCTCAAATATTGCGATAGCACTGAGTGATTTTTTCCCTAATTTATCATTACACCCAAAATATACTTATTTTTGGACTCAAATAAGTTTCGATGACTTTGTGGATTTTCTTGATTATTTACAAAATGTAAAAATTGATAATGGTAAGATTGTTCTTAAGTGTGATGTTGAAAATGAATCTGAGAAAAAAATAAAAAGGACCTTGGAGATAATAGGAATTCCTCATTTTTACGTTAAAGATTTAGTGGTTATTGAAGAAAACATCTCTAGAGCATTAATTAAAATATTTTCTTTAAATGATACAGATAAGGATAGGCATAATTATTCTGATTTGTTACAATATTGTTTTGGCATAAAAGATAAAGAAAGAGAGTTGGTTTTAAGCGGTAGATTAAAGCCATTAGATGGACATTCTGTTTTAGTTGCGATAAATAAATTTTCAAAAATTAAACTTCGAGATAAGGCAGGTACTTTTATTGGTGCTAGGATGGGTCGACCTGAAAAAGCAAAAATGAGAAAGATGCAGCCTCCTCCACATGTATTATTTCCACTCGGTGAAGAAGGTGGACGACTGAGAACATTTCAATCCGCTCTAGAGGGAGATGGTTTTATTACTGCAGATTTTGAATATTGGTGGGATGAAAAAAATAGTCAAGAGAGCATATTTCCTATAAATTATAAAACTGGTGAGAAATGTGTTTTGAAATATTGGGATAAAAAAAATAAAATGACTTTGGACGCTTCAACAGTTGCCGCTAAAGATGATGCTGAAAAAAAGTGGCTTAAACCTTGTAAGCAAATGAAGTACGATTTTAAAAGTGAATTTAATTGGTGCTTATCTCGAATGAAAACTAAAGTTTATCCTGATTTAATTAAAGGAGTTTTAGGTACTGTTAGTGAGAATCATTCTCCTGAACATATAATGAAGGGAATACTTCGTGCAAAACACGATGTGTTTGTAAACAAAGATGGAACTATTAGATATGATGCATCAGAAGTTCCAATTACGCATTTTAAACCTAAAGAAGTTGGAACGTCAGTTGAGCGTTTAAGAGAATTAGGTTATACTCATGATATGTTAGGAAATCCGTTGACTAATGATGATCAAGTTTTGGAGATGGTTCCTCAGGATGTTATTTTACCGGCGTCAAAAGAATCTCCTAATGAGGCATGTGATGATGTATTTTTTAGAGTTGCAAATTTTATTGATGATGAATTAAATTATTTATATGATATGGAGTCTTATTATAAATTAAAAACACCTGCTGATTTAGCTGGTCATTATGTAATTGTTCTTGCTCCTCACACATCCGCCGGTTCTCTTGGAAGAATTATTGGATTTTCCAAAACTCAAGGGTTATTTGCCCATCCATTAATGCATGCAGCTATTCGAAGAGACTGCGATGGTGATGAAGGTGGTATATTTTTACTGTTGGATGCATTTTTGAATTTTTCAACTAAATATCTTAACACAAAATTAGGTGCTACTATGGATGCACCACTAGTATTAACATCTATTTTGAATCCATCTGAAGTTGATGACATGGTATTTAATATGGATAGAGTTTCTAAATACGGACTCGATTTTTATGATGCTGCTATGACCGGAAAGAAGCCTTGGGATGTAAAAGTAGAATTAGTAAAAAACGTATTAGGAACTGTTGGACAATATGAGGGATATAAATTTACTCATGAGACTGATGACTTTAATTCTGGTGTTAAGTGTTCTGCATATAAGCTTTTACCTTCTATGAAAGAAAAATTGGATGGTCAAATGAAATTAGCTGAAAAGATAAGAGCCGTAGATGCAAGTGATGTTGCTAAAATTGTAATTGAGAAGCATTTCATTAAAGATACTATGGGTAATTTAAGAAAATTTTCACAGCAAGAATTTAGGTGTACTGCTTGTGGAGCTAAATATCGAAGACCCCCTCTATCAGGCAGATGTAATACTTGTGGGAAAGCCAATATTATTTTCACTGTTACTGAAGGTTCTATTAAAAAGTACGTTGGATATTCTAAGGAATTAGCTGATAAGTATAAATTACCTGACTATTTGAAAGAGGTTTTGGAATTAAACGAAGAATATATTGATAGTATTTTCGGAAAGGAAACTGAGAAACAAGAAGGATTATCTAGTTTTTTCTAATTATTATTATAATACTATCCTCATTTTATTGTAATGTCCTTATTATATTATTATTATGTAGTAATTTGTAAAAAATAAAATAAAGTTAGATTATATCAGAGCAAATCATCTGAGTTTTTTTCTTTTCGTTCTCTAATAATTCCTCTTGCTATAAATAGAGTTATTACTATAATTAAAGCGGAGTAAATCGTCGTAGATATTAGTAAGTCTATGTCTTGTTTTTCAAAACCTAAAATTATGCTACTGGTGATTGAATTAAATTCTGTTTTTTCAAGGGTATTTTGTGTAATAATTACTGCGTTATCAGTATTGCCAGGAGCTGCAACTGTAACTAAAGTTTTATGAGGAATGATAGGGGATGAAAAAAGTACTGCAAGGACAAGTACAATGAAAAATGTTCTTAAAACGGTTACTCCTTTACTTTGGGCCATACTTATTTATTATCATTTTTCTTTTTATATTTTATGTTTTTAAGTATATGTTTCAGTGTAACATTTATAAACGGCTGTCAATTATCAGGATTATGGAATATTTAGATATGCTTAAGCGTGCAAGAGAAAATTTACCTGAAAGTTCTAAAAATAGAGAGCGATTTGAAATCCCGAAAGTACGGGGACATTTAGAAGGTAATAAAACTATCATATCTAATTTTTCTCAAATCTGTGAAGCTCTTTTAAGAGAGCAAAGAACTGTTTGGAAATTTGTTTTAAGAGAATTAGCAACACCGGGTTTAATGGAACCAAATAGAGTTATTTTTGGAAGAAAATTACCTTCTTCGTTAATTAATGATAAAATTAAAAAGTTCGCAGATAATTTTGTAATTTGCCCCGAATGTGGTAAGCCTGAGACTTCCATTGAAAAAGAAGGAACTGCTAGATTTCTAAGATGCCAAGCTTGTGGTGCAAAAAACCCAGTTAAAGGCTGGTTGGAATAAGTAATTTCTATAATTTGAAATATAGGTTTAGTTTTTGATTTAGGGACCTTTAACTTTAAAGAAATAATTTTCTATATAATTTGAATTTTTAATTAAATACTATTGCCATTATTTAGTGATTTTACCTTTTTTCCATCTTTTAAGTATTCTACTCGATCTGCCATTTGTGCTAATTTGTCGTCGTGAGTTACCATAACGATAGTTTTTCCTTGTTCACGATGAAGTTTTTTTAAGAAATCCATAACATTAGCACCCATTGTAGAATCTAAGTTTCCAGTTGGTTCATCTGCTAATATTAATGGCGGATCTAGTGCTAGAGCTCTTGCAATCGCAACTCTTTGTTGTTGTCCGCCAGAAAGTTCTCCTGGTCTGTGATCAGCTCTATCCCCTAAATCTACAAGTTTTAATAACTCTTTTGCTTTTTTAGTTCTTTCAGCTTCAGGAATATTTTGAAACGCCATAGGTAATTTAATATTATCTAAAGCTGTTAGAGTTGGTATCAGATTAAATTTTTGGAAAATGAATCCTATTTTTCTCCCACGTATTTGGGCTAAATCGCTTTCGTGTAGTGTTGAGATATCTTTTCCGTCTAAGAAAATTTTTCCTTTTGTGGGTATATCTAAACATCCAATTAAATTCATAGCAGTACTTTTTCCGCTTCCAGAAGGTCCTTGTATTGCGACAAATTCTCCAGGATATATGTCTAAGCTTAATCCTCTTAAGGCATGCACTTGCACTTTTCCCAAGTCATAAGTTTTCCATGCATCTTGAATTTTAATTATAGGTTCTAGTTGCTTTTTTTCTATTTTTGTCATTTTTCTAAATTCCTATGTTTTTTAGTAAATCTTAATTGATTATATATTTTTGTTAATATGTTTATAACTTTTATGAAATGTAATTGTGCGATTTAGCGTTAAACAGGTTTTCATTCTTTGATTTCTTTGTCGGGACAAATTTCACTTATTGTCATATTATCTATGAAATATTTTTTTGCAACTCGAACAATATCTTGTTTTGTAACTTTTTTTATTTTTTCTAAGTATTCATCACTATATTCTTTTCCTTGTATGAGTTGCCAGAATGCAATTCTTTCAGCTAGATGTCTAGTGTCTTCGCTTTCTAATAATAATTTTCCTTCGATATATTGTTTAGCATTGATAATTTCTTTTTCTGAAAAAGCTCCGTTTTTCATTTTTTCAAATTCATCTTTTACAATTCGTAGAGCCAATTCTTTTTTAGAGGGTTTTATTCCCATATTTACTGCAAAAAAACTGAATTTCAAGAAATTTTCATACATTATTGAGATGTCGTATGCCAATCCGCTTTTATTTCTAACTTCATCGACAATTATGCCAGATTGAGGTTTACCTAGTATTGCTTCTATAATTTCTAAAACAGCAGAATCTTCGTGAGTAATGCTTTCTGTAATGAATCCAATCGTAAGATATGTTTGCTGTATTTTTTTTGTTTCTTTACTATATCTTTTTTTATTTTTAGGTAAATTAGGACTTATATTTGTGAATTTTCCTTTCCATGCTGAGAACTTTTTTTCAACTTCTGAAATAATTTCATCATTAAAATTACCTGCGATTGAAATTATCGCGTTGTTTGGGACATAATGTTTTTTATAATAATTAAGAAGTGTTTTTTTAGTCACGTTTTGTAAATCACTAATGTTGCCGTATACAGGCTTACTGTATATTGTATTTTCAAACATGTTTTTCTCAAAAAAAATCCATTGATAATATCTTGGATTGTCCATCAACATCTTCATTTCTTCAAGGACTATTTTCTTTTCTTTTTCGAATTTATCAAAAGTAGAATTCATTACAATGTCAGCTAAAATATCTAGCGCGATTTTGTAGTGTTTATTTAGTATTTTTATGTAGAAAGAAGTTGTTTCATTAGATGTTGCAGCATTAAATTCACCACCTAAATTTTCTATTTCACTAGTTATTATTTTTGCATTTTTACGTTTTTTCGTTCCTTCGAATAATAAATGTTCTATTAGGTGTGAAATGCCCTTTTCGCCATCTTTTTCGTTTATTGATCCTACTTTAAAGGTAATTAACAGTGTTATACTAGCGCCTTCCTTTTTCTTTGTAACTATTGTAAGGTCATTTTTTAGTTTGATTGCATTCGTCTTTTCTTCTTTTTTATTTGGCATATCATAAAGTATATAAAAACAGTTTATATTCTTTCTGCTATTTAGATGTGTTTATTGTTGTTTTTGGCTTTAATTGCTGAAACCTAAATATATTGCTTAAGAGGGCGTAATGGATGATTATGTAGTTAAAATGAATAATTTTTGTAAAGTTTCAGAATTCTCTTTATTTTTTAAGTCTGACAAAGTGGCTGAAAAATCAATTGAGTATTTCACAGGAGTATCAAGCGATTACGCAATTTTAATTTTATCAAAACGTAAAAAAATACTTTATGTGTCTTCTTTAGAAAAAAAACCAGTATTAAAAGGAGTTGTGGTTAAGTCTCTTGATTTTAAAGAGCTATTTTTAGATATAAAGAAAATAAATCCTAAAAAAATAGGATTGAGTTATTCTGAATTATCTGCAAAAGCTTTGATTTTTTTTAAGAAAGAGTTTAAGAAAATTTTGAAGAAAATTAAGGTTGTTGACATCGGTGATGAAGTTTTGAAGTTACGAAGCGTTAAATCACTGGATGAAATTAAAACCATAAAAACTGCGGTGAGAATAACTGAAAATATTTTGTCTAAATGTATTTCTTCTTTTACCAAATTCAAAAAAGAAAAGGATGTTGTTGATTTTTTATATGCTGAATGTATGCGAGAAAACGTTGATGTATCATTTAAGCCAATTGTTGCAAGCGGGGCACATTCTAGTAATCCTCATTATTTTCCAAATTCAACTGATAAGCTTAAGAAGGGCTTTTGTATTATTGATTTTGGCGTTAAATATAATAGATATTGTTCTGATTTGACGAGAACTATTTATTTAGGAAAGGCTAGCGTAAAAGAAAAGCACGATTATAATTTAATTTTAAGTGAATTAAATATTGTTGAAAATTGTATTAAATGCGGAACTGATAAAATAAAAACGAGTTTTGAAATGGTTCATTCTTTAGGTCACGGCATTGGTTTGGATGTTCATGAAAAGCCATTTTTTAATAAAGATAAATTTCAATCTAATATGGTAATTGCCGTTGAGCCAGCTAGGTATTTTAAGAAGTATGGGATACGGATAGAAGATGATTATTTGGTTACTGAAAAAGGACTGGTTAAATTGTCTTCATTATCTAGAGAATTGATTGAAATTAAGTTGAATACCAAGTAAAGGTGAGAAATTTAATATTTCAATGACTTTTTTTATTTTTTTCTTATGCCTAATATAATACATTTTTAAGAAGTACTTTTAAGTGTAACTAAATAGTGGTAAAAATAAGAAATATTTATAAATACTGGAATATTGCCTTTAACGTATGACTACTTTAGAAGATATGCTTGAAAGTGAGTTTGTTGCTTTAGGTATTGAATCTACGAATAAGGAACGTCTTATCGGCTTAGTTAATCCATTGAAAATACACCATAAGCCAACTTATGATCATTCTATTCGTGTTGGTCTTCTTTGTTCTAAAATTGCTCGACATATGCATATTGATCCAAACGCACTATTTTATCCTGGATTAACACATGATGTAGGAAAATTAAAGATTTCAGCAAATATTTTGAATAAAACTGATGGATTAAGTGCAGAAGACTGGGCGGAAATAAAAAAGCACCCTTATTATACACATCAAATATTAAGAGGTTGCTTTGATTTTTCTAGCGAAGTAGGTGGAAGACATCATCAACATCAAGAAGGAGGATATCCAGACCATTTACCTGAAAGCACAATACCTTTTTCAAAAAGAACTTTGTTAATGAGAGATTTTTTTTCAAGAATAATTTCTCTTGTTGATTTTTATGATTCAATAACTACTCGAGTTAATAATAAATTTGGTGAAAAAAGAAAATTAAATGAGGATGAAGCTAAAGCAATATTTTTAATGAAAAATTTAGATCAAAAATATTTGATTGAAGATCTCTATACCAATGGTATTTTTGGAGAAAAAGAAGTTTTAAGTGAAGCAGATGCTAATTCTATCAAAGATTCTCACGATATAATTTACAATTCTATTTGGACAGGATGGAATGGTCAAAGAAATCCTCGAGAAACAAGACGATTTATTTCTCTTGCGTGTGCTTTAGAACCATTATCAGATAAAGTTGGATGTACTACTCGAGAAACTGATTTAAATCGATATCAAAAACTGGAATATTTTATTGCAGGCGCAATAAATATCGGGGATGCATTTGAGGATCTTGCAAAAAGAATTTCTGAGTCAAGAATACAACCTGAACTAATTTATGATTTAGCATATCGTGCACAAGCTGATTGTAAAAAAAATCGCTCTGGAGGACGAGTGAATCAAGGAATAATTGAAATGTTGATTCCAATTGTTACTGCACAAATGCTTTATGATCCTAATTATCAATCAACTCCTGATGAAATTTTAAAAAAAGCAGTTGATGTAATGAAAAATACTACTCCGAGTGATGTTAGAGAATTAATTAAAATGAAACGTTTGGCCTATGATTTAAGCGGGTATCATGATAGAATAGTTCCAGATTATCCCGAAGCAAAAAACGTGTTCGAATATTATAGCTTAGATTTACAACATTCAAAAAAACTTACAAGTGTAAAACATAATGAGGAATTCGTATTAGGTTTTCCATCGATTAAAAAAATTCAAGATATGATTATGCTAAGCAAATTACGTGATTTTAATGGAAAAGTAGAAGAAGCATATAATAATGTTAGACGAGAGGATCATTTTAGGGTTTCTGCAGGACTGACTGCAGATTGTACTGCTTGTGGTATTTATTTAGTTCTTTCTCATCATCCAAAAGACAAGGTTGTGAGATAGATGGAAAGATCAAAAATTGCAATTTGGAATTTGACTGATTCAAAATTACCTGAACATATTGATTTTGAAGAAGGAATTGGTCCATATAAATTAGCAACTATTGCTAAAGAAAATGGTTTTGATGTTGAGGTTTTTCAGGGAAATCATTTTGGTTGTAATTCCGAACAAATATGCGCAAAAACTGAAGAGGTTTTAAATAATAAAGGTCTAGTTGGAATAAGTTCTTTTTCTACTGCAAAAGGTTTATTAGAGCAATTAGCTAAAACTGAAACTTTTTCTAAATACCCTTTAGTTTTAGGTGGCGCTGGGGCTACGACAACTCCTGAACAATATTTAGAGTTATTTAAAGGAAAAAATCCTCTGGTATTAGTGGAGGGAGATGGTGAATTATTATTTGGACAAATTTTAGATACAAATCCTGCAGATTGGCATACAATTGATGGATTATGGACATACAGTTCTAATGGACTTTTGAATAAAGGAAATTTTCAAACTCTTTCTAATTTAGATGAAAGCCCAATTATTGATTTGAAGCCAAGTTTTGCTCGAAAAATAGCTGAATCAAAAGTTAAAGAATCATCTTCAGATTTAGTTGGAAAAATTATTGCAATTCGAGCTTTACAGTTTTCCCATTTTGAAACACGACGAGGATGTTATTATAATTGTGGTTTTTGTAGTGAACCTCAACTTGCAAAGAAGGGAGTTAGAAAAATGTCTCCACAACGAGCGGTTGATGAAATGGTGCATCTTTATAGTAATTTTGGAATTACTTTTTTTAATTTTTCAGATAATATTGCATTCGACAAACAAGAGTGGTGGCAAGAATTTGCAACAGAGTTGAAGACTAGCGGAATTTCTCAATACATTACATTTGGAGGTTATGGAACCCCGAAATTTTTTGCGTTACAAAATTGGTTTTCAGAAACAATTCCTGCATTAGCAGAAGTAGGATTATCTTTTATCACATTAGGTGTTCAGTCAGGATCCAAACGAGTTTTAACTGATATTATTAAAAGACCTGTGGATGATCCTGAAAATGCATTACAAGTTGTTAAAAATGCAGTTCCTCTTGGAATAAATGTAAAGACTGATTTTATTGTTGGACATCCAACTGAAACACTTTTTGATTTAGAAAATACTTATACTGCGGTAAAAAGAATTTACGACTCTGGCGGACAAGCTTTTGTTAGAAAATTAGGCATTGTTCCTAATTCACAATATGATATAAATTTGAGTAGTGGTAATTACGTTTTACCCAAGTGGACTGATGAATTTACTTCAGTTGCTGAAAAATCATTAGCTTATCACGGAAAAAAAGATTCTTATAAAAATATATCTAAACAATTAGGTGTGGTTCCTAATTTAGAATTTATCGATAGGTTTAAAGGAGTCAGATTTCCCAAACAGAGTATGAGTTTAGAGGAACTTCGTAAGAGTTTATCTACATTAAGGAATAGTGATATGTACGACGACGTTAAAATAAATTATGAATTATTATATGAGCTAGTTATTCAACAAAAGTCAGATTAATTTTTTGTTTAGAATTTAATATCAGATAATTCTCAATTTAGTTTTATTATTGTTATTACTATGTTTTTAATTTCACACAGTAATTTATTTTAAATATGCTTTTAGACTGCTATCTATCATTTCTTGTAGTTTTCTTTTTGGTAACCAGCCCATTTTCTTCGCTTTTGTAGTTGATGCGATTATAATTGCAGGATCTCCTTTTCTATTAGCTCCAAGTTTACAATTTATTTTCATTTTTGAAGATTGTTCGAATCCTTTTACTAACTCATTTACAGAATATCCTTTTCCACTCCCTAGATTATATATTCCATTTTCCCAGTTGAGTGCAAGTACGTGTGCGTCAATCAAATCCCTTACGTCTATGTAATCTCTAACACAAGTTCCGTCGTTAGTTTTATATTTGTTTCCGTAAATTGTAAATTCTTTTCTTTTTCCAGTAAGGTTTTCAGCAAGAATAGGGAATACGTTTTTAGCCTCAGGATCTTGATAGTTTAACTCGTCTCCTGCGACGTTGAAGTATCTTAAACAAACAAATTTAATTTGGTGTATTTTACTGTACCAATCAATTATATTTTCTGCGCAAAGTTTTGTGTATCCATAATAACTAACAGGATTTGTTGGATGATTTTCATCGATTGGAACATATTTCGGTTCTCCATACACAGCAGCAGATGACGAGAAAACAATTTTTTTAACTTTATATTTAACCATACAATTAAGTACGTTTGTAATTCCTTTAATATTATCAGAATATTTTGGCGCATTTTCCATTGATTCTTCAACTGCTTTGTAACCTGCAAAATGAATCACTGCATCAAAAGGTTTTTCTTCGTGGTCTTTAAACAAAGTTTCTATTTCTTCTTTAGCGCAATCTAATTGATAAAATTTGATATTAGGTGGAAGTAATTCTTTTTTTCCTTTTGAGAGATTATCTACTACTATTACTTCGTGTTTTTTTTGTATTAGATATTTTACCGCAATACTTCCAATATACCCTGCACCGCCAGTAACTAAGATCTTCATATATCGACTGGCTCAATAATGAGTTTATAAATGTTTTTTATATATTAACTAGTGCTCGATGTATTTTAAATAGTTATATCGGATAACCTATCTTTATTTGTAAAATGAAGGCACTCATTTTTAACTAAATTTAAACATTTCTTTTTAGAACATGAATGTCGAAGTCATTAAAAGCAACTTCTTGATTTAAATCGGTTAATCTTTGATTTGTTAAATGTAATAAAGGAACAAAAGTGCTTATAACATCTTCTTTTCTGTCAGATGGAACTATATTAGAGAACTTAAGTTTATCTGTATTGTTTGCATCACAGTGTGCGAAAAGTCTTTTTTGAACATCTTGGATGACTAAGTTTATGTCTGCGTGTTTTAGATTCATTGGTGGCAGAGGTTTAAGTGGTATTATTGCATTTACTTTTTTTTGTTGTGATTCAAGCATTTTCTCTAATGCACCAATTAAATCGTAGATGGACACTTTTCTTTTTCTTGCTTGGGGTGTTCTTGGAAATATTTTAAAGTCGTTTGGATTAGCTTTATTATAAATAGGATTTCCAGCTTCATCAAATTCAGCGTATTCTTCCGATGAGTTCATTAAATTTTCAAGATTAGTTAAGTCAAAGTCGATAAATCGTCCAGATTTTAATCTTAAAAGAATTGCCGCTGCTAATATTATTTTACCTGATATTTTCAAATTAGTTTCTTTCATTTGTTTGATGAAATCCAAGAATTTACCAGTTAAGATTGTGATATCTACATCCCAAGGATCCATTTGCTCAGAATTAACTAATTCATGAAGTGTAGCTTGCCAACTAACGTCATCTTCCTCAATCAGATTTGTTAGGAATGCTTGTTCGTTTACCATTTCAGTAATTTAGTACTATGCCGTTATTATTAAATTTAATCTGGTTGTTTATAAATATTCAGGGTTAGTGGACTTCAATGTACCGAGAAACTTTATAAATGCTGAATTTAATTTTTCATTGATAAAAGGTAAAGTTAAATGACTAAGATATTAAAACTTGAGGCAAAAGGCTTCAAATCTTTCGCAAATAAAACTGAATTTTTGTTTGGTGATAACTTTAATGTAATTCTAGGTCCTAATGGGAGTGGTAAGTCTAATGTTCTTGATGCGCTTTGTTTTGTTTTAGGTAAATCTAGTGCAAAAGGGCTTAGAGCCGAAAAATCTTCTAATTTAATATATAATGGTGGTAAGAGTAAACAACCTGCAAAGCAAGGAGAGGTTTCTATATATTTTGATAATTCTAAAAAAGAGTTTCCAGTCGATGTTGCTGAAGTTAAAATTACGAGAATTATTCGAGAGAATGGACAATCTATTTACAAAATTAATGAAGAAAAGCATACTAGAGAGCAGATATTGGAATTACTTGGTGCGGCTCAAATTTTCCCTGATGGTTATAATATTATTTTGCAAGGAGATATTGTTAGATTAGTTGAGATGTCTCCAGTTGAGAGAAGAGGAATTATTGAGGAAATCGCAGGAATTTCTGTGTACGAAGATAAAAAGCAAAAGGCTATGAATGAATTAGATAAGATTGAAAAAAATCTTAATGATGCTGAAATTATTTTACAAGAAAGAAAAGTTTATTTGTCAGAACTTAAAAAAGAAAGAGATCAAGCAGTTTTGTATAAGGAATTAATTGAAAAAGTCAGATCCTTAAAAGCAACATTAGTTCATATAGAGATCGAGTCTAGAGAGAAAAGTGTTTCTGAAATTAATGTTAAGTCAGGAGTTTTTGTTGAAAAAATAACCGCAATTCAAAAAGAGATCGCTGAAATTAAAACAATAGTTGTTGATTTTAAGAAAAAAATTGCGGATATTAATCATGAGATTGAAGAAAAAGGCGAACAAAGTCAAATTATTATTCATAAACAAGTTGAAATGCTTCGAGTTGATTTAGCGACTTCTACAGCAGGGATTGATGGGTTCAAAAATGAATTAGATAGAATTAAATCTCAAAGAAATCAATTAGAGCAATCATTAAATGAAACGAACACGAAACTTAGTTTGACTCAAAATGACATAGTTAGTTATACAAAAGAGTTGGAAGATAATAAACGATTGCAAGCAAGTATTGTTCAAAAAATAGCAGATTTCAAATTAAAAAATAAATTAGATGATGCATCAGATGTTGAAAAACAAATTGCAGATATTGATGCTAAAGTTGAAGCACTTGAAAAAGAAATTTTTGAAATGCGAGGGAAACAACAAGATTTTATTAGAGAAAAAGATAGACTTGAAATTCAAATTGCAAATGCTGATGAGAGAATAACTAAAGTTGCTCAAGTTTCAAAAGAGAGTAAGCAAGAAGTTGAAAGGTTACAAGAATTAAAAAAACAATTTAAAACATCTACAGTTGAATTACAAAAATGCTTGACTAACGATGCTTCTTATGCAGGTCAAGTATCTACTGCTCGAGGTAAATTAGGTTCTATTCAAGAAGAATTAGCTAAAACAAGAGTGCGACAAGCTAGTTTAAAAGAAATGATTGGCGGAGATATGGCTGTTAAGTCCATTATCCAAAATAAAAGTAAATTTGAGGGCGTATTCGGTACTGTTGCAGAATTAGGAGTAGTTGAAAAAAAATATGCTACTGCTTTAGATGTTGCAGCTGGAAATAGATTAAATAGTATTGTTGTAAGTGATGATAAAGTTGCATCAGAATGTATAAAATTCTTAAAAAATCAAAAATTAGGCGCAGCAACTTTCCTTCCATTAAACAAGATTAAGGGTGGGTCAGTTGATTCTTCTATTTTGAAAACTCAAGGTGTTGTTGGTTCTGCAATCGCACTTGTTAAGTTTGATCCTAAATATAAGGCCGTATTTAGTTATGTATTCGGGGGAACTGTCGTTGTAGATAATATCGATACTGCTCGAAGAATAGGAATTGGAAATTATAAGATGGTAACTCTTGATGGAGATATTGCTGAAGTTTCTGGTGCAATGCGAGGAGGGTTTATTAGAAGAAATTCTGGGACCGGATTTCAAGAAGCAAAAGATGATAATGAAGAAAAGTTAGAAGAACAAGAATCTGATTATCAAACTTTAGTTGCTAAACTTGAGACTGATCGAAAAAATAATCAAGATCAAATCGATAGACTGCGAGAGTTAAAAGCTAATTTAGAAGGGGATATTATTAGAATTGAAAAAAGTCTTCATTTAGATAGTGATGACCTTGAGATTTCACAAAAATTAAAATCAGAATTTAAATTAAAATTAGTTCAAGTTGAAACTGATTTGACCGCAATTAGTACAGTTGTTTCTGGAAAAAATAGAGAACTTGCAACATTCAAAATAGATAAGCAAAAAATGAGAGCTCAGATAATGGGTATGAAAGATCCAACTAAATTGGCAGAATTAACTGCATTTGAGCAGAAGTTACAATCTCTTAAAAATGATTCTATAAAATTAGATACTGAAATAGGTATTAAGAAAAAACAAGTTGAGTCTTCTTCCGATGTTAAAAATATAAAGGATTTGTTGATTAGTAATGATTCAGAGAAAAAAGATATTGATGCTAAAGTAGATAAAATAAAAGAAAAAATAGTTAAAATTACTGCGGATCTTAAAGAAAAAGAGCAAGTAGAAAAAGAATTTATGGCTAAATTTAAATTGTATTTTGCTGAAAGAAATAAGTTAATGGAAAAAGTAGATAAAGAAGAAGCTAAGATAATTAAGAAGGACGAGGAATTACGAGAAAATGAGCATAAAAATACTACATTTGCTTTAGATTTAGCAAGAATTCGTGCTGAATTAAATGCGTATTTAGAGGAGTTTAAGCAGTATGAAGGAGTTAAACTTTTAACGCCTTCTTCTGATATGAGAAAAGAGCTTTGGGCGGCAGAGCAAAAGCTTGGAAGAATTGGTAATGTTAATATGAAGGCTTTAGAAATCTTCGATAAGATTGAAGAAGAATTCAATAAATTGTTAGTTAAAAAAGATATTTTAATTGATGAAAAAGAAAAAGTTTTAATGATGATTAATGAGATTGAAAGTAAGAAAAAAGATCTTTTCATGACTATGTTTGACGTAGTTAATAATAATTTCCAAAAGGTATTTGAAATTTTATCTACTAAAGGTGAAGCTTCAATGGAATTGGAAAATCCTAAAGCACCATTTGATGGTGGAGTTATAATTAAAGTAAGATTAACTGGTAAGAAATTTATGGATATTAGAAGTCTTTCTGGTGGAGAGAAAACTCTCACTGCATTAGCATTCATTTTTGCTGTTCAAGAACATAATCCTGCATCATTCTATGTATTCGACGAAGTTGATGCCGCTCTTGATAAAAGAAATGCTGAAAAACTAGCAGGTTTAGTTAAAGCTTATTCTAACCGAGCACAATATGTTGTTATTAGCCACAATGATGGGGTTATTTCAGCAGCGGACATTCTTTATGGTGTAAGCATGGATGAGCACGGAATTACTAAAGTAGTGAGTTTGAAGGTTTAATGTTATTTGAATTTTTAGTTAATGTGTTTTTTCATAAGAGGTTTAATTATGATTGAGATATCTTCTATTGCATCTGGAAGTAATGGTAATTGTTATTATATTGGAAATGAAACGAGTGCAATTCTAATTGATGCGGGAGTTAGTTGTAAACAGATTGTAAATAGAATGAGTTCTCTTGGTTTAGATATTAGTAAACTCAAAGGCATTTTTGTAACGCACGAACATTCTGATCACATTAAAGGAATAAATGTTTTTTCAACGAAATTTAAAATTCCAATTTATATATCTGAGAAAACACATGCTAATTCGCCTATTACTGTAGCTTCTAACTTAGTTAATTTTTTTAAAGTTAACGAACATATTGATGTAGGGAATTTTTGTGTACATTCTTTTGCAAAGCAACACGATGCCGCTGACCCGTGTAGTTTTATTATACATTCAGAAGGAAAAAAGATCGCAGTTTTAACAGACATTGGTGCGCCTTGTAAAAATGTTATCAAGGTTTTAAAGGAAAGTGATGTCGTGTTTTTAGAATCAAATTATGACGATGAAATGTTGGCAAATGGCAAATATCCTTATTTTTTAAAGAAAAGAATATCCGGAGATTGCGGGCATATGTCTAATTATCAGGCGGGACTTTTAGTTTTACAACATGCAAAAGATAGTTTAACTCATGTTTTTTTATCACATTTGTCTGAAAATAACAATACTCCTGAATTAGCACATTCTACTTTTACTGACATGATTAAAGAACGAAAGGATCTTCGTCCTAATGTAATTCTGACTGATCGGGATAAAGAAACGCAAATTTTTAGATTTTAAAATAATGTTGATTTATGTTTTGTTTATATTATTTTTTTGATTTTCGTGGTTTTTATTTTCTAATTCTATTTTGAAAAACAACATTAGTGCGGTTAATATTCCGAATATAATAAATGTTGCAATAAATCCATTTTTAATGCTCATTGTTTTTAAAAATATGTATGTCAATCCGACGATTGTAATTCTAGCTATATTGAATATAATCTCTCGTCGTCCAAAAAATTCTGCTTTATTACTTTTTTTTGCAAGCGGAATTATTGTTGAATCGACAGGTATGGTTGCAAATTGCATGCTTATTGTTATAATTATCCACGCCATAAAAAATAATATACTAGTGTTTATGAATCCAGCGAGTGCAGTAGTTATGGATAATACTATTATTGCAATAGGGAGTTGCTTGTATTTGACCTTTGAATAAGTGTATCTTGAAACAGCAATTGCGATTATTGCAAATATTCCAATTAAAGATCCACTCATCCCTAGATTTGAGAAGTCTGGTTTTGTTAAATATATCATTAGAGATAAGAATATTCCGAATACTGCTAATGCGCCTTGGCCTAAATATGTTAATACAAATTCTTTATTTTTAATGTTTTTGCGTATTGTTTTTATTATGTCGAATTGTTCTGCATCATGTTTGTAATTTCGTGATGTAAATAGGGGCATAGGGGCTATTATCAATAACAGAAATGATAGGGCGAAAACTAGTTGTATGTTAACGATTTTAATTAATAATGCGCCAATTAGTGGTCCAATAATTGCAACGATATTAAAAATAATCATCATTGATGATATATCATTTGTTGAATCTTTGTCGTTTGATATTTTAGCCAATTCAAAATTATACGATAGCCAGTAGAAAGCATCGAATATTCCAAATATTATTCCACAGATTGCAACCCCTATGGTTTGCATAATGTTATTATATAATATTAAATAAAAAATGATTCCTGGTATTGCGCTTAACATTATTAACTTTGCAGGTCCGTATTTGGATATCAATTTTGATGCAATGGCTGTAAACACTATCATTGATGAGTACAGCATAAAATAGAATAGAAATATGTCTGATATTTGTTTTGTTGTTATGTATATATAAGCTGGTAAAAATATTGTTATTATTGAATTAGCTAGATTTCTTAGTCCTGCCGAAGTTGCAAAGTGTTGCATTTCTTTTCTTAGAGTTTGATTCATGGTAGTATTTTTATGTGGTTTATTTTGTTAAATATACGATTTTTAGATAGTGGTATATTATTTCTTTTTTAATTTACAGCTTCCAGGCGGTAGTGATTTAATGAAATCATCTAGAAGGCCATCTTCAAATGATTTTTTTAGTTTTTTAGCGATATCAGATGGTTTTTCATCTCCTTGAACTATTGTTTCTATTTTAGTATATTCTTTTAAACTACTTACAGGTCCTGCAATAACAACACCTTCTTTTACAGTTATTCCTAATTCCATTTTATGACGGGTGTAATTAGTTTTTCCTCTTATTACAAAACTTCCTTTTGAAAGATATTCTCCAGTGTTCGCCTCTTTTGTTACTTGTTCTGGTTTTACATAAAATACTTCTGCGTTTCCGATTCCCTTTTTCCAAGCTCTTGAATAACATGCAGTAGCTGTTGCAACTTCTTCGATCTCCTCATCAGTTGCTTGGTCTTCATTTAATTTAATTACAAAAAATGGACTTCCTGCCATGTCAGTGTGGAAAACTAAATCATTTTTATCTAGATGTTTTTTAATAATTACTTCGTTACTTCCAGCATCTCTTCCGCCAATACATAGATGTTTTTTTGATGTGAAAAACCATCTGAATTTTTCATACCACTCTTTTTTACGTGATTTAAGAATATTTTTGGATTCTTCTTCTTCTAAAAAGGCTCTTTCTTTGTTAGATAGAATTTCTTTTTCTTTTTCATATTTAGAAACGGTTTCGTTTATTCCTTCGATTTTTCCTTTGAATTTTTTAGATTTTTCAAAGTAGCTTGCTGCATTCTCGTTCACGTTCCTTCTTAAATCAAAGCTAATCTTCATGGTGTTTAATTATTTGCCGCTATTACTCTTCTTCGTGATTATTATTATCCTTATTTTGTAGCAGTTCTTTTATTATTATTATTATTATTATTTTATTCAACACAATCTTTAATTTGGCTAGAATAATCTCCTGCGCCAGTGCAATACACATAGTTATTATTAAAATAAACGAAAGGGCTTAGTTTAGCCGATGTTAATTCCCCATTTTTTATGACATCATAGTTTATTTCTAATTTCTTGACTTCATTTGGTTTAATTTTATTGTACGTATCTATTATATCAGCCGTTCTGGCTTGATAATTCAATCGTACGCCCTCAATCGCCTCTCCTTGATTATTTACGTTAATTTCTATTTTATCAGTTTCTCTGTTGAAACATATATCATTTTCGAAATTTGATTCTGTAAATTTTATATTTATTTTTTCACAAATTCCCGTTCCATCTTTATTTTCAATTCCTTGAGCATTTGAAGTCCAATTTATTACAACGGAACCAACTGATACTGCAAGAGCCATTAGGAGTATGGTTGCAACTAAAGGAGATACTCCCTTTTTTGATCTAATCGAAAATTTAATATTCATACTGATGTATTTGAAAGGAGCTTTAAAAATTTAATGATAAATATATTTGGAGCAATGTTAGTGTTTTTTGTAGATTTGTCATTAATTAAATTTATAATGTGGTGTTTATATGCAGTATATTATGAGGAATGTTCAAAAAAAGAAACCTAAGTTGGCTTCCAATTTAAATAGTGGAATTAAAGGTGCTAATGATTTGAAGAAGGTTCGAAATTCATCTAGATTAAATCGAAAAAAATCAGCTAAAGTTTCTAAACATATCTCTTCTAATGTAGTTTCGAATTATGATAATTTGTTCATTAAAATGGCGGGCATTTCTAATGTGGTGATTATGTTTTTATTTTTTCCATATTTAGCGTTATCTATTTTAAAGAATCACATAGTTACTGATTTACAAGTTGTTATATATTTTATTGTGAATATCGTTTATTTTATTTTTTCAAGTATTGCGTTTTACGGATTTATTCGGCTTGGTTATAAATTTAAGGTATCTCTGTTATCTAATACAGTATTATTAATCGCTGTTTCTATGGGAATTACTTTAGTTTATGATTTTGTAACTCTTTTTAGTCCTGTGTTTTATAGTAAGGTAGTTTTAATAATAATATCTGTTGTTCAGGGAATTTTATTATTAATTTATGGTTTGATGCTTTTAAAACTTAGACGTTATTTTAAGGGCGTAGCAATTGTAGCTGGTGTTTTGAATATTATTTCAGCAGTATTTTTCTTAAGTTATTTCTGGTCAATACTTTTTATTTTTTTATTCATTCCCACTATTGTTGCAGAAACAATGTTGTTATTTTTAGCAGCAAAAACTGATCCTTCTGTTTATTGAGTTTTTTGTAATGATAGTTAAGGTATTTTAGAATAATTCTTGTCATAAGTAAGCTACCAATTCGCCATTCTTCCAATTTTGGCTCGTAAAGACAAAAATGGAATTTGAAAAAGTAAGGCTTTTTCATTAATTCTTTATTTCGGCATTCGCCTGTTTATTGTCGCAACGCTCGTTCGCTATTCGCTCCTCGCTGCTCCATCAAGTCATACGAAATAGTGGCTCATACACAGGTAGCATACTTATTCTTTCTTTTTCCATTCATCATAAAATCGAAAAAATATATAAAGAATGGCTGTCCAATAGGGATATATGGATGTTAAAGAAGCTATTATCAAAAGACGGTCTATTAGAAGTTTTCAAGATATTCCTATTCCGCGTGATGTGCTAGTTGATATTCTTGTCGCTGGACAATATGCGCCTAATGCAGGTAATTTACAAAATTGGAGATTTATAATCGTTGATGATGAGCATCTTAAAGACCAAGTTGCAGATTATTGTCACGAACAGACTTGGATGAAAACGGCGCCTGTTTTTATAGTAATTTTTATGGATTTTCCAAAGATGAAGAAGTTTTATGCAGAAAGAGGGGATACTTATTGTCATCAAACTGCAGCAGCGGTTGCAGAAAATATGATTATTATGGCCCAATCGCATGGGCTTTCAAGTTGTTGGGTTGGAGCTTATAATGACGAAATGGTTAATCAAGTGTTAAATGCCCCTCCAAATTTTAAGGCAGCAGTAATTTTACCAATTGGGTATGCTAATGAAAAAGCGCCAGTTCCATTAAAATTAGAGTTACCCGCAGTTGTTTATAGAAATAATTGGGGAGGAAGAGGAAGAGTTGTTGAGGATTTCCTTGTACTTAATGATTATCTAGGTATGGTTCATGGTGCTGCACATAAGACATCTAAGGGTTTTAGGAGCACGATGGGCGTTATTAGAGATAAAATTAAGAATAAATTTAAGCGAGAGAAGTGAATATAAAAAATAAGTTATTTTAGAGAGTTTTTTCTTTTTTGAAGTTAAAATTTTATTAGTCCATCTTATAATTATCATACCTCTCAAAACATTTTTAATGATTAGATATATCTACTTGTAATATGGAATTCAAAGTTTTTGCAGAGGTTTTGGCTAGTCTTGAAAGTACTTCAAAAAGGTTAGAAAAAACTAAAATAATTGAAGATTTACTCGGCAAGATTAAAAAGGACGAGGTTGAGTCAGTTCTTTTGCTTTTAGAGGGCCGAGTTTTTCCTATTTGGAGTGAGAAAAATATCGGGATAGCCACCAAACTTGCTATAAAAGCAATTTCTACTGCATTTGGAAGAAGTCTTAATGATATTGAGCAGCATTTTAAAGAAAACGGCGATCTTGGTCTTACTGCTGAGAAATTTGTTAGTGGGAAAAAACAGCAAACATTATTTTCTTTTCAAGATGAAAAAGCGTCACTTACTGTAAAAAAAGTTTTTAATAATTTTAAAAAAATAGCTGAAATTGAAGGGGACGGAACTGTCGATATTAAAATAGGGCTTGTGTCCGAGTTATTGAATTCTGCTAGTTCAATTGAAGCAAAATATATTATTAGAATTGCTATTTCCGATCTTCGAGTGGGAGTTGCTTGGAGCACTATTAGAGATGCAGTTGCAGCAAAAGTTTTTCCTAAAATAATTGGTTTATATGACGAGAAGGAATTAAAAGATTCTGAAAAGCTGAAAATTGAAGTTGGAAAATATACACGAGTATTAAATTTGAAATTAGGTGAGACTATTTCGTCTATGTCTTTGCTAGATTATGATGCGATTGTTTGTGAAAATTATGAGGATGCAAGAAGAGTTTATGATGAAATTATTGCTTCATTGCAACACGCATACGATACTTTAAATGAAGGATATAAAGTTGTTTTAATCGCAGAAGAAAAGGGAATATTTGGGTTAAATAATGTTGCACTTGAAGTTATGGCGCCATTAAAAGCAATGCTAATGCAAAAAGTTAAAACTGTTTCTGAGGCAGTTGAAAAAATTCCGTTGCCTTTCGCTCTCGAATATAAATATGATGGTTTTAGAGCGCAGTGTCATAAAAAAGGAAATGATGTTAAACTATTTACTAGAAATATGGAGAATGTTACATTGCAATTTCCTGATGTTGTTGAAATTTTACGAAAACACATCAAAGCTAAAGAAATCGTTCTTGACGGCGAGATATTAGGCATAGATAAAAAAACAGGTAAGTTTTTAGCGTTTCAAAATATATCTCAACGTATTAAAAGAAAATATGATATTGCAGAATTAGTTGAAAAGATTCCTGTTATTTATGCAACATGGGATGTTTTGTTTGTTGATGGAAAAAGCATTATAGATGTTTCTCAAAATGAAAGACGAAAAATACTGATTGAAAATATTGATCAATCAGAAACTCTTCGAGTATCTGAGCAGAAGATTATTACAAATGTTGAAGATGGTGAAAAGTTTTATGCCCTGTCCTTGGCGATGGGAAACGAAGGAGTTGTTGTAAAAGATTTGAATTCTGTGTATCAACCAGGAAATAGAGTTGGATGTTGGCTTAAATTAAAACCTACAATGGATCCGCTTGACTTAGTTATTATAGGCGCAGAATGGGGCGAAGGAAAACGTGCCAAGTGGCTTACTAGTTTTATAGTTGCATGTAGAAAAAGCGGTTCTACTGAAGAATTTTTAGAAATTGGAAGAGTTGGAACTGGATTTAAGGAGTTAGCACAAGAAGGTGGAACTACTTTTGAAGAACTTACAAATATTTTGGTTCCATTAATTGATAAGTCAGTAAAAGAAAAAGATAAAACAGTTGCAATTAAGCCAAAACTGATTGTTGAAATAGCCTTTGAAGAAATACAGAAAAGTCCTACTTATTCTAGTGGGTACGCACTACGTTTCCCCCGATTTGTAAGGGTACGGGACGAAATGGGACTTTCCGATGTAAGTGATTTGACTAAGATTAATGATTATTTCGAAGGTCAGTAGTTGCTAAAATTAGCTTTGTTTTTCGTTTTTTGACACATATTTGGATGTTTTTTCTAAAGCTAACTTCTAAACAACATTTATAAAGCTAAAAGATACAATCTGTAATAAGAAAAGGGAAGAATATAGTCTCTTTACCCGGATAGAGCAAAATGAAGTTATTAAATAAATATATGCATACACTTGAACCAATAGTGCAAATTGGAAAAAATGGTCTTACTGAAACTGTAATTGAAGAGATTTCTAAGCATCTTGAAAAGCGAAAAGTTGTAAAAATAAAGTGTTTAAAATATTTTTTAGATAGCATAGAATCTGAAGGCAGTGGTAGTCAAAAAGTAAAAGAAGTTGCAAAGACTTTGCAAGAAAGATTAAATTGTAGTATTAGTTGCGTTGGATTTAGTATTATTTTGAGTAAGAAAAAAGAAGTTGCAAAGAGTGCTGGAAGAAAAGACAGACTTGCTTAAGTAAATTGATTATTAACATATAATTAATTTAAAAATATTTATAAAATAATTTTAGATAATAATTAAGTCATATGGCCGAACAAAAAGAGGATTTTATTAAGAGATTAGAGGCTGCAAAATTTAAGCCTGAAATAGCTGAAATATCGAGAGATTTTTTTGATTATACTGGATATCCCACCCCTCTTAAGAAATATCGTTTATCGTTTAAATCTCCTAATTATTCTGTCGAGGAAATGTATTTTTGGTTGCTTGGTCATGCAACTAATGATTGGGGTATGCCTTATTCATATAAAATTAATGATATTTTCGCAGCAAGTGTTGGGGCTAGTACATTTGGAGATTTACATAGTAGAATGACTGCAATGCAAAATCAATCTATGCAAATGATGGCGACTGTTTCTAGTATGAGCAGAGATTTATTTAAGAGAGTAAGAGAACTTCGTCAAATAAGAGAACGATTGGCATATTATGTAAAAGCTGATGTTAAAAAATCTAGAAAAGAAAGAGCAGATGGTCCAACAATTGGTGCTGAAAATACTTTAAAAGATATTTGGATAACAATGGTTGAAGGTGGTGGTGAAAATCCTTCATCTGTATACGGTATGGCTAGAAAAGTTAATTTTACTATTTTACCTGATTTATTTATGCAGGCGCCAGTTTTAAAACGAGAAGAAGTGCACGAATATTCTAATGCTTTAGATTATAATCCAGCAGTAAAAATCGCACTCGAGAGAAAATTATATCAATATTTAATTTGGAAAGAAAGAACTTGGGAAGAACTTGATTTTAAAGAGAAATTTCAAAAAAAATTAATTTACCAACATTACATGACTGTGCGACAATATTTAGTTTGGATAAAACCGTATTTGAAAAATGTTAAGAGCCTTGGAATGAATGAAAATTTAATGAACACTCAAGGCATAGTTAATTCATTTGAGTCAGCAATAGCTGAAATTGAGGTTTTACTTTACAAACCAGTAGGTATTTCTGAAGATCCAGTTTTAAGAAAAGAAATAGAAACTATGAAATCCGCTCTCGACAAATTGTCTGATGGTCCTGAAAAGAAAAAATTAAGTGCATCTGCCTCTGAAAAAGAATTAATTTTAAAGAGAAAATGCACTTGTAATTCTGTTGTTATTATGCATTTTTTATATCAAACAACTCCTTCGATGGATTATCATGCAAAAGATTCTTGGCAGCAAAAAGGTCCGATTCATATTGGAAAAGTGGACGCGACTCTTCGAGCATATTCTTGGACTACTGAAAATATAGATGCTTATCGTAAATTAAAAGAAGATGAAGAGATGGATTTATTACAATCTATTGACTACACCCTGAAAGATGAGGCTGATCTTTTAGGAAATGATTTAAAAGAAATTTTAAATGAAGTTAGGGATAATTTAGGAAAGACTCTTTATCCTGATAAAAAAAGTGGTGATGATGCAAAAGAAAATAAGCCTGAGAATATGGGTAAAGTTTTTAGTTCAGTTTTTGATGGTTTAAGTGAATTATTTGTCGATCCTTTTTTTGGGAAAAAAGCAAAGTCAGTAAGGCCTCCTAAAAAAGCAGATTTATTCAAGTATAATACTGATTTTAAAAAATTTCAAACAGTTGCAGAAAAAGAAGCAAAAAATGTAGCATGGCAGTGTTATAAAAATTATAAAAAAGCACATAGAATGATTACTTGGTAATTTTTTATGTATTATAATTATGTTATAGGTTAGTTGTGTTTAGTTAAATTTAGTTTATAATAATAAAAATCAGATTAAGCGATATGGATAAATTGATTATATATGGGCGGTTTGGAAAGCAAAATTTCAGAATTGCGTTAAGAACATTTAAAAATAAAGCTGAATCACGATAAAGAGGAGGAGTTAAAATGGAAGACAGAAAATATCAGCAAGACACAGATCCTGCTACACATGTAAACGCACCTGCAAATGGGTTGCAAAATCAAATTCAAGATCAGCCGCAAGGCCAGAAAATGGATGAAGAGATGCTTAAAGAAATGGTTAAAAAAGCCAAAGAAATTCAAGAAAAAGCAGAAAAATTCTCAAAAAAGTTGATTGATAAAATGAAAGATGAAGTTTTAGGAATTTCAGTTTTACCTCCAACTAAAAAAGGACAAAAAGAAATAAGTCTTTTCGTATTAATTAACGATAATAAAGTTGACTTTAAAGACAAGGGTCTTTTATTAAAAAACACTTCTGAAGAAGCTAAAAAAATCTGCGATGGAAGTGATTATGTCCCTCAAGTATATTTATATTCTGAAGTAAAGCAAGCAATGTTTGATGATAACAAAGAACTTGTTACAAAAATAACAAAATCTATGCCGGTATTTCAAAAAAATAATATTTTGAATGCATTTATTTTACCAGAAATTCATAAAAATTTCGTTTTAGAAAAATTCGAAAGATATGTAGTTTCATACGTAGGTGTTGGTTCAATTCTTAGAGGAGAAGGTAATCCAAAATCAGATATTGATGTATTTATTATTATTGATGATACTGATGTAAAGCAAATGTCTAGAATGGAATTACAAGATAAGATAAGAAGTATTGTTTATAGTATGTCGCTTGAAGCTCAAGAGATGACTAAAATTAAAATCCCAATACATATACAAACTTATTTGTTAACTGATTTCTGGGAAATGCTTAAAGAAACTTCATCTCCAGTAATTTATACTTTCTTAAGAGATGGTTTACCGTTCTTTGATAGAGGAATCTATAGACCTTGGAAATTACTTCTTGATATGGGTAGAATTAAACCTTCAAGAGAAGCTGTTGCAAAACATACTGAAGCAGGAGATTTATTTTATGAAAGAGCAAGAAAAAAATTACTTTCAGTTGTAGTTGAGGATTTGTATTATTCTGTATTGAATTCTGCACAATCTTTACTTATGCTTAAAGGAATTGCGCCTCCAACTCATAAAGAAAGTGTTCAGTTATTTAGAGAAATAATTGTTAAAGATGAAAAATTAATGGATGAAAAATATGCTGATATATTGGAAGAATTTGTGTCCTTATTTAAGAAATGGGAATACAATGAAATTCAAGATATGAGTGGATCTGAAACTGAAACTTTTATGAAAAAAGCGGATGACTTTAGGAAGAAAATCTTCCCTATAATTGAAGAATTAAATTATAAGCTGTATAAGACAAAATTACTTGATAAAAGTAAAGTTGAAGCAGAAACTGCTAAGCCTGACAAAAAGGAGAGTAAGAAAAAGTAAGTTTTATACTTTATAATTATTTTTTTATTTTCATTTTTTGTGTGTATTTAGTACGACGATTAGTTAGCGTTGAAAAAGTTTTTACGAGTATAAATTTTTGAATTATTGCACTGTAATTGAATGTGCAACTATGTGTGAAAAACTATGGCTGTTGAATTTGATTTAAAGGAATTAGCAAAATTACCTCCTGCACTTAGACTTGCAAAGATAAAACAATTAAAAGCAGAAATGCAAAAGCAAGTAGAAAAAGAAGCGGCTAAATTAGAGGAAGATTCTCAAAAGCAAATTGTTAGTGAGCAAAAGGAGTTAGAAGAGCTTATTAAGTTACGAGAGGAAGAAGCAGCTGAAGAGCGAGCAAAACGTGAGTCTGAAGAAGCATCCAAACGGGCAAGTTTGGAATCAACTGTTAGAAAAGAAGTCATAAATGAGGAACAGAAATCAAACGCTGTTGATTATAATACTAGACCCACTAATAATTATGCTTTGCCTCAAAACAATCAAACTGGGCCTCAAGGAGAGCCTTTATTCAATGAGTCAATTGGTCCAAAAGATTTAAAACCAAATAGTATCTATAATAATGAAAAGAGTGATTTGTATAGGCATTAAGCGTTGTCAATTACGGGATAAAAATCCTCGTTATATTTAATTATAAAAAAGATGGCTGACGAAGAAAAACAAAGTTATGCAGAAATGCAGAAAAAGAAAGTAGCTGGTGAGTGGGATAAGCTATGGAAAGAGTTAGATAGCACTCAGCCTATTCCTACATTTCATGATTATCATAAACAAGATGGTAGTTATACTAAAGAAGGCGAAGAAGCCGAAAAGAAATTTGTTACTAAAAATATAAAATCTAGTGATTTTGGTATTGGCGCAGCAATGATGGGAAAGTATGCCGACCCATTGCAAGGACTTCAAGCCGAAATTAGAGGCGGTGCGAGTCATATTGAATTTTCTCCGAGTATCAATCAAGGTCAAGGATTCCATAGTTTTACAAAGATAAGTGCAGAAAAAAGAGAGGCACTAAAAGAACTTCGAAAAGTAAACAAGGTTACTATGACAACTCACGCTCATGCAGGAGTTACTGGTCTTACTGGTTTTGATGAAAGAAGTTATAGTTTTAATGATCAATCAAGACAACATTCTATAGATGAAATAAAAAAGGCAATTGATTTTGCTGCTGATGTTGCTGAAGGTGGAGCAATTACTTTCCACGCAGGAGATTTCGCAAGACCAATGGCTGGGCAAAAAATGGGTAATAACGGAGAGGAGTTTATGACTTCTGCTGATGAAAAAGATAATATTGTTCTCGCAGTAATTGATAAAGAAACAAAATCGAGAGCTGAGGCTGGGACATTTAGGACGGGACAGAAGTTTATGACCCCTATATTAGATAAAAACACTAAAAATTGGAAAACTCCTTATGGTTTTGATAAGGATTTTAAATTACCACAAGTTGAAAGAATAGATGGTTCTATTAAAACAAAAGAATTTGATACTTTTCAGGAATATGCAGGTTGGCTTATAAAAAATGACGCTGATTTTAGAGAAGATGTTGTAAAATCAGGTAAGGATCCCGAGGAATTATTAAAAGTAGTAAAAGATGCTAAAAACAATGATAAATTAGATGCATCTAAGGAAAAAGTCTACGAAGTAAATGATTACTATATATTAGAAAAAGCCGCAGCAAGACAATTTAAAGATAAAATGCTTTTAAAATTATCGCAAAATGCGAATGATATTACTCGAAGTATGAACACTCAAGAATCAGAAATAACTGAAGTTGAGAAGGCACTTAAAGTAGCTAAGGACGAATCTAAGGAGAAGGGTATAAAATTATATATCCCTAAGGCGCATCGTGCAAGGCAGAGAGGGGATATGGTAACCGAGCAAGAAAAAAACACTTTGATGCAAAGAGAACGTTTGTCTGATGATGATTTTATTGTTGTAGAGAACGGTGTTGTTTATGGAGGAGGAAAAGATAAAGAAGATACTTTTATTCAAACTTTTTATGCCGGAGTTTTTGATGTTAATCATATACAAGACAGAATTGGTGAAATAGATACTATCAAAGAAAGTCAGAAGTCTGCCATAAAACAAGAATATAACAAGTTAATTAATGATTCTAAATACACTACTGTTTCTGAATTTGCAAAAGAGCAAAATGAAAAAAGTTTCGGGCAATTAGGAATTGAACTTTATGAGAAGAATAAAATTCTTCAAAAAAGACAAGAAGCTAAGGGTGAGAAAGTCGATCAATTATATTTTGCAGTTGAAAATTTATTTCCTGATAAGTTTGGATCTACTCCTGCAGAACTTCTTCAAGTTATTGACCAGGCAAGGGGCGCTATGGCTAAGGAGTTAGAAGTTAAGTATAGTAAAAGTAAGTCTGAAGCAAAAAAAATTGCTGAAGATAGTATTAAAGCCACTTTTGATACAGGTCATTTTAATATGTGGAGAAAGAATTTTAAACGACAAGATGGTGAAGACGACGCTTCTTTTGATAAGAGATTTAAGAATTGGTCTTTAACTGAAACTGAAAAATTAATTAAGGCTAAAGTTATTGGAAATATTCATTTAGCAGATAATACAGGATATGATGATGATCATGTGACTGTTGGGCAAGGTAATGTTCCAGTAAAAGAATTAATGAAAATGCTTGATGAAGCCAGAGGACGAGGAGATGTTGTAGGAAAAATTTCTGTTGAAGGATTTGATGATTCTGGAGAAAGACACGGTGTTCATGAAGCATGGAAAGCTAGTGGAGCTAGTATTTTTAGAGCTCAACAAGCAACTGATGCATGGACAAATCCTGGTTCTAGTGGCGGTTCTGGTGGCGGATACTTTTCTAAGTCTGAAAATTATTCTACTGGGTTTTATACTAAACCTAGTTTTATGTTCGGGAAGTATGTTCCTGATAGAGAAGAATGGGCTCCTTGGAGTGATACGACGTTAGAATAGGAATGCTTTTTCTTGTTTATATATTTTAGTTTAAAAGTTTTATTATATCATTCAAGTATACTAATACGGCACCGATAACTATTATTATTATTGATATAAATTTTCTTAAGAAGTTTTTGTCTTTAATCATATTTCCTACCATTTTGTTTGCTACGTATTCAAAAAATAAAACTGTTATGGGTTGTAGTGCGGCAATTGCAGTTACTAATGTAGCAGATATTCCCGACATTGCAACATATATTGTCAATAATCCTATAAAGGTAAATGATTCTGATAAAAGCGCCCATTTAAAATTCTTAAGTTCTTTTGGAAAATCTTTTCTGGTTTTTTTGTGAAATAATATGCAAAGGACTGTTGCACCCATGACTACAAGGTTAATTGCAAAACCGTTTAATTCAGGTATATTGTTAGTTGAGACTTTCATTAAAAATTCTGCTGTTGCTACGCATATAATCAAGGGTATTATGAGATAAAATCCTTTCAACATACCTATTTTTTTAATGTGTAATGATAACAGCAATGACCCAAGAATAATTAAGAATATTCCGATGTATCCTTGGAGTGAAACAATTTCGTTTAAGAAAAGGAAAGATAAAAGTATGAGTATGATTGGGTATGAGTACATAAGTCCTATCGTGTGAGATGTATCCTTTTTGCTTAATATATAATAATAGAAAAAGAATTGTGAACCATATAGTATCCCCGCGATTATTGAAGACGTAGATGATGAAAAGTCTATGTTTTTCCAATCAATAAATGCTGCGAATATTAGTCCGAAAATGATATTTACTATTGCAACCACTGCTGTAAAACTAAGCGTATTTTTTACTTTTTTCGATACAATAAATTTATCTATAACATTCATCAAACCCCAGATGAAAGGTGATGCTATTGCCGCAATTAATGCTATTAGTAATGTTGCCATGTTTTGTTTGATTTTGTGTTTTTTGTATTAATACTAAATAATAACTTATATATATATCTTGGTGATTGTATATTGTATTTTAATATAGTGTATTAAGTATTTAAATTGATTTGGTGGATATTAATGGAAATTTACGGGAAAAGCATTTCAAAGGAAAAGGAAGATTTCATTATTCACGAAGTTCAGGATAAGAAAGAGCTTCGAAATTTTAGTGAGAGCTATATTTTAAGTTATGCTGAGCATTTGTTAAAGAAGGATAAAAAATTACTTGAGATGATTTCTTCCAAAGATAAACTTTCTAGTAAGTCTGTTGAAAAGCTTGTGAAATTGATTCGAGATAGAGCTAGACGTATTTATGGGGTTTATATTCCTGGAGATTATGTTAAATTTGATAAACTTTTGTCTGAATGTAAATTTAAGACTGGAATAAAAATAAATAATTTATACAATATTGATCTAGTAAAGCCTTTAATTGAGTTGCATGTTTCTTCTGAAGAGAGAAAAGATTCCTATTTGCAAATTTATAAAAAGATTGTTGAAGTTACCGGAACTCCTACGTCGGTTCTTGATTTAGCATGCGGATTAAATCCAATTGGAATATATTATTTGGCTTCTGTTTGCGGAGTTGATGCTGAGAAAATTAATTATTTTGCTTCTGATTTTGGGGAAAAAGATTGTTTGTTGTTGCAAAGTTTTTTTGATAAAGCAAAGTTGCACGGAAAGGCATTTAGACTCGATTTATCCGACGAGAAAGAACACGTTAAACTTCACGATTTTTGTAATAGTCACAAGGTTGATTGGTGTTTGATGTTTAAGGCACTTGATCCTGTAGAGGAAACTAATGAGGATGTTACATATAAGTTACTTCCTTCAATTAAAGCAAAGTGGATAGTTGTAAGTTTTCCAACTATTACTATTGCGCGAAATGATATGAATAATCCTAGAAGAAATTGGTTTGAGAAAGTGCTTAATCGACTTGATTACAATTTTCAATATTTTGAGTTGAATAAGGAATTGTTTTATGTGATAAGCAAGAAGTAATATCTGTGTTTTCTAACTGATTTTGAAGCAAAATATATCGCGTATATTCCAATATATAGAAATAATTAAAAATACGAGTATAATATTCATTTTTATAGTAGTGATTTGCATACTATTTAGTATATGAAATTTATTAGGAGGACAACATGTTTGAAGATAAAAGAGTATTAGTTCGAGTGGAATACAATGTTCCATTGAATAAAGAAGGTGATATTACTGATAATTTTAGAATTAAGGGAAGTATTCCTACATTACAAAAAATTCTTTCTGAAAATCCAAAGCAATTAGTTTTGATGTTTCATTTAGGTAGGCCTAAGAATAAGGAAACTATTTTCAAAACTGATAAGGTTGCAAAAGAATTAAGTAAACTACTTGGCGAAGATGTGGTTAAAGTTGATCATTGTGGAGAGGGCATAATGCCGTCTAGTAGAATTGTGATGCTTGAAAATCTTAGATTTTATGAAGGAGAACAAGCAGGCGATATGACTTTTGCTAAGCAACTTGCTAAATTAGGAGATGTTTATGTAAATGAAAGTTTTGGAACTTGTCATCGAGAAGATGCAAGTATGTATGCTGTTCCTAGTTTATTTTCTCAAAATAACAGAATCGGCGGATATCTATTGAAAAACGAAGTTGAAAGATTAACTGAAGTTGCGAATGCAAAAAGTTTGACTACAATCGTAGGATTTGCAAAAATTACTGATAAGCTTAAAATTATGGAAAAACTATTACAGAAATGTGATAAGATGTTAGTTGGTGGAGCAGTTGCATTTAGTTTTCTTAAAGCACAAGGTTATGAAGTTGGAAAAAGTCTGTGTGTTGACCCAGAAGTAGCTGGTAAATTGTATAATGACAATCCGGGAAAAATAATTTTACCTCTTGATTTCGTTGGAAAAGAAGGCGAGAAAATTGTTAGTTATGATTTAGGAAAAATGAGTCCTGAATTTGCAGGTCTTGATATTGGCCCAAAAACTGTTGCTAAGTTTGAGAAAGAATTGGAAACATCAAAATTAGTTTTCTGGAATGGACCAACTGGAATGTTTGAAGTTGTACCCTTTGACAAATCAACAAATGATTTATCTGCATATTTAGCTAAACATAAAGATAAAGTAAGACTAGTTGTTGGTGGCGGAGATACAGCATTAGCTATTGCAAAAAGCGGATTTGCGGATCAATTCTATCATATATCAAGTGGTGGTGGAGCCTCTCTAGAACTAATTGAGAATGGAACACTTCCTGCTCTAAAATATATAGAGCATTATATGGAATAGAGTTCGGTAGATTAATTTTTATTTTTTTGATT
>CAZKZU010000003.1:0-26052 GCA_964557345.1 uncultured Methanosarcinales archaeon
AAACCAAGTACGCAAAGTTTACCTAGAAAAATTCTCATTATTGAAAAAGAAAGTACTGCTTTTGTAAAAAATGCTCTTGATAAAGAAAAAATACCTTACGATGTAACTGATCATTATCGTACAGCATTCAAATTAGCAGAAGATAACCCGTATTCTATAGCAATAGTTCCGGATAGTATGAATTTTACAGAAGGGAAAGTTTTGCCTAAATTACAACAAAAACTAAATAGGCTTAATCCTTATACTAAACTCCTAGTTATGTCTCCAATAGCAGATAACGTTTTAGGATTAATTGAAGTAGGAGAATTTAACTATCCATTACCAACTGTAATGCAAATACCTGCAACAAGAGATCAAATAATTAGTCAAGTTAAAGGAATGATAACTTCTAAAAGCAATGACTGCTTAAAAGAGTTAATTCTAAAAATAATAAATAACGACGGTAAATTAAATGACTCTAATTTAGAATTAATATTTTCAGAAATTGATAAAAGAAGAGAGTTAATTAATGGCGGCCTTGAAACCTTAACGTTAAATCAAAATGGATTTACAAGTAGAAGCGGTTTTGAGTTTGGAAAATTATTTTTTAAAGTAGATATTCCAGAAAGAATTGAACATGAAGCAAAAGTGTATAATTTAGATTTAAATAATTTTAATAAATATAGACCAAATTTCGTAGGATATGCAAACGATGAAAATACGGGCGTATTAATTCTAGAAAATGTTATCAGAAAAATAAATCCCTCTTCATTAGACATAAGAAATAATCTTAAACATAGCATACAAGCAATGAGCATATTCCATCGAGAGATGTTAAAATACCAAAATATATTTGCCCAACTCAGATATTATGGAATTCATAATATCCCTCATTTCGAAGAAGGAAACATCCCTCACGTAAATGATACAGGAGAAGGATATAAAAAATTTGAAGAAACTCAAATAGATATTAGAAAAGTTAAACCAATAATTGAAGAATACTTGAAAATGCAAAAAATATATGGCAATTCAGTTATTCACGGTGATTGGAAAAGAGATAATATTGTAAACAATCATTTAGTTGATTATGCGATGACCGGATTAGGTTTTGAAATAGATGAACTTGCATACTTTTTATCTGATAGCAAATATGAAGTAAGCCCATATGAGTTCAAAACGGCAACAGAATTTTATATCGATGAAAGAATAAAACACGATCCAGAATTTCATATGCGAATAATGCAAGGATATGGTAAGCAAATAGAACAATTAATAGATTCAGCATTCCTTTCGCAATTAGTATTACGTCATTCCGTTATGAATAAAAGAGATCTACTAGATCCAGAAAAATTCCAACAAAGACAATATTATAAGCATCGAATTAGCCAAGTGTTGACTGAAGGAAAATTTATCTAACATGATAGTTCACAAAGTGAAACCAAACTATGACATTAAACCAGGCTCACATACTGAGTATTGGGAATATACAAACGAAAGATACTTACAAAAAAACAGCAAAATAAATTTTTGGTCAACTAATAATGGAACTTTAAAATTAGCTCAAATTAATTTAGAACGCAAAAAAAACCTAGGATTAATTACAAATGAAGAAATACAAATTTTAAATGCTTTAGAACAAAATTTTTCGCTAAAATCTAAATCAGAAACTTTAAACATGTCTGCACTATTTAAAGCCTTAAAATACACAGGAATTAAAATAGAATACGAGCAGAAAAATCCAAATCCTCATCCATTTTATCACTTAAATTGTTTTGTAGAACAAAGCAATGCCTTGATACAAAAATTAGACTTAGAATTAATTATTAAAGAATTATTCAAAGAGGTTCCTCCATTAGCAGAAAAAATCTCCCCGGGCAGTATATCAACGTTATATAAAATATTTAAAATAAAAGGATTAGATAAAATGCCATTAATAAATCATCTAAACCTCAGCGATACTGATCTAGCAAATACGGATTTTCTAAAAGACGTTCCAAATTTAGAAATACTTGTTTTAAAAAATAACGTAGTAGATAATTATAACGGACTAAGATATTGTCGAAATTTGAAAAGTTTAGATGTCGAAATTGTGCCAAACAAAAAAATCAATTTAACCCAAAATATTTTAGAATTGCAAAAATTAGAACATCTAAATATTGCTGCAGGAGTTATTGATATAGAAAACATCAATAAATTAAAGAATTTAATTAGTCTATCCATATGCGGTAAAATATATAAAAGACCTAAGAATTATTCATCTGATTTCACTTATTTACATGAATTCAAACTTGAAAAACTAAATAAAGTTCCAAACTTAAAACACTTTAATAAATTAAAATCGATAGGATTAAGTTACAATAATATTAGTAGTATTGATGAAGTTATATGGCCTCGTAATATAGAAGTTATAAATCTCAAAGGTAATCCAATAACAACATCAACACTACAAAGACTTTTGGATTGCAAAAAAAATGGAAATATACCCTACTTGGACACTGTATGGGTTAATGAAACAAATATAAATTGGCTTGATGGTAATGCGGGCAATATAGCAAATGAATTATTAAAAAATTACGGCGTTAATACAATTGGCTCAGGAATAAAAATAGAAATACCTGCTACAAAATATAATATAATTGAAGAAGTATTAAAAGTAATAGACCCACAAAATAAATTTACTGATCAGCAACGAGAAACTTTATCACTAGAACTAAAACTTAGAATAAATAGCAAAACTTTAGATTTAGCTCATGTAATCCCCTCAGAAAAAGGATTTACGTCTACTTCAGGGTTTCAATTTTTCGATAATTTCATTAAGCTAGATTCAACGACAAGACTAAAAATAGAACACCAAATATATAATCTTGATCTAGGAGAATTCAAAAAATTTATGGCCGAAGAAAAAGGATTTATTGAACATGATGATCTATCAGTACTTGTCTTAAACAATCTTGCAAAACTTGAAAATACAGAAAAAACCTGTATATATAAAGGCGAAGACTTCATGATTTATCTTATGAGTTTATTTCACAAAGAAGCCAAAAAATATTCAGATAGATTCAACCAAATTTCATATCAAGGAGCAAATGGAGAATCACATTATGACGAAATTAAAATACCTAAAAAAAATATAGACGGAGAAGGATATTATAATTTTAATGATTTTGAAATAAACATCCCTAAAATTATGAAATACATTACGAATTATAGACAAATCCAATCAGTTTCAGATACGCTTATAGATGGAGATTGGAAAGAAGATAACATAGTTAACGGTAGAAAAGTTGATTTTGCAATGGTAGGACGTGGTTATGAAGTAGACGAAATAGCTTATTTTTTTTCAGACTATTATAAAAGAAAAGAAATACTTACACTAAAACAATTTCATGAAAAGTTAGATAAATATATTAGTATTAGAAAAAAACATGACACGAAATTTGAAGAAAATATATTTGGAGGATATGCGGAATTTAGTCATAAACTTGCAGACTCATCACTTTTAACCCAACTAACTCTCCGTATGTCTGTCATGAATAAACGAAATATGCTAGACCCTGAAAAAATAAATGAAAGAAAATACTATGAATTTAAAATAAATCAAATACTTAAAGAAGGAAAACTTATCTAAAATTCATAAAAAAATTAAATGTATGAGTATAAATATCAGGGGACAAAATATATCATAATAATAACTATTATAATAACGTTATAAAATAAAAAAATGCTTAAACTTGACAACAAGAATTAAAAGAATATCTAATACTTATGATTACCCTTATCAACGTCAATTGCAATTCTAGATTTAATTCCACCATGTAATGTTTCTACAAGTGCATCAAATTGTGCAGTAATTGCAGCCTCTTTTGCTTTTGATTCAACAATTTTTACAAAGCCAGATTTAACGTCACCACGAATTGAATCCATTTCGTTAATTAAAGTAAAACTAAATTTATGAAAAAACTCTCGATATTTCTCAATAAATAACGCAGCATTCTGTGCTAGAGCTATTGTATCAGGACTAATTTTTGAATTATGTTTTACAGTATATTTGTAAGAATATCTAATAAAATCAGTAACTTTATCTAAAAGAGTTAAAATTACAGCAAGATTAAATGCTTCAGCTTTGGTGAACTTTTCTCCTTCATATAATTCTCGAGTTGCAAGTGCAATAAATTTAGTTATGTTATCATGCCGATTTTCGCCATTTTTTAAATCATCATAGTCGCCACTTTTCATTGCATCAATTAAATTCTGTAAATATTCTTCAATTAAAAAGAAACTTCTTGATACAATGCTTTCAAATTTAACATGTTCTTTTACGATATTTCCTATTCTAATTACAGTTTTACTTTGACTTAGAATTTCAAAGCCAACAAGTCTTGCTACAAAAAAATTAATTACATCTTTAAGATCTTCATTACCATGACTCCAAGATTTAACTGTTGATTTTGTAAAAGTAAGTTCCATTGAATCAAAACCTAACTCATAACATGCAATTAAAAACTTCGCAAAAGATAGTCTATCAAAATTATCAACATGAATTGTTATTGTCTTTTCGTTATTAGTACTTATTGGCACAACAACAAGATTTTTTTGGTTCACAATAAGCTCTATCTCACTATTTCCAGTAAGCCCAACTTCGTCAGCCCATTGTTTAGGTAAAGTAATTGTCAAAGTTCCATTACCTTGTTTAATTATTTTCCTGATCATACACATGAATAATACGCTTTAATATATAAAGTTTACGGAAAATATCAAATATATCTAATATATCGGTTAGATATATATAGTAAATTTACAACCCATCCTGTGAAATTAACGATTATTATCGGAGGGTATAAAAAATGACTATAAAAAAATCATTAACAAACATCGTCGCTGCTGCTTTAATATGTGGTTCAACAATAATGCCTGCTAAAGCAGAAGAAAAACAATCTAACTATGGAGTAGATATTAACATGTATAACGATTTAAGTTATTCTACAACAAGCATCAAGCCAAAATTACCACAAAACTGGACTAGAGATTACGATCCTTTAGGCGGATCAATGCATACTAAAAACTCAGGACCAGGTTATGCGTGGAATATAGGATTAGGGTTGGAACCATATGTAAAACCAACTGAATCTGTAAGAATTGGAATACCTATTATTTATAGAGTTATTCCAACAGATATGGAAAGTTTTCTACCAGACAAAAATTTAGGTGGAACTGATGTTGAATGGTGGGATGACGTTGCATTAGCAAGAATAAGAGAAAAAAGAAAATTCCCAGAGATTGGACTTTCAGTTCAAGTTAATGCAATTGAAGTAGAAGCAACAGTTCAAAATTATGAAATATACCAACAAGATTATGAAGGAATTGATAATTTTGGAGGACAAAATTCCGCTAGACCGATACGTAATACAACTCTAGAAAAAGGACTTAGCAAAAGAATTAGTATATTCTATCACGTAATTACAGACGAAGAAAAACATTCATGGGGAACTACGCCTAGATCTGATGATCGAACTATAGGTATTTTTTATGAACAAATTGGAGATAAATCTTGGTCAGCAGGTCTTGCATTCAAATGTTCATTCACACAGTTTTAACGACATACAATTATTTTAAAATAATTTTACCAAACTGGAGAAAAAATGAAAGACGCAGAAAAAGAAATAATAAAACAAATAAGACATGGAAAACGAGCTTCAATGTCGAGTATTGCAAGAATTCTCAATGAGCCAATCTCAACGATAAGCGACCGTATTAAAAAAGTTGAAGAAAAATATGTTGTTAAAAGATCATCAATTATAGATTTTGAAAAAGCAGGATATTATGCAAATAGCATCTTTATTATCAAAGTCACCCCTAGAAACAAAGATGAACTTTTTCAATTTTTAAAAGATGAAAACATAGTAAATTCACTTTTCTGCACTAACTCCGGATACGATTTTGTAGTAGAAGCGATTTTTGAAAATCAATTAAAATCAAAAAACTGGCAAGCAATTGTCTCAGAACGATTTGAAGCAGATATAACAGAGATAACAATATTGAGAATTGAAGAAAAAGAAAAATTCATGCCTTAATAATTATTAAAAAATACAACTACAAATAAAAAACTATAAAAAACGAATGGTAAAAAAAATGAACACATTAGATAAAATAATAAAAAAAGGCGCTGCACTTATAGGTACAACTTTACTTGCATCTCAAATAGAATGTGCAGCAGCTCCAGAAATAAAAACAATGAAATTGGAAGAAAGAGTAATGCCAACTCAAACAATACAAAACACAATTATTACAAATAATTATTCCAATGGAACCGAATATAAAATAATTCTTAAAGGAAAACATGTAGCATCATTAATATATCAAAATCATGAAATTATGCTACGCGGTCATCCAGGAGATGATGAAGATGGCTGGGGTACAACTGAATACCTAAAACCATTTTTTTCTAATATAGATTTTTTTATGGGTTATATAAATATCGATATCAAAATACAAGGAAATTCGTGCTATCTAAAAACATCAGGAACTATTCCTGGAGAAATCCAAGACTATAGATATCATTATCCAATAAGTGTTATATTCGGAACATTTGATCGAACTGTTATTTTAAATTATGACGCAAATAATAAAAAACTAACTGAATCAGGAACTTTAAATATAAAGTATAATTATTTTGTGACTGATTATGAAGGCGATCTTAATATAACAAAAATCGCATCATTATATTTAACAGATGTTCCATTATTAAATGGGACTAATGGAAATACTGGAGACATGGGAGTCCCGCATGTAACTGGACAAAATTTAAATTTCGATTGGCACCCTGATCTTCAACCTGGACATTTTCCTAACGACCATACTAAATATTTGACTATTGATCTACCTGCAGAAAATAACATAGTTGATTCTGCAAGACAAGGATACTCAGCAATAAAATCTGCATATAAACCAGGATTTAAAATATCAATTGAAAGCGCTGAAGATATAGCAATGATATTCGGAGGAATTTATACTACAGCATATGCTAAGCAATTTTGGCAAGATAATATAGGAATAACACCTTTAATTTTGATGAGTGAACCAAAAACAAATTTTAATTTTGCAATAAATACTGAATGGTCAGCACACAAAGATGATCACTTGATGGATTTAGTTAGTTTAACTGCAACAAACTCAACAAATAATTGGCTAGGAGTGTATAGAACTGAAAACCTAAAAGAAAAATTTCAAAGATTAGGTTCCTTAAAACTTACAAACGGAAAATTTGAAGGAGTATTAAAAGAGGATATTGGAAAAACTGGTTTTTATCAATTGAAAGAAGAATAAATATATTTTAATATAAAAATTAAACATAATCAAAAATTATTTTACCAAAAAAGTAAAAACTTTAATAAATAAATGACGTCGAGGGTTTTTAAAACAGCAGAGAATAAATAATTTTCAATTATTAGATATTATAAATTAGGCGGGAGGAAAAATGACAAATACAGAAGAAAAATTAGAAAACAGAACTCCATGTGCTAATGGCTCTGGATATGTTGAAATGCAAGTAAGAGTTTTAACTTCGATGTTACCTGACTTTATGATTAGAAAAAAAATATATGACATTAATGACGCTCTTTTAGAATTTATAGAAGAAGGGAATGTTACTGGAGCGATGAGAAAGGTTTTTTGTAACTATGGGTGTCCAAAAAAAGAAAATTGCAAATGTCCTAGATATGATGATATAATTACTGGAAAAGACTATGCATACATTTTCAAAAATCATTCCGACTATGTGTATAAGGAAATTCAAAAAAAAGGAGGAAGACCATATTTAATAAAAGCATCAAAAATAAATCCAGATGCTCAAGAAAGAGCTACTTCTATTGAAAAAATAATTGCTAAAATTGACTTAAATGTTAGCGGTCCGATGAGATTTACAGGAGCAATCACAAAATACAGCACGCAATTTAGTCAAAAAATAGAAATCTATGTTCCTCACACTAATTCAATAGTTGATGTAAAAGAACCACTAGCACTACTAACAAATTTCCAAGATGTTATACAAGAAAGCAAACCATTTACACTTAAAGTAGAAGGAGAAAATCCTGACTCAGAAAATATTGCACTAACACTTTACTCGGCGTTTACTGATGGAAATCATAATAACGTTGGAACAAATAGATTTACAAATCAAGAAAAATAATTTGAAAGCATAATTAATTATACGAAGGTAATCACAATGAAAATAAACATAAATCTACCCTTTATTAAAAGCAAAAATATATTTAATCTTACAAAATACATTGAAGTACAATATAATACACTTTCTTCAGTTTTACCTGAAATCATGATTAAAAATAATACATATAATATTGACGAAGCAATTGCTAAGTTTATTGAGATAGATTATCTAAGAGAGTTAATGAATAAAAGTCATGAAGATTATGAAAAAATACAAAATTCAAAAAAAGGAATTTCAAGATATATTGAATTCAGTTCAAATCATAGTATTGAAGACATCAGTAGTAACTTTCAAGAAAAAGTTTATCGAGAAATACAAAGACTAGGCGGAAGACCATATTTGATAAAAGCATCAGAAATAAATCCACACTCAACAGAGAAATCAACTTCTGTAGAAAATGTAACCAATAAAAATAGCCTTGATGGAAATGCAGGAAACTTTGCAGCAATAATTGTTAAATATTGCACAAAATTTGAAAAAGACCAAGAAATATTTTTCCCATCAGATAGAAAAAGTTCTAACTTAAAAGACATTCTAAGTATATATTCAAATTTAGATCAAATTGTAGATCCTACAAAAAAATTCACAATCAAAGTTGAAGGCGAAGACAAACAATCAGAAGAAATTGCCACTAACTTATATTATTCATTTATTGACGGCAGGTATTTGAACGCAGCAAGAGATATTTTATTTGGAGGAAAAAATGAAAAATAAATTAACATTAACAAAAAATCAAAAATACATTAAACAAAATAATAAAGAAATACCACACCATGAAATAAATAAATTTAATAATCCTCGTATTAGAGAAAACTGGCAGGAATTACTGATATCAAAAAACATATATTAACAATTATTTTTCACTTATAAATTATTAGCAATATCACAGAATTAAACAAAATGACAAGAACTAACTTTTGGGCAAAAAATAAATCTGAAGCTTACTTAAAACAATTAAGTCTATTAAAAAACCCGCTAAGAGATTACATTGATAGCATTTGCACGTTTGAGTCACCGCATATTAGAGAAGATGAGACAACCCCTTTTCTAAAGTATTCATTTCATCACCCACTGATTGGATCATTTGGCTACACAAAAGGTTATGACTCGGATACAAGAGGAACTTTAGAAATTACACAAGAATATGTAGTACCATTACATAAAATAGAAAAAATTGTAAAAGAATTAAACACAACTGGACAGGGAAGGGTTTATTCCCCGTGCATAAAATTTGAACATTCAATTGATACATATCCTGGAGCGAAATGGTTAAACACATTTAATGAACAAAAAGATACAGTGCAAAAGGGGATTGTAAAAGCTAAATTTTCAATACTTCATAACTTATTTAGTATAGAATCAATAATATTTACACCAACAAATAATTTAATTACATTCGAAAAAGCAAGAGACAATTATATAATCGAACATCAAACATTTATGGCAAGTTTATTATTAAATTAGTAGAACAGACTAAACCAAGTTTGTAACTAAATATAGAATATATTGTATACGGAGAATAAAATGAACAACACCACTAATAGCGACAGCTCAAACAAAAATATTGAAGAAAACAGCAAAATAACTAAACTAACTAAAATATTGGGTTTAGATAAAGAAAATACTTTTGGTTTACATGAAGCATCTAAAAAAATAATTTATCATAAAGATAATTTCTCTGCATTTCTTGAAGGAAGAGATGAAGATATTAAACCAGTATGTGTAGAAATTGTTCCATCCATTCTTTGCAATTTTAATTGTCCTTCATGCACATATCGTCAAAATGGCTCTAAACATTTTGCAACCAAAAATCTTGTCAATAGCGGACTTATGAGCGAGAAAACTTTTGATTCAATTACATCAGATCTAAAAAGATTAAATGTTAAATCAGCAATTATAACTGGAGGCGGAGAACCTTCAATGAATCCAAATTATATAAATTTCATTAAAAAATTAAAACACAATAATTTTGACGTTGGACTCTACTCTAACGCAGGATTAATTGCAAACGATATGAAAGAACTATTAGAACAAAAATTAAGTTTTATTAGACTTAGTTTAAATTCAGGAGATGTAAAAACTCATCGATTAATGTATGGCGTAAAGGACATGTTTCAAACAGTCGTAGATAATGTTATTCGCGCTGGAAAACTAAAATCTGAAATGCCGCAGTGTAAAACCACACTAGGATTAGGATTTATTATGGGCTCAAGAAATAGTTCAGACGCACAATTAGATGGTATAGCACAAACATTAGAAATTATTGCAAAAGAAAGCAAAGGAGGAATAAGCTATGCAGCATTTAGACCTGAAGTTCAATATTTTTCAACGAACCCTATAACTAAACAAATTGAAATTTGTAAATCACAACCAAATCCAGAATGCTTTAAGCAAATGTATGAAAGATTAGAAGAAAAAATTAAAAAACCACTTCAGGGATCAGGAATGAATATATTAATAACAAAAGCAGGATTTGACCAACTAGCTAACCCTTATGAAGATGAGCAGAATTTAGCCGCACCTTTTTCTATTAGCATAAACTATGATGGTATGCCACATTTACTTTCAGAAACAAATGGAAATCCTGAATATTGCTTTGCCTCAAGTAAAGATGAACGACTTTATGATTCATGGAATGGACAAAAGAAAAAGGAAATGTTTTCTAATCTTGCATCACAGCCATTAGAAAAAAATCACATTCCAACACTTGGAAATTATAAACTAGCAACTACTAGTGCTCTCCTTAGAGAAATAAGAGATAGCATAGGAATATTATCGATAAATCAAGTTGAAGAATTTTATAATACAATAGACTTATCAAAATCAATTGAACATGTTAACTTTATTTAAAAAAAGAAAAACATATCAACTTCAATATAACAATATTTATAACTTAATTAATGTAGCAATATTGATATGCCTTACATACTAAAAAAAGACCGAGAAAAATGGCAAAAAATAATTGCTGAAGTAACTGAGTTATTAAAGAATGTTCCTAAAGATAATGTCGATGGAGAATTAAATTATTTTATTACATCAATACTTCTAAACAACTATGAAAAAAAGTATTTTAACTATAATAGAGCAATCGGAATGCTAGAATGCTGTAAACAAGAAATGTATAGGCACATAATCGGCCCATACGAAGATGAAAAGATTAAAGAAAACAGTGAAGTTGAATTAATAACTGACGCACAAAAGGATAAAAAGAAATATTAATAAAAAATAAAGTTATTGTTTATCTAAATAATTAAATCCCTGTTTCTTTGTAAAATCAGGATAATCATTAATAACATAATTTAACATTCTTCTAACATTATTATCAGAAATTGCAATTGTCACAAGATCCTCGTATTTCCCTCTTGCATCGTCTAATTTTTTTGCAGATACTCGAGATAAGGAATTTAGCTCTCGAACTGTATTTTGAAATGATTCATACAAATCGTAAACTCCTTTATTATATCTAGATCTAATTTCACGAGAACCTAAATCTTTTATGTCTTGAAAATAATCAAAAGGTGCTACATCAGAAACAAGTAATTTTCCATTCTGAGATTTAATCCCATTTGAAAAATATCTTGTTACAACAGAAGGATCTACACCCACAGGTATAACGCTTCCATCAGGCGAAATACAAGCAGAACCTCCCATACCATGCAAACAAGGTTTATCTGCAAAAAACTCAACTAAGCTCTTAGTACTAGTCTTACTATTCCTAACTTCATTCAATGCTTTTTTAAGTAGATTCTTTGGCATATTAAAACCCATATCTATCTTTTAAATATTGAATAGAACTTTGTACTAATTTATCTTTTCTATTACCATTATGGATTAAAGCGATACTCACTCCTACAATCGCAGCAAGACTATCGTAATGCATCATTTGAGGAATTGTGACTCGACCATTCGCTAATTTTTTATACTTATCAAACTCACGTACTCTACAAAATAAGTGTTTATATTTTTTACCACCATTTATTAAATTCTCGTATAAAATAACACGTTTTTCCTCATCCTGTCGATATTGTAAATATCTTTGTTCATCTCTGTCTTGAAAAGAAATAACTCCTATATCTTTAAGTTTATCATATTCTTTATTTACAACTGCCATTAAAATATTAATTTCAGGTTTATGTAATTCTTTACTAATCAAATCCATAAATACATATTCAGCTTTTGCAATCAATTTATGGTTTTTCAATTCACCTGGAGAAAGAGCATCTCTATGAGATAACAATCTAGCGCTGTACATAAAACTCTTTAAACTGTCATCAAATTGAACATATCTATTTATCTCCTTTAAATTTACTAACAATTTATCGAGATTTACTACTTTTCGAGGTTTTCCAGAAGTTCTAAATTTAGAAGTAAGAGAATCATCTATTGGATAAAAATAACCCCCTTTCATTTCAAGAGGATAAGCCTCAGCAATTCTATTCAATGTTTTTAGACTATCTTTTTTCGCATTTCTTAATGCTTTTGCAAGCAGATTCTTTGACATTTTAGTATCCCCCTTTGAAAATATTTTTTAACTTAAACCCTTAATATAAGAACAAGCTAGCCATATTTTTAAAGATTTCCTTTGTTAACCACTTTAAAGTAAAAATATTAGAAAATTAGTCTAAATACAACTCAATATTTCTTCACCATATTTTTGTATTTTTATTGGACCTAAACCATTAATATCCTCAAGTTCTCGTAAAGTTTGAGGCATTTTACTTGCAATTTCTTCAAGTGTAGTATTGTGTAAAATCATAAATGCGGGAAGGCCTGTTTTTTTACTTAACTTAGATCGCCAAACAGTCAACCGCTCCAGTATTTTTTTAGAAGGACTTTTAATACTTGAGTTACTAATTGAAGAATTATTTTGTCCGCTAATAAGATTTTTTATCAAAGCGTTTTTAGTATCCGAAGAAATAGTATTTTCCATATTAGAGCTAGCAGAAGAAAAAGACCCTTTTTTGGGACTGAGCATTTGTTTCATTTTTGCAGAAATAAAATAAGTTGGGTTTGCGGTATGAGTTAAATAAAGATGTTTTTTTGCTCTACTTAACGCAACATAAAATAATCTTCTTTCTTCTTCCTCTTTATCGTATTCGTCAATTAATACTAAATCAATAATTGGATGCTCATTAGTTCTACAAGGAAAATTATTTCCATTACAACCAATAACAAAAACCATTTCTGCTTCAAGACCTTTAATAGCATGAATTGTTGCGAGTGTAATCATTTCATTTATATCACCAGGTTCATACTGTTCTTTTTTATTTATTTCTTCACTTTTAACAATATGTTTTATATGCTTTGTATTAAAAAATTCAGATAATTTATTCAATTGTTTGTTTGTTCTTGCCAGTACAAATATTTCACTTCTTTTAATTTGTGAGCAGACGATTTTCTGAAAAATAAATTCAAACTCTTGATCTTCTTTTGCAAAACTCAATAAATGAATTTCTTTTTCTCCCTCAACTGAATTCTCGAGGTCATCTAAACCTAAATCTTTGATACTTTCATTAAATAATTCAACGATAGGTTTTGTTGACCGATAATTTTTATTTAAACAAATTATTTCTGCGTTCGGATATTTTTCTTTAAAATTCATAATATACTTAATATTCGATCCTCTCCAACCATAAATAGATTGCCTTGGGTCTCCAACGCAGAAAATGTTTTTTCCATTTAGTAAATCAATTAACTCTACTTGTGTTGAATTAACATCTTGAAATTCATCAATTAAAATATGATCGTACTTTGGAATAAATTGAGGAGAACTTTTAAAAAAAGAAATTGCATCAATTAATTGATCAGCATAATCTCGAAGGCCATTTTTATGCATATATTCGTCGAGATAATTACAAATACTAAAAATTAAATTTGCACTATCTTGATGTCGCACATCAATTTTACTAATATCAACGTCAGTTGTTTTCTCATTCTTAAATTTTAAATAATCTCGAATAAAAAAACAATCACTTCTAAATATATTAACTAATTGCTCTTCAGTTTTACCCATTCTTTGATGAGGAGTAAAATATATTTGAATTGCCCGAGACATATTTAATTTAACATGATACAGAGCTTTATTAATTAGCATAATTTTATCTTTATAGTCTAGAATTCTAACTTGTTTATCATATATCAAATCGTTATTTGCAAGAAGAATTTTTTCACAAAATGAATTAAAGGTTTCAACTTTTACTCCGCTAACTCCATTTTCAATTAATCTTTTTTCCATTTCTCGTCTAGCTTTTCTAGTAAAAGTAATCGCAAGAATTTTTGCTGCATCATAAGACTTATATTTAATTAAAAACTCAATTCGTTTTGTTAGAACGGTTGTTTTTCCTGATCCTGCACCTGCAATACAAAGCATTTCTTTAGAATTACTAATAATGGCTTTCTTTTGATAATCATTGTATTTAGATAAAACATTTCCAAATGCATCAAATATTTTTTGATCTTTATCAGTTATAACTGTTTTATGTTTAGTTATACTAGACTCAAAAGGACGAGTTGTTTTATTTTTAGAATCATCATTACCCACTGCTATTTGTGAAAGCTGATTTAAATCTAGAGTTGGATGAATTAATTCTTCTCTTCCTTTTTTAGTAATTTCAATAATTTTCCAATATTTATTTTTAGAAGAAGAATTTTGAGAAATAAATCCTTTTAAAAGAAGTTTATCTATTAGTCCGCCTAATTCTTCTTTAGTATAACAAAGACAACCAAAACAAGGCCTGTCATATAATTTACATCCACTAACTGATTTATTATTTTCTTCACCAGTCATAAAATCAATCAGTAATGATTTTCCCACAGGAAAAGGAAGATCAACGATAGCTTTCAATACCCATAGATATTCAGTATCTTTAGTTATATTCTTAGATGCAATAGGCTTATCAACCTTAATACTGCCATCCAGATTAAATTCCATTTTCTTAAATATCCAAACTATCCTTTTTAAGCTTAACCATGGTGGTTGACCAGTGCGAACACACTTTCAATTACTCATCATCACCAATTCCTCGCTTCTCTTTTTCCAGACTGTTGTCTCTACAAAGTTGCTACGAAACAAAACCTTTTTAAGCCTAGTTTTTATCCATTACATATGGAAACTCCAATCGAACTAAAAGCTCAAAAGAAAAAAGAGACATTAGTAGATACACTTGGATTAGTTTCATTTTCATTAATAGCAGGTGCGTTCACAGACTATGCATCGGGACTTAGAGGCATTGGAATACTTGCATCTAGAGCATACGGTACAGCAATTAATATTCCTACAGCCGGACCATATGGAAAATGGAGAAACTTCTTATATAAAAAAACTAAAACTACTGATAAAAGTTCAAATAGCAGAAAATATTTAGTTGAACTATTAGCATTTGACACATTTCAAGTACCATTATATGCAACAGTTGTTAGTGTAGGAAGTTTAGCGTCTAACATGATGCAAGGCGAAATAAAAATAGATTTTGACAAAGTAGAGCAAGGCACTGCCATTTTAACAGCAATATCTCCTCTAGTAAGTCCAACAGTAGGACTATATATGGAAGGAATGAGAAAAGCGTTCGGACTAAGTTCAGCTCCAAAAAAAGCCAGAGAAAGCTTAGAATATAAAGTAGAATAAAATATTTCAAGATCAATCTTCAAGAAAGCAGGGACTCAGTATGGCAAAACGACAGATGCGCCGACTGCAAAACGCGGTTACAAAAAAATGCAAAAATTCTTTGAAAAGATTCCCAGAAAAGTAACGAAAAGTAAAAGTGCGCCGACTGCGAGGAATTTAGAAAATTTTTTTTAACAAATTTTAATTTGATTTTTGTCAAAATAAAATAATTGTCAAATACGATTTAACAAAAAATTCGTCACGTAGTTACTGAAGAGTGAATGCGCCGACTGTCACATAGTAAGACACGTAGACAGAGTCACGGGATTGGGGACTCGTAGAATAAAATTAATTTAATAGAAATTGTTCAATAGACGTAGTTCTATCAGTTGATTGAAGGCTCAAAATTAAATTTGTCTTCGAATATTTTTTATTAAAATCTTTAAAAGATTCAAACTCTCTTTCAGGTATATTATCAGTTAAAGTGACCTGTATGGCGTATTTATCCGTTACAAAATCTATTTCGTGATTATCATTAGTCCAATAAGAAACTTCTTTTAAATAATGCGCTATCGCCCACTCTGCACTACGACCCTGTTCATATCTTTTAGATAAATATCGAGTAAAACCAATATCTGCAGGATATAATTTAGGAAGCATATGCTTATTTTTCCTTTTAGAATATGAAAAAAAAGGCACTTCTTGAAATAAAAAAGCATCTTTTGCCAACTCAATATATCTTTCTATCGTTTTTACATTTATTTCAAACTGATTCGAAAGTTTAGTCAAATTTATTTTACCGCCTACTGTAAGAAGTAAACTTTGTATTAGATCAGTTATTTTCTTTTTACTACGTATATCATGTCGTTCAATTATATCTCGTTGAATTATTGTGCTCAAATAACTTTCCAAAATTGCTTCCTTTTGCACAAGAGATTTTGCTTTAATAACTTCAGGAAATCCTCCCCATTCAAAATAGTCTTTCAAATTTCCATTTGGATTAATTCGCAAATATTCCTTATACAATAAAGTTTCAATCTTATGATAAAAATGTCTTCCTGTTAAAAGTGAAGCAACATCACTTGCAAAAAAAGATGCCGTAGATCCTGAAATAATAAATTTCAAATTAGAATTAGCATCATATGTACTTTTTAGATATTTTTCCCAGTCCGCTATAACCTGAATCTCATCAAGAAAAACATAAACCGTTTTCTTTTTATTTATCCTAAAATCATCAATTAATTCATGTAAATTGTCAATTGCTTTTAATTTCAACAAAGGATTATCACAAGGAACAAATAGAATATTTTCTTTTTCTACTCCCCTATCAACTAAATGCCTCATACACTGTCGCATCAAAGTAGTTTTTCCACATCTTCGAATGCCAGTTATTACTTGAATTTCTTTTCGACTTAATAATTCAATAATTTTAGGATATGCAAATAATCGATCAACACCAAAATCAAGTTCTACGTTCCAAAGATTGTATTCTTCTAATAATTTGTTCATAACATAAAGATAGTACCTAGTATTTATAAATGTTATGTAGCTACTTATAAATACCTAGTACTAATTAGAAAAATAATGCGATTTTGTCACATAGTAAGACACAAAGACAGAGTCACGAGAATAGGGACTCAAAGAAAAGGCTTAATCATATTTTAATCTCCTTCCTTTTTTTAAGTTTTGATACAAGAACTGGATTCCAAATGTAAGCAATTTTTCCTTCAGAATCAAATGCGATTTTATTTATACTTTCAAGATACTCAAGAGTAACCAAATAAGTTTGCCACATTACTTTTTTAGGTAAATTTTTCCAAAGATCAGTTCTATTATAGTCTCCGCTAAATTCATCGATTGTTCTTTCTATCATTAGAACTGTATCTAAAGTAGGAGATCGTACATAGGAATTCTTTATTGCATCAGTTGTCATAATAATAGTATATATCAATTGATATATAAATGTTGTGGTTCTAGGATAACTAAGATAATATCAATAAAATACAAAAAACAGCGATCCAAACTACAAAGGTTCGATACCCTTAAAAAGAACTGAGAAAAATTATCAACGACATAAATGGCAAAACGACAGATGCGCCGACTGGGAATCGAACCCAGACCACAGCCTTGGCAAGGCCATATTGTACCATTCAACTATCGGCGCGTTATTTATTGTGGTAAAGGGTTTATTTTTAAATGTTTTTACTGATTTGCTATGGAATAAACCATTTTATCACTTTTTAGTATAAATATTTTTAAAATCAAGAGTAATACTACTAAATTATGCCTAAAAATAGAAATATTAGAATCGGCTTAGATTTAGATAATGGAGATGTTAAAGATAACCTTCAGCCATGGCAAAGATACATGGAAGTGTTACCTAAGTTAGCAAACGAATTTCCAAATATTCAATTTATTCTCGGAGTAGACCCTATTGATAAAAAACTAAACAACTTCGACATTATCCCTAGCACAGCACATTATGAAAACCAAAAATTAAATCATCCAAAAAATGGAACTAGTCTAAATAATTTAATTAGCCGTGTTAATAATGTAGATAAAAATCAATCAATCGATGCAATTGTAACACTTGCAGATACATCTAAAATTGGAATAGAATCATTAAAATTCAAAAGGATTACACCAACTGCAGTACCTGCATTAATTGCAGAACTACCCTCGTCAGTTGGAAGCTATATTCTTTGTGATGCTGGAGCAATAGTAAGTAAACCAAAAACTGAAAACTATCAAACTTATCTTGAAATTGTTGCAAAAACTCTTTATCATCAAGCTATTATGGCTGCAACATATCAGTCAATTACCCGCTATATATCAAAACCAAGAGTTGGACTTTTATGTAATGGAACTGAATCCCATAAAGGAAATGATATTATTAAGAAAACTATTGAATTATTTGAATTAGCTAGTCAAACTAAAAATCTAAATGACCTAATAGAATTTAAAGGCAGAGTTGAACCAGAAGACGCATACTTTGGAAATGTGGATATCCTTTTAACTGACGGATTTACAGGAAACATTTATCTAAAAACCTCTGAAGCTGCAGCAAAACTAATAATGCATTATGCTAAGCAAATAAAAGAAGATCTTACATTCACACAAAAATTAATGTTAGCACCCGCAGTTCCAACTGCAAAAGGTATTCTAAAAGGACTAAAACAAAAAATTAACCCATCAGTTTATGCTGGAGCAGTATTATTAGGTTACAAAGGACTATTAGTAAAAGGCCACGGTAACTCAAACACTGAAGCTGTAGAATACAGTATAAGAAGAGCAGTAAAATATGTGGAAGAAAATTGCAACGCTGACATTGAAACAAATTTAAATTTCTCTGGATTTTCCTAAAAAAATCTAAATTATATTAACTTAATTATTTGTTCAACAACTAGTCAAAAAGTATGCTACCAAGTTCGCATTCTTAGATTTAGGATTATGGCCATAACGAAATGAGGAACAGCTCATTTCTATGGCTGATATTCCAACGTAAATTATGCTCACGACAGGAGGTAGCATACTTTTTTATATAATTAAACAATAAAGAAAAATGATGCGAGGGAAGGGATTCGAACCCTTGAACCCACTAAGAGACAGGATATCCCAGTTTACATTTCTGGATGTCCTCTTAAGTCCTGCGCATTTGACCAGACTTTGCTACCCTCGCATAACTTGTTTAAAAATCTAGAATTTATTTATAAAGATATCGGTAAATATAGAAAACAAAGCCTTTAAACAACATATTTAACAAAATAATATTCAACCACCACAAACATTAAACTTAAAAAAGAATACTAATAATCGTTAAACAATGACCACTAAATCAATTATTTTAAGCATCTTACTTATCCTAGCAATCTTTCTAATGTTAGCCAATATCATTATGGCGATAATAAAAAGAAAAATAATCTTTTTCTCAGGAGCTCAAACAACTACATACGACTGGAATGTTAAAGAAGATCAAAAAATGTTTGTTATAATACTAGTTGTTCAAACTTTATTATTTCTAGCATTTGTAATATATCCTATTATTAAATTTATGTAATTAAAATTGAAACATAATTCTAATGAGGTAATAATAATGTTCTAACTAATATACTAAATACACAAACACCACAAAATAGGTTTATATTATCCATTTCTTATGTTTTGTATGGTGATTTTAATGTGGTTTTTTAAATCAAGTGCAGAAAAAGATTCAGACAAACTTAAAGAAGCAATTGAACACGTCGCATATACTCTTCGAATGCACTATGCTAGATCAGGTTATAATGTAGCATCTAAACTTGACAAAAAAATAATAACTAAAGCAAAATCAACTTTAGGAAATTTAACTATTTACGCTAATAGTGCAAAACCGTCAGAATTCTTCAGATACCAAATGCTTTATGGAAGCTTTGTTGACATCATGAAGTATGTAACGACAGGAGAGATAAAAGGAGTACAAACGCATAGTCAACAATATGAAAATTCAGAACAAAGCAGACAAAACATACAAGCACCACAAAGAAAAATCCAACTAAGACCAAGAGAAACAGGAAACATAGAAGATAAAGTATAATATAATACAATATAATAAATCACACATTAATAAATTATCTATTAAGTTTTCTAACATATTCATCTAATCGCATTGCCTTAAATGGAGTAAAACCTACTCGTTCACAGTATGCTAAATGAGAATCAGAAGATGCACCAATAACAATTGGAAGATTTTTTGGAAATTGTTTTAACAACTCTTTTGCAATTTCAAACTCAATTTTTCTAGCTAAACCTTTTCCTAAAAACTCAGATTTTTTATCATAAATACAACTACCTAAAGGATAAAAATGATTTTGTAATAAGCCATGATTTACTCTCCCCATTCTTTTAGAAAGACGCTCAGATTGCAAATCTTCAATTTTAATAAAACCAACACTTCCCATATACATTGGCTCATGCGAATGCTTAAAAGGAAGAAAGCCAATTACATTATCAACCCGTTCAGAAAGCCAAGTAAGATAATAAAAAGGATTTTCTTTCTCAATCCAAACACCTTTCTTAATTATGTTTTTTTCCATGAATTTAATTTCTCACATTATCTCCGAATAAAAAACTATTATCAGAACTAAATTCTTGTCCAACCGAAATAAATGGTCGAGCAAATAAATCTAAAGTAACTCCCTTATCTTCAACCGAACAATAATTAACTAAACCATGAATTTGATTATATCGTAAAGCAGCTATGTTTTTCCAAGGTTTAACGGGAACTGCAGAAATAGCACCACTACTACTGTTATTTTTTGCAAAATTATACCAAACATGTGTAAATTGCCCCGCTAAAGAAACAGGTTTTCCCGATTTCAAACAAAATTGATCAACATAAAAAACATCACCTAAAGCACGATTTAATCTTTTGTGAACCTCATCTAAATGACTTAATTTATCAAAATCAGAAACTCTATATCCAATCCCGTATGCAATTAATTCACCACAATCCTCAAGAAGCAATGATCCTCCTGTAAGACTTCTCTCCCTAATATCATCAGGAGTTAAAGGATAATCATAAAACCCGCTTTTCTGATTTAAATCTCGTACAGAAGAATTACTAAATAATGAAAAAATACTTTTTACATCTTTTTCTTTTACTTCTCGAATTATCAAAATAAAACTCCATAATTAATATAAATTATATACTAAAAACATTATTTTGCAGGATACAAACTCGGTCTTTCATCTAAATAATCTCCACAGAACTTTGATGCACCGAATTGAAATTTGAAAGGACAAGCTTCAGGAGTAGTACAATAAAAAATCAAACCATGTGTAGGTTTAGCATTAACACAAACTTCTTCTAAAGTATTATTACTAAGCTTAGCGTCTTTACTTACTTCTTTTAATTCTCGAATACCAATTGCTACCATAAAGTATTTTCCTTTTTTGCCCTTCTTAAAGATTTATATATTTGATTTAATAATAATAAATAAATATAATAATAATTAAATATAATAATTAAATATAATAATTATCTCACTTATTTACGATAATCCTTAACTGTTTTAGCTACACTTTCCCAAAGACTTACAACTTCTTCTCTATAATCTTGAGGAGAATCGTATCCAGGAATTCGATTAAATCTAATTGCTTTTATACGAGTATAATCTTTATCAAGCACAATTCCAAAAGTATCAAATGCCATAGGAACTTTCAAACTATTGATTGTTCCATTTACTGAAACACTACCTTGTTGAACTTCTGGCAAACTGTCAGGAAATTCAGGATTGTAAAAATAACTTTTAAAAAAAGAAACATTATAAGATACATTTGCAGGTAAAGTTTTGGAGATATGTAATAACAATAATTGAAATTCATCTATATCTAAAGATTTCTCTAAATTCACTGTTGTTAATTGTTCTAATGTTTTTTCCGTCATCAGTAATACCTATAAAATTAAAAATTAAAAAAATTATTTTCAAAAATAATCAAAAATATAAAATAATTTAAAAATAATACTAAAAAAAATAATTTAAATATAAAATCTATTCAATTTGTACTTCGAACCATCTTGCTCTTCCATAACCATTTTCATAGCCATGTCCAGCAAATGCAAGTCTCAAATCATAAATTCCTGGCTCTGCATCTTGTAAGTCAAAATATAAGTTTCTTGAAACACTATCGCCAACGTCCATTTGAAGAGGGCCAATTTTATCCCAAGTACTAAGTTCAGGAATACTAGCAGTAACTGTTACATCGCTAATATCATAGTCACCATTGTTTTCAAATTTTAAATGTAAAACAGCATCTCTATCGCCTGCTTTCATCACAAATAAACCATTCGCACCAGTATCAAAACTTGATATTCTAAGATTTTCTTTTTGAATATCAGGTTTTACATAATTTAATTGAGTAAAAAAGTTTTCAGTATTATCTGCTGGAGATGTACAATCACTATCTGCCATATCGATAAATCCGTCACCATCGTTATCTAAACTATCACTACATTGTGTTAAACCTGGAGTAAATAAATTTTCATATCTACTTGGGTTATAGCTTGAATTATTACTTGCATTTCCATCAAAATGACAATCCGGATCAGCAATATCAGTAAATAAGTCCGCATCATTATCAAGACCATCGCCACAATTTCCAATAACAGAACAGCTATTGAAAGCAAAAGTTCCTGATAAAAAGCCGTTACTACAAGATCTAACCTCGCCAATACAAGTGCTTCCAGATGGAACTGTTGCAGATTGATAAGCAATTACATTTGCACCACTAAAAACATTTTGTCCATTAAATGTACAATCGCTTGGAGGTAAAACAATACAACTATTAAATGCAAAACTTCCAGATAATAATCCATTATTACAAACTCTAGATTCAGCTACACAAGAACTTCCAAATACAACTGAAGAAGCTTGATATGCAATAACACTAGATCCATTTAATAAATTTTGTCCATTAAAAGTACAATTATTATTTGGTAAAGGTAAAACTATACAATTATCAAAAGTATAACTTCCTGATAATACTCCATTAGTACAAGCTCTAGTCTCGCCAACACAAATATTTCCAAAGGGAACAGTTGAAGATTGCCATGCAACTACACTTGAACCACTAGGAACATTTTGTCCATTAAAAGTACAATTATTTTGTGAAAGAGGTAAAACAACACAATTATCAAAAGTAAAACTTCCTGATAAAACGCCATTATTACAAACTCTAGTTTGTCCAATACAAGTACTACCTGCTGGAACTGTTGCAGATTGCCATGCAGCAACTGAACTTCCATGTGAAATTACTTGTCCATTAAACACACAATCTTGATTTGAAGGCAATCTTGTCATAAATAAACTTACATATGTATCAACTGCTCCAACTGGAACTACGCCTGCAAAATTAGAATACCCAGGTAAAGATACAACAAAAGAATAATTTCCACTACTAAAATTAGTTAAAGTTGCAATACCATTACTATTTGTTAATTGAGATTGACTTCCGATTACAACATTTGCATTCGGTAAAACTGCGTTATTTGCAGAATCTCTAATTGTAAAAATAATATTATGCTTTGGAATTCCTTTAACTTCAAATTGAACTGCTATAACATCGCTTCCAGCACTTGTATACCCTAAAGTATGACTAGCAATTGAGCCGTTTATAACAAGCCAATAAATTCCTGCTGATAATGAAGAAATACCTGTATTTCCATTAATAATAACTGGATTTATTGAACCTCTTGGTGAAATATAAACACCAGATGTTAATAATTTAGTTCCAACTAAACCATTATTATCACTATATATATTATAGTCTGCATTAAATGGTAATTCAGTGTAAATTCTATTTGGAGTTGAATTATCAACTTCATTGCTTACTTTAAAATAATTAAAAGTCAGTGTATTTTGACCTTCAATAATATCATTGATATTTACAATTGTTAAATTATTTAACAATAAATAATATTGATTAGTTGGTCGTGAAGATAAAATATCAAATAATTTAGTATTCTGTGAAATTTCAGCAGTTGCAGCATTACATTGAGTATCAGTTATTTCTGAATAAACTGTTGCTTTAAAATTACTGCCATTTACTGATGGAGTCCAAGTAAATTGAACGTTAGCAGAAGTATCCATATACAAATTTATATTTTTACTTTCTGTATGAATTAAATTTCCATTATTATCTTCAACTTTGAAAGTCACTTTTGTTTGAACAGAATAATAATCTGCTACATTAGAAAAACTTGCACTAGTTGGTACATAGAATGGAGGAATACCTGCATCACGGAATGCAGAATATGTTTTTGAATCTACATAAACAGGAACATTAATTACAAGAGGTTCGTTTGCATAAACAGAATTAACCATACTAAATCCTTCTATTTGAGCTTTACAATTTTCACCTTGATGAAAAGTATTATTGTATATATAATTATGACCAGAGCCATAGTCACCATGAACTACAAATGCTAATGGTAAATAATTTGGAGAATAAAAATATTCAGAATAATTAGTTGGAGAGGGAGTTCCAGGATAATTAATATTTGATATATAAGAATTACTTCCACTATTTTGATTAAACCAAGCGCCACCAATAACAGTTGCACATTGTCCGCCATCATTTGCACAAGTAAAGATAAGCATTTGTACATTATTTACCGGCTGATTTGCAGCATTATGAAAGTAATCTGTTTCTGTGTTTCCAGCATATGCAAAACTAGCTAGAAGAACCATCATCAATATTATTGTTATTTTTTTGAACATTTTTAATTTCCCCCGAATATTTTATATTTTAAATTGTGATTTTTTTATTTAACTTTTATTTTTAGTTAAATTATTTGAAATAATTATTATAAAAAAATTATTTATCTACTTGTAACATCGTCGCCACCAGTTCGTTCATCTCTACCACCATCTTGTACAGGAGGAATAACTGGAGGAATTACAGGAGTTTCTTTATTTTCATCAGAATTTTGTGTAGAATCTGCATTATTATTTCCAGCACTAGATGAACCACTACCGCCACCTACACCCATTAATGCTAATGGAGCTAAAGTTTTAGCAACAACAGCTGCGTTAACCCAACCTGAAGCACTGCCATCACTTAACACAACATCAATATCTTTTTTTCCGTCAACCTTAGAAATATTTTTATAAGTTACATCTCTAGGTAATATGTAACCAAGAATTGGAATATGATGATACCAATGAGGATCTTTCATTCCTTCTGTTGGCACAAAAATTACTTTTTGAAGTTCACCAGGAGTAGCAGCAACAAAATCAACAATTCTAACTAAACCTTTTTCATTAATATTTTCAATAAATCGTCCTGGAGCATAACTTCTTCCACCACCAAGTAATCCAGCTACTCTGAATACTGGTTTTGTTATTCCTTTATATGCCGCACTAACTGTTGCACCTAAAGTATCTCCAACATTAACTTTTCTAGAATATGAATCAATTTGAGCTTCTCCTTCAACCAAAGCTTGTTTTTTTCCGTATGGATTAATTGCCATAACAGTTCCAACAAAACTTCTTGGAAAATAGCCTCTATTTTCTAAATCATTTTTTGTATCTTTTGGAACATCTTCAATTTCATCAGTCATATAGTCAAGCGGAATACTAACTCCAACACCAACCATCGAACCATTATTATTAGCTGAACCAATAATTTGAGGAGTAATTTTTTGAGAAGGTTTAGTTTGCGTATTAACTGGAGCTAAAACTTTTCTAGCTGGAGCATTTGTAGAATA
>CAZKZU010000003.1:26152-30398 GCA_964557345.1 uncultured Methanosarcinales archaeon
TAAGAACTTTTTGCAACATAAGCTTTATTTGTAGAACTAACTTTTGAATTCAAAGTCACAGGATTTCTTACATAAGAAGCATTATTTGTTAGACTTTTTGCATCAGCTGTATATGCACCATAACTTAAAGCTAAACCTGCAACAATTGCAGAAACATAATTAACAGAATTTCTTAAATAATCATTTTTAGTATACATATAATTGCCCCCAAATAATATATTACTACTTTAGGGAAGTATCAGTCGTTTATAAATGTTTTTCATGAATAATTCAAGAGTATTTCGTATAAAACATTTTCAAAAAGTCACCCACACCCAGATAGATAAAGCAAAACATTTATATATAAGTTGCTACCAATATACACAATAGTATATTAGTTACTATAACAAACGTGTTGAGGGCAGAAAAATGGAACAAGTAGCACAAATGACAAGATGTATGTGGTGTGGAACATCCAAATCAGAAATTCATCACCAATATGTATTACCCGTGTGCGATAAATGCTTGGAAGAATTCAAAAAAGAAAGTTAAATGTTTAAGCGGCATTCATAATTCTCACAAGATCAAACAAAATATCGCCTAATAAACAACTTTCTTTTTGGATCTTCTTCCTACTAAAATCTTTATTTTTTTATTAGATATCTTCGACAAATATTTGACAATTTCTTCATTTGCCTCATTATTCTCAGGCTCAGCCTTCACAGAAACAATAAACTTACCCTTTTTCTCATCATAACTAATACATCGCTTCTTAGAATCCGGAACTACTTCAATTTCAATAGGCTTGACAGCAACTGCAGCTTTAAACTTTAATTCAACTTCATCTACCATGCACATCAAATAACTAAGATACTAACTATACTCTCTCCAAGTATGACTGCATTTAGTACATTTGTAAAATCTAGTTGGAGGTTCATCTGATGCACGAGTTTGAATTTCCCAGAAATAACTCTTTGGATTAGCACAACTTTCACATTTCATATCACAGATAGGCAAAGTATTTTCCTCAACCTTATTAGTAACTGTCTCTATTTTTGCATTATTAGTAGCAGAAGTAATTTTAATATCTTTGACACCAGTTTCATTATAGCCACAAGAACATTCAATTACAATATTTCCATCTTTTCTTTTCGGTAAAATCATCGACCCACATTTTGGACAAAATTTCATTTTCATTTCCTCATAAATAATATACTATCATCGTTAATTTAATAACTTAAATCATTTATACTTATTAAATATTTTATACAACTTAACTAATTTATATCACTTAAATAACTTAAAATAAGTTTCTAACCTTTATTAATAATTGATAAGCATAAATTTTAACATATCCCAAATAAGGAATCCTAAAAGTAGCACGACCTATTACTTGATTGGAAGTAACATTATACTCATTAAGATATTTAGTTTTAGCATCAACAAATATTGAATTAGTGTTATGATCTCCTTTTGTTTGAAATACTGGTTTCCCATCAACTTCACTAACTTTGACAACTCGGTGAATTATTGGTTCAAGTACAGGATTTTGAGGTTGAATAAAGACTATAACGTCTCCAACTTTAATATTTGATACACCAGGATTTCTAAGTATAATAATATCCCCAGTATTAAATCCATTCAGATAAGAAAAATCATTAAACTTTTCTTTAGTAATATTAATTCCCTCATACCACTTTCCACAATACTGCCAATAATCATTGAAATTAACATTTCTAGCAGCACCAAAATTTCCACATAACGTAGGAGTTGGAGCATCGCTAACTGCAAATTTATGTTCCATACTTCCAGAAACAACTGCAACAATAGGATAATCTGTATTCAATGCAAATCCAATCGCAGGATACATAAGAAATTTAATTATAATAAATGCAATTACAATACTTAAAACCCAACTTAAAATACTGTCATCATTCCAAATAAAAGACCAAAATTTTTTCAAACTAGTCCAAAATCCTGAAGAGTTTTGTTTATTTGCCTTACCCATAACTACATAAATAGAAAAACTATTTAAAAATGTAATTATTACTTAACAAAATGAGCTACAGACAAAAAAAAGAAAAAGAAACTACTATTTTTAATAAAAATACTATAAAAGAGGAAGACCTTCCCTCGGGATCAATTCAAGATAAAATGGGAGCTTTCTTATCTAAATTAGAAGATCATTCTAAAGAAAAAAAGGCAGAAGAAGTAAAAGTACCAAAAGCCACATTATCTAAAATTGATTCAAGACATTACAATTACTTTGAAGGAGAAATTCAATTGCGAAAAGTAACACCCGAAATAATAAATTATGTTCTGAAAAGAATCGGAGAAGCAGGAGAAACAGTACCTCAAGTTGTAGAACACGACTTGAATAGCGTTGACATCCAAGTTTCAAGTAAAAAAATAATTAGACAAATTGCAAACGAATTAGTAAGAAAATTCGGCGGAGAAATGAGTGAGCATGAAAGATTACATTCATCAGATAGATTAACAAGTAAATTACGATATAGACTAAACATGCTTTACAAAAAACATGATTATGATAAAGGCTGTGTTATTATATTAGAAGATGAACCGTTTTTAGTACATGGATTTCAAGATGCGAGACTTAAAGTAGAAAGCCTCATTACAAGAAAAAATACTCAAATAAGATACAAAGAAGCTATGACAATAATTCAACCTCAAAAACTTCAAGTAATCCAAGATGAACCAAGTATTTGTGTCCTAGATGAAAATTATCAATCAATACAACTACAACCAATCCCTGAAAAAATGAAACTAGATTATAAAATTAAAAAGGGAAAGAAAATTAATGTTGCTCTATTCGAAGGAAAAGCGTATTTTGCAGAAGGAAAAGGAACTCCAAAAGACGAAGAATAAATTTATTTTTATTTTATTAATAATTATCTTAAATCAAATTCAACATTGTTCTTAAAAAATTCTGGTATAACATTAGGAGCATCAGCAACATTTTCAAATAAATGTTTTGGTCTTCCTTCACCCTGTTCTCCATCATAACATGCCAGATCATAAAATTTGGCAGAATAACCTTTCTTTCTTAGAGCATATAACTGCAAAGAACAACAGCACCACTTGTTTGCACCTACAACAAGAACTGATAAATCAGAAGTAATACGAGGCATTTCAGGATGTAAAATTGATGGATCTTGACCTCTAGAAATATCAAGACAAGAAGCAGAACTTTTAAGTTTCAAAAGTTCAGCATATGCAGATCTAGCAGACTTTATACCAAAATCAGCATCGCTTTTAGCAACATATTCGTGCACTATTACATATAATTCAACCATGTAAATAAAAAGAAATTAAAAAACTATTTAAAACTAACTGATAAATAATTTAATGACAAATCCTATTTAATTCTTTATACTAGATTCAAGCATTGAAGATACATTCATAATTTGAGTTCTTAAGTGAGATGCTAAATTAGAATCATTTGCAATTTCATCTAAAATTGTAAGTGCTTTATGAACTTTACAATTATCTTCTAGAGTAGAATCATTAAAACAAGCGGTAATTTGATCGATTTGTCTTGCTACATTTTTTGGAACGCCATCTTCTTTAAGCTCGACGATAAAATCTTTAATATCATTTAAATTCATTTTGAAATCTCCTGCATTTTTTGGTCAATTGTAACAAGTCGCATAACCGCATTTTCCATTGCACGAAAAGACGCAAAATCAATTGCTTTTATCTCAAAAACACAAAATAAATCATGATAAGAAATTGCAACATCAGCTCTTGGAGTTACAAGACTCTCTTTTTCAGCAATCAGTGCTGAATATAATTTTTTATTTTTATCAAGAATCTTTACATTCGCGAAAAAGTTCATCTTGCCTTTAGTTTTTTATTCACACTTCTAGGTTTAAATAAAATTTTACTGCCGCAATATGGACATCGAACAGATTTTTTAGTATAAGTGTCAGAAACTATTTTCTCACAATTAAAGCATTTGTATTCACTCATTTTTAGTCAGTTACTCCATATGCTTTACTAGTAAATCTAGCACCGCAACTTTTACATTCGTAAATTCCTAAAGATTGTCTTTTTGCTCTAACTTTTAAACATGCTGGGCACTTTTGTAAAGATCTTTGAACTCTTTCAATAACATCTACTCTTTGTTTTAATAAAGCACCGTATCTTGTTCCAAGTCTTTTAGTTGGACCTAATTTTCCTTTCTTCTTTATAACTGCCATTTTACTCCTTGTGACTAATGTCCCCTTTTTATAGTTTTCGCTAATAT
>CAZKZU010000003.1:30498-60233 GCA_964557345.1 uncultured Methanosarcinales archaeon
AAAAGTGGGGCTACCCGGATTCGAACCGGGGTCACCAGGTCCCAAACCTAGCAGGATAGCCAGGCTACCCCATAGCCCCATTAAGCTATTTATTTCTTGAATAAATAAGACATTTATAAATATATTCTTTTAAAATATTAAAATAACTAAATCTTTCACACATATTACACTATAACAATTTTAACAAAAGAAAGAATTTACGAAAGCAAGACAATAGATATTAATTAGATATCTTCATACAACTACAACATCAAAAACAATTTAAATCAGCCAAAAAAAGAACACTTGTGATATATACATGACACTAAAAACACCGATAATTGTTGTTAATTTTAAGACATACAAAGAATCAAGCGGAGAGAATGCTCTTAAGCTTGCAAAGATATGCGAAGAAGTTGCGATTTCAGAGAATGTAAACATAGCAATTTGTGTAAATACAATTGATCTAAAAGAAGTTGTAGGAAAAGTTAGTATCCCAGTACTTGCACAACACATTGATGATGCAGATTTTGGTGGATTTACAGGAAAAATTCTTCCACAATTTTTAACAGCAATTAATGTTAAAGGATCTCTAATCAATCATTCCGAAGACAGATATACTCTAGAACAAATGCAAAAAGTCGTTACTAAATGTAAAACTAATAATTTATTTAGTTTAGTTTGCTCTCAAGATGTAGCTCAATCAGTTGAAATTGCAAAAATGCAACCAGATGCAGTTGCAGTAGAACCACCAGAACTAATTGGCGGAGATATTTCAGTAACAACAGCTAATCCAAAAGTAGTTTCGGATACAGTTGCTGCAGTAAGACAACATTCTAATTGCATCGTACTTTGTGGAGCAGGAGTAAAAAACCAAGCTGATGTAAGAAAAGCAATTGAATTAGGATCAGGCGGAGTATTATTAGCCTCAGGAATAACTAAAGCAAAAGATCCAAAAGCAGTTCTATTAGACCTTGCAGCAGGACTTAAATAAATAATTTTAACTTTTTATTTTTTTATTATTTTTAGATACACATTTTTCTCAACACACAACTTGACAATAAAAAAATTTATAAGACAAGTAGCAATCCACTCTCGAATGGCAACAAAAACCACTCAAAAATCATATGAAATCTATATCGGAGATAAAACCGGTTTTGAAACGTTACAAAAAGGAAGATTAGAAACAATTGCATCTAAGCCAGGAAGAAAAATGGGATCAGAAATAAGAGCAATCATTACTTATGACTATAATCAAGAACCATCGATATCAACTTTAATAGAACAAACACGCCCAAAAACCACAAGTCTAACAATACAATTGGGAATGGAAGCAATTGGAAGACTCGAAACAGACAGATATTGTTTAGTTCCAATGAAAAACCACGATATAACATATATATATTTAGTTCCTCAATCGGATAAGAAAGCAGTTGATTTACAGGAAAAATAATAATCTCATACGTAGTTTAAAAAATATTTGAAATTAAAGTATTCGTTTAAACATTTTCTCTAAATCTTTTTTAGAAAATTCAATTATCGTCGGTCTTCCATGAGGACAATTATATTTATTTCCTTGCAGTTCAAATAATTCATCTAAGATTTTTTTTGCTTGAACAACAGTTAAATCGTCACCAGCTTTTTCAGATGCGCGACATGCCATTCGAGTTATAACTTTGTCATGCTTATCCACAAGAGAATTAATTTTCTCTTCAGCTGCAAATTCTTCTGCAAGATCAATAACTAATTTAGAATCAACATCTTTTCCAAGTAAAACAGGAATCGTTCGTAAAATAAAACTATTTTTTCCAAATTCATCCATGAAAAATCCTAATTGCTTAAATGCGCCAATATTATGTGAAATAATGTGAGCAATTGCAGGAGAAACTTCAATAATTTCAGGTTGAACTAATGCTTGAGTTTGAATTACGCCTTCCGAATACTGTTTATGAAATTTATAATAATTAACTATTTCAGCAGCAGCATGAAAATCAACAACAACTAAACTACTCTGCGAATTTTCTAAATATTTCTCGACAAGCAAAAACTCTTTATCAAATATTCCTAAAATCTTATAACTATTAATTAAAACTTTATTTCCCAAATCTTTTGTATTTTCAAAATGAGAAGTCGTCTCAATATAACTGGACTGCGAAATAATAGGAACAGTTTTTATATTAGAGGATGTGGAAACGAGGCTTTCTTCTTTATCAGAAGAATCTGCAAAAATAAATTGCTCAGTGACTTTTCTCGAAGGAATTTTATTTAAATCATTAAAATTACTCGGAGTAGAAGAACTAACATTAACTAAATTTATTTTTTCAGGAACAACAGCTTTTGTTTCAGATGAAGACGAGAAATTAGCCAGAGTTTTTTCAGTTTCACCATCATCAACATTCACTTTCTTAGTTAAATCACAAGATAATAATTTATTTTTAATTGCATGATAAACTAAACTATAAATCACGTGCTCGTCTTGAAATTTAACTTCTTGTTTTGTTGGATGAACATTAACATCAACTTTATTTGGAGCTGTTTCTATTTTTATTATTACAACAGGTTGCTCACCAATATTTAAATATCCTTTATACGCATTAGTAATTGCAACATAAACAATCTTGCTTTTTACAAGTCTTCCGTTAACAAAAATAATTTGATCAAATCTAGATTTTCGAGCCAAACTGGGTTTTGAAATAAGACCAGAAATTGTTAAATCGCTTTCCTCGTCGTTAAATTCCAACATTTCTTTAGATTCTTTTCCATAAATATTGTAAAACTTTTGCATTAAATTTCCAGCAGGAGAATATAACGCAGTTTTCCCATCAACAATTAATTTAAAACTAACATTATCGTTATTAAAAATATATTGACTTATTAATTCAACAATAGCCCGAACTTCAGTGCCATCGGTTTTCATAAACTTTTTTCTAACAGGAGTATTATAAAATAAATTCTTAACAGAAATTTCAGTTCCATGTTCGCTTGGAAAAGAAGAAGGCTTAATACTTTTAACTTGCCCACCCTCAATAATCATTGAATTAGCAGTCTCACCTTTTACTTTAGTAGTGACTTGCATTAATGAAATTGCAGAAATACTAGCAAGCGCTTCTCCTCTAAAACCTAAAGAATGAACATCAAACAAATCCTCTGCTAACTTAATTTTAGAAGTAGAATGTCGCAAATGACAAACCTTAAGGTCATCTTCCTCCATGCCTTTTCCATTATCAAGTATCCGTAAATCAAGCCCTTTTAACTCAACAAGAATATCAGAAGCACCAGCATCCATAGAATTTTCAATCAATTCCTTAACAACTGAAGCAGGTCTTTCAATTACTTCACCTGCTGCAATCTTCAGAATGACTTCTTCCGGCAAAACGTTTATGATACCCATTTTAATATAAATCCAGTATTAAATCACTACAAAAACTTAGCAATCAATCAATTACCTAACTACCCCTTACAATATTAAATTAATTCAAGAATTATAAAGTTAATGAAAAATAAATTAAAGAAATTTAGTAAATCTAACGGAGGCAACGAACCTTGTCGTAGCTATCGTCCTTCATGTCGTCGCTAATATATGCGGTGCTCAACCACACATCGTAATAAACATTCAAGGCAAAATCTTCATTACCCTCCGCAGGATTCTCAGTACTAGACCAATAATACCACTCCCCCCAAGTTTCTGGATTAGCCGTTATACCGCTCATTAATTGATTTATAGCTGGTAAAAACCAATCCTCATGGCTATCTTCCACTAAATCATAACAATATTTTGCAGCCGGATAGCTACCGCCAAGATAGCCACCCGCAGGACCATATAGAGTAAGACTATTATTGCGTCCATCATCTAAATCATTTGCAGGAGTGTTTACACCAATCGGCCCCCAAATATGACCACTAGCAGCCACAGACCAACAATCTGGATCGGTAGCATCACCAGGAGTACCACACGCATCTACTACTACCGCTGTCCACTTGGCATACAGCGTCACATTAGCAGAACCCATAGTATAAGAAACATTGTCGGAATAATTTGTACCGCTACCATTAGCTAAAGTGTTCCATCCGTCAAAAGTATTACTTGCTTTTGTAAAGTTATTAGGAATTAAATTAGCAGATGCACCTTGTTGAATTGTTTGAGTACTCATAGTACCAGTACCTGTATTAGAATTAAATATAATAGTATAAGATGGAGTTTCGGGAGGAATAACTTCTCCTTGTGAAACAGTTGCAACTGCACTTCCTTCATTGCCAGCTATTCTTGTTGCACCTATTGTATCTATATAAGTAATCCCCATCATCGGAGTTTGTTTACTTGAAAGAGTATAAGTTGAACTACTTACAACAGAACAATTAATCAGTTGACTTTGACCAACATTTAATACAATTGGTAATGCAGGATTTGTATTAGAAGAATTGCAAGTTAAATTATCTTGTTGATTAACTCTAAATTTAGTAATCGTAATAGTATCATAATAATTATTCTTAAGTCTAAATAAAGATGAATCTGCTCCAATCTGATAACTTTCTACACCAATTGTGTCCGTTGCTAATTTTAAATCAGAAACTTTTTTAGAAGTACCTGCGCCAATTCCTGGAAAGCCACCCATAGTATTCACGACGACAAGAGCGATAACTATAACTACTGCTAATATAATTAGGTATTCGGTAGCTGTCTGTGATTTTCGTACTTTACACATAAAAATAATTACCCGTTAATATTATTTTGCAAATGGAGTTTATAAGTTTTGCGTTACCCCCCCCCCGTGAGTAAAACGAAGAGAATTAGTCCTAAATTAAATTATATCTATAAGAATAATCCCCAATATCCTGCTATCATTTCTTTTGCAATGAAAGTAATTAATAAAGAATATTTTTCAATTTCAGTTGAAGAAAATTTAGCAGGATCTGCTTTACTTAATGCACCAAGATATTCCACACGTAATTTATTTTCAATGATTACTGGAGGATAATTGTGTTTTAGTAATATTAAATTCATAAGCATTCTGCCAGTACGCCCATTTCCATCCATAAAAGGATGAATTTTTTCAAATTTATGATGAAAAAGAACTGCTAAAACAAAAGGATGCAATTTTTCAGTATTATCATTATACCATTTTATCAATAAATCCATGTCCGTTCTTACATATGGTGCAGGAGTTACATCAAAATGAGATTTAAAGACATGCACGTCTTCAGTTCTATAACCAATTCTTTTATCTATATTTTCCATTAAATCTTTATGAATTTTAATAATTGAAGCATTAGAAATATCATAAGTCTCATTTTCTAAAAATACTTTTTCAGTATTTTGAACGTCAAATATTTCTCTTGTTGTTCTATTTTTAGGAGTCAATCCTTCTTCTAATAATTTTCTTGCTTCGTTTAACTTAATTGTATTACCTTCTATTGAAGTTGTATTATACGAAAAATCAATCGCAAATTGTTTCATAATTGTGTTTTGCGTCAAATAATTTTTCTTCTTGAAAATAGTGCTAAAATGTAACTTACACGCTTCAACTTCTAAAAATAAATTTCCTAGATAAGGATCTTTTTTTTGCTTTTTATCTTTAACTTTCTCTAACCAAATATTGGATTCAATTACTTTATGTATGGTTTTGTATGCTTTTCGAATATCATCTTTATATTCTTTTAACCCATCTAATTTTTTTTGCAAATCATGAATTGAGTTTCCTAAATAGGCTATATCTTTTGCAATAACTCGTTGTCCTTTTCTTTCTGATACACGAAGATAATAGTGGCTAACGCCTCCAATAATTTTTTTATAGATATAAACCATGAAGTAATATGAATAATAACTTATATATAAATCTTACCCTCTACATTGATAAATTAGCTTGTAGAGGGTATGTCTTATACAGAGTAAAGGTTTATAACATAAATTCACAAATTAACTTATTTCAAAAGCCCCGCAGCATCTTCATCTAATATAACCGTACAATCTTTATGATGTTGTAACACGGATGCAGGACAGTCAGAAGTAGAAATCTTACCTTCAATCATATCTTTTACTGCTTGTGCTTTTTCTTTTCCTTTTGCAAGTAAAATTATTTTTTTAGTAGCCATTATGTTTTTTAGGCCTATTGTTAATGCATATTCCGGAACTTCTTTTATCGATTTGAAAAATCTGGAGTTTGCCTTCTTAGTCTCACCAGATAATTTAACTCTATGAACTTCTATATGAGGATTTGTTCCCTTTTCATTAAATCCAATATGGCCATTTGATCCAATTCCAAGTATTTGTAAATCAATAACCTCTCTATCAATCATTTTTTCGTATCGCTTGCATTCTTCTTCAAAGTCAGATGCTTCACCATTAAGAAGATGAATATTACTTTCCTTTAAATTAAGTTTATCAAACAAGTTTTTATGCATGAAATAATGATAACTTTGAGGATTAGTCTTCTTAATTGGATAATACTCATCTAAATTAAACGTCTTAACTTCAGAAAAGTCCGCCTTTTTATTTTGACAAGCCAAAGCTAATTCAGAATACAAACCCAAAGGAGTTGAACCAGTAGCAAATCCAAGACGAATTTTTTTATTCTTAGACACTTCATCTAATACAATCTTTGCAGCCTTTTTTGACATATCTTCATAAGATTTTACTATACTTAGTTTCATGATTTTGCTTTTAGAAAAGGGATATATAAAGATTATTATCTAAATATATAACAATGCATTAAAACAACATAATTTGTAAGTAGTAACTACTTTTTTAAATTAAAGAATCTTTTCAACCAACATGAAATCAACAGCACTTGCAAAAAGAAATGCTCCTCCAATTCTTCAAAATCTTCCAAATAATTTCAAAGGTTACTTTAAAATTAAAAGACGTGGACAAGACGAAGTTCCTTTAGAAGCCCAAGTTTATGGATTAGTTTATAGAATTGCAGCGCTAGGATCAGGTAGAACATTATGGGGAAATCGTACTGGCGATAAAGAAATTGATATTAAAAAAGCAAAAAAAATAGAATCAGGAAGTTATTTTGCAAACACTTTACCGTTATCATTGATAGGAGAATTAGACTACAAACAATTCGACATCTTTCGAGGAAGTTATCCATATTCTTGGTATGAAATGTGGGATACAAATCTAAATGCTCTCTCATTACAAAGAGCATCTGAAGAAGAAACACTGAATTATTTGCAAAACAAAATAAACGGCTTAAAACAAAAAGTAGATTTAGCAAAACAAAACCCAGAAAGCGTTTCAGATAGACTCAACGTTTATGTTCAAGGATTAGGAATTAAATTCAGCGATAATCCCGAAGAACGAAGAAAAGAATTAAAACTTATGGCTTGTATTGAAGCAAGAAAACAATTTCGACTTCAGGAAATACATGACTCATTAGCATCAGCACAATCCTTAGATGAAAGATTAAAATCAAAAGAAATGCACTATATTCCACAAACTGATGTTTACGCAATAATGGAAGTTGGAGAACCAGACTGCTTTGTTAGTGCGCCAATTGCAATCTACGATATAAGTGATAAAAGATTAGGAGAATCTAAAATTGCAAGCTTTGTCAAAGGCCTCTATCCAAAACTATTTGGAGAAAATAAAAAATCTGCTAGTTATGTAGCATATGCAGTTCCAAAAGAATGCTTAGATATGGTTGAAGAAGTTGTAACAGTAAAATCCGGCCCACCAAGAAAAGAAAAACTTAAACCTTTACTAAATATAATTGATGTCTAGAATCAAATAAATTAAAATTATAATAAAAAATAAAAATTAAGAAAAATTTACTTCTTTGAATCTAATTCTTCGCCGAAATCTTCAGAATCGTTAACAACTTCTTCTGCTTCTTCTTCAGCTTCTTCAGCAGGTTCCTTTTCAGCAACAATTGCTTTAGGGTCTGCTTTACCAATAACTTCTCCAAAACCTACGTTAGTAAGAACTTTAGTAACTTTGACTTTAACATTGTCTCCCTCTTTTACACCAGGAACAAATATTACAAATCCGTCTATTTTTGCAAGGCCATCGCCTTTTTTTCCAACTGTCTCTATTTTGAGATCTAAAGTGTCTCCAACTGATATTTTGTTATATTTACCTTCCATAAATTTATTCACCTAAAATAATATATTAAATAAAAAAGAAAAGATAATTTAAAAAGTTTGCCTAAATTTAAGGCAAAACTAGGCGTTTTTAAGGCCTTGAGTTTCAACTTCGAATATTATTTCTCCATCCGGTAGGTTAGGACTGTCAATAAGTTTTGCAACTCTTGTTCCTTTTTTACCTTTTCTTAAATAAATTCTAAATGTTGAGTTATGTGCAACAATATGCCCACCAATTGCAGCTGTTGGATCTCCAAAAAACTGATCTGGCTTTGACATTACTTGATTTGTTACATATACACAAAGGTTGTATATATCAGCAAGTTTAGATAAAGTTGCCATATGTTTGTTGATCTTTTGCTGTCTAGCTGCAAGAGTTCCTCGTCCTACAAATTCAGATCTAAATTGCGCAGTAAGAGAATCAACTACAACTAATTTAATATCTAGCTTTTGAGTTGTTATTAATTCTTCAACTTTTTCAGCAAGCAACATCTGATGATCTGAATTAAATGCTCTTGCAACCTTAATATGCGCTAAAACATCTTCTGGATCTAAACCAGCACCTTTAGCTAACTGAATTATTCTTTCAGGCCTAAAAGTTTTTTCTGTATCAATGTAAACTGCGTAACTACCTGGCATTTGTTTTTGTAATTGAACACATAAAACGTGCCCTATTTGAGTTTTTCCTGATCCGAACTCACCAAAGCATTCAATTATCGCTCCAGTTTCAAATCCACCATCTAAAAGCCTATCAAGCTCATCAGCACCAGATTTTATCTTAAGGACTTTACTTCGTCTTATAAGAACTTCTCCACCAGTCTCAAAACCCATTTTTGTTTCATTTCTACAAAAATTAATCATTTTTCTTGCAACTGCTTCACTTACTCCTGTCGCATCTACAAGTTCTCCTATAGTAGAAACTGCTATTGATATTACGTTTGTATATCCACATTCAATCAACTTTTCAGCTGTTGTTGGACCAACTCCTGGAATATCATGTATTGTAATTTCATCTTTTGATTTAGCACTAGGACTAACTTCATCCTTCGAACTAGTTATCTTATCTACCTTATCCATTTTATCCGCTTTATCAGCCTTATCCGCTTTTTTAGAATCAGTTTTTGAATCTAATTTCTTAGCTGAAATAAACTCGTCTTGTTCCACTTCTGAAATACTTTCATCCAACTGCATTGTAAAATCATCCTTTTCTTTAGCTATCATATTAATCACCTATTATTAAAATCTATCGTTGTTGTCATTGAAATCCTTTTATTAAAATTAAAAAAAAGAGCATTACATCTAGCTTATTTGCAAAACTACCATAAAACCCCTGTTAATTATAATTAAATGTTCAAACTACGCTTAAAATCAACTCTATTGAGTTTCCTCTACCTCACGCTTTAGTACAATATACTCGTACGCCTTTTGTAAAAGCAAAGTCGCTCTAGGCAAGTCATTAGTTCTTAAATTAGAAGTGTGTTGCCACTTTCCCTCTTTGTCTTTGTAAGTTCTTTGCAAAGTAACAGTTTGGAATTCTGTTTCCTCGCCATCTTTATTTTTTCCTTCGTTGTGCCACACGGTAACCGAAATCGGACCTGCTGTGAATTTCTTTTCTGGTAAATTTTTGCCAAAGGCATTTACCTTTATATCTGTTTTTTCATTCATGTTTATACTCTCCTTGCTATTCGCATTTTATTTCAAATGGAGTTTTAGTTTCGCCAAAAAACTATTGCATTACTGCCTTATGTCGCTTTTGACGAAGCATAATACTATATTAGTGCCACCCCTTTAAATACCTCACGCTGGTGGTTGACCAGTGGGAAGTGGATTAAATATTAATTAAATTAAATTCCATTTCTGTATAATTTGATCTTTATTCAACAAATTCATTTGGTGTATTGCTATTTGATTAAGTTTTATTAACCTTCTATCTTGAGATAAATTTTCATTAATAAACAAAGCATTTAAGTTTTCTAAGTTAGATAAACATATTAATTGAGATATATCAGCATAATCTCTTATATTACCCTTTTTTTCTATATTTTGTTCCCTCCACTCACTGGAAGTCATTCCAAATAGCGCAACATTAAGTACATCTGCTTCATTAGCGTAAATCAAATTAATCTGCTTTTTTGTTAATTCTTTAGGTATTAGATTCAATTTAATCGCATCTGTATGAATACGATAATTAATCTTTGCTAAATTTCTTTTAATATCCCATCCTAAAGGCATCTTTTCATTATCTTTTAATCTTTGAAATTCCTTAATAAGATATATTTTAAATTCTGCACTAATCCACATACCAAATTCAAATGCTATGTCTTTATGTGCAAATGTTCCTCCATAACGCCCAGTTGTTGCTCTTAATCCAATTGAATTTGTCTTTTCAACCCAATCTTTAACACTTATTTTATAATTATTTAATCCCGCTTTATTTCTAATTATGGCATATTCGCCATAATTAAAATTAGGATTGTGTATCCTTTCCCAAATTCCTAAAAATTCAACTGTATTTCTATTTCTAAGCCAATCTGAAATGAAAAAATCGCCTTCTTTTGCTCTAATCATATCAGTTATTGAAATATAATCCTCATTTTCTATTTCAATTATTGTGATTTCTGTTCCGATGACGCTGATTTTTGTCATTATTAACCTCCTAATTGCCACTATTAAAATTAAATTACAAATATTTAAATTAAATGCTGGTGGTTGACCAGTGGGAAGTGGATCTTAAAGCACTTCTTACTTTCAAGTAATTACTTTCATAACCTTTATTAAACACTTCATAATTCGGGGGTAAGGCACGATTAAATTGAAAGCACCAAAAAGAGTTGAAACAGAGGATATTGAAGATCTTACAAACAAACTTCTAAAATATGTAGAAAATAATAAAGGATCTGAAGAAATTAATATTAACTCAAATGAGCTACTTCCAAATCTTACTACACTATATAGTGCTATAAGAACTGTCCAAAAAATACCTTCATTCCTAAAAAATGCACCTCAAGTTGCAGTATATCGAAAAGATGCAGAAAAAACTCTTCAAGATTTCATAAGCGTAATGGTTTTAAGAAAGGATTATACATTAAATACTAATAATTTTGTTTCCCCTATAAAATATAATGAAATAAAATCACTATACTATGTTTGTTTTGAAGCGTTAAAAGTAAGATATGCTGAAGAAAGCGAAGATGATGAATATCTAGCTGCAACACATCATATTGAAGAATATGAAATAAAAGAAGACGATAGCGAATAATTCTAAATAAAAAGTGCAAGCACGCCCAATTATGATACCAAATATTGCATCTCAGTGGACTCCAATATACCTCCTCCCTGCGAACCCTAATGCATGGGCACAAACCCTTAAGGCTGCACCATTCCTGGCCTGACCTGATTCGGATTTCTGTCCACCGATAAGGACAAGGTATCGACAGCACATTAAAGGCTAAAACACAACACCTGATACGCTAATTGAGCTTCGATTCCCTCTAAAGTCCGCTTAGGGTAACAGGAAGGGACTAACTTCCCAATCTAGCTTGCACTAATATGAAATAGAACTCGTTTTTTAAATGTTGCTACAGAAAATAAAAGACTCTTAAAAATATAATATTTATTTAATACAATAAAATCTAGAAAATAAAATACAAAAACCTAAGAAAATTAACTTGCTCTAGTTAGAACAGCATCAGGTCTAACAGTTGGATAAACAGTATATCCTCTTTCTTTCATCAAACCTTTTTTAATTGCATAATCTTTAACAAAACCTGCAACACAAACCGCATAAACAATTGGAGGAGTTACGCTATCATCTTTAGTTCTAACCCAATCTCGAACAATTTTTTCCGTACCAGCAATATGTAACGCTGCTTCCATAACAAAATCGCCCATCTCGATTGGAGTCTCATCTCTAATAACTGTAAAAACATGATTAACAGCATCTTTTGCTATTTGCTCTAATTTATTTCCAAGAACTGCACTGACTTCTTTACTAGTTTTTTCAGTAAGAGTATAACGTGCTTGATCGTTTATCAAACCCCAACTTTGAGATAATCGCATTATTTCATAAAAATTTAAGTTATCCATAAATAATTAACAAATCATTTAGATATATAAATATTTCGAACTAATTAATTATTCAGTAGAAACATAAATAGCACACGACGTAAAGAACACTTAATAAGCAATCTTTTCTTTAAACACTTTTTTAACAACTTCAATTACAATAAAATATGCTGCGACTATTGCTACTAAAACTAACACAATATTCATTGGAAGAGGAACAAATCCTAAGTATTGACCTAATTTAGTATAAGGCAATGTCCATCCTACAGCAACACAAGCTATTGAACTGAAAAATAACATTTTACTAGGTTTACTTTCAACAAAAGGAATTCCATTTGTTCTAATTAGTAAAATCACTAAAGTCTGAGTTGCAAGCGACTCCATAAACCATCCAGTTTGAAACATTGCAGCATCAGATAAAGCTACAAAACCAAATACGAAGAACAATACTCCGAAAGTAATAAAATCAAAAAGAGAACTAACTGGACCAAAAATTAACATGTATCGTTTCAAATAACCTAAGTCCCACTTTTTAGGTTTTAAAGTCATATCGCTATCAACGTTATCACCAGGAATTGTTATTTGAGCAAAATCATAGATGAAATTATTAAGTAAAATTTGAATAGGAAGCATAGGTAAAAAAGGTAAAAATAATACTGCTCCAGTATAACTAAACATATTACCAAAATTAGAACTTAAGTTCATTTTAATATATTTCATAGTATTACCAAAAGTTTTTCGCCCATCAATAATACCTTGTCTTAAAACATCAAGACTTTTTTCAGTAAGAACTATGTCTGCAGACTCTTTAGCAACATCAACAGCACTATTAACAGAAATACCAATATCAGCATTCTTTAAGGATTCTGCATCATTAATTCCATCTCCCATATAACCAACAACATGGCCATTACGTCTAAGTGCAGTAATCACTCTATTCTTTTGATCAGGAGAAAATCGTGCGAAAATAGTTGTCGCTTCAACTTTTTGACGTAGAACATCATCAGTCATATTTAATGCATCAGGACCTAAAAGCACTCCATGAATTTGAATTTTCAAATCAGCACATATTTTTCTAGTAACTAATTCATTATCACCAGTAATAATTTTAACTCTAACTCCAAGAGCATTTAATTCAGAAATAATATTTTGAGCGTCCGCTTTTGGTGGATCCAAAAATGATGCAAATCCATAAAATGTAAGACCAACTTCATCAGCTTTAGAATAAGATTTCTTAGAACCTATTTCTTTTACTGCTACACCAAGTGTTCTAAATCCGTCAGAACTTAAATTGTGATATTGTTCAATAATTTTTTTTGCAGTTTGAGGCGTTAACTTCTTTATTTTACCATCATAATAATACTTACACGAAGAAATTATATCTTCTGGAGCACCTTTAGTAACAAGTAAAACTTTTTTACCTTTCTTTACTACAACACTCATCTTTTTTCGAACAAAATCAAACGGAATTTCATCTAATTTCTCACACTTATCTAATGTTATATTAGAATGATGAACTTTAAAATCCAAAATGGCTTGATCTAAGGGATTTTTAATTCCAGTTTGATAAAAACTATTAAAATAAGAATACTCGAATACTAATTCAGATTCTTTTCCTTTATAATCAGTACATTTAACTAATTCAATTTTATCTTCAGTTAAAGTTCCTGTTTTATCAGTACAAAGAATATCCATACTACCAAAATTAGGAATTGCAGATTGCTTTTTTACTATAACTCCTTTTTTTGCCATCGCAAGAGAACCTCTTGCCATAGTAATCGACATAATCATTGGCAAAAGCTCAGGAGTAAGTCCAACAGCAACTGCAATTGCAAAAGTAAAAGATTCTAAAAATTGATGTTTAATTAAAGAGTTAAATAAAAATATAAGTAAAGTCAAAACCAAAATAACTTTCATAGCTAAATAACCAAAATTAGCCATCCCTTTATCAAAATCTGATTTTTCTTCTCTTTCTGAAAGCTTTCCTGAAATCTTTCCAAATTCAGTTGAACTTCCAACCTTAACAACAATAGCTCTAGCAGATCCAGTTGTAACATTAGTACCCATGAATACAATATTTTTCATTTCACTAACTGCACAATTACTCGAAGGAGAAGGAGCAGTGATTTTTTCACAAGGAAAAGACTCACCAGTTAAAACAGATTGATTTACAAAAAAATCATTTGCGAAAATTACTCTTGCATCAGCAGGAATCATCGACCCAGCATTCAATACTATAACATCTCCAACACAGACTTCTGAACTAAGAACTTGGATCTCTTTAGAATCACGAATAACGGTAACAGTTGTTTGAACTCTCTCTTTTAATTTTTTTGCAGCTTCACCAGCATGATGTTCAAGAAAAAAATCTAATAACACACTTAATAATACTATTACTCCAATAATTATAGAATTAACAATATCGCCAAAAACATAAGAAACAATTGCTGCAATTAATAATATAAAAACTAGAGGGCTCTTAAAATGAGATAAAAACTCTAATAAAATACTTAACTCTTTAGATTCAGAAATAATATTTTTACCATTTTTAAAAAGACGGCTTTGAACTTCAGCTGATGAAAGCCCAATCTTAGAAGAATTCAAATTAGAAAATAATTCCTCTTCTTTCATACTAGAATAATTGCCTATTGTTTCTTCAACCATTAATAAGTCATATTAGTAAATTAATGAAATTATACTAACCCATAATTGCACTATTACATTAATCCTTTATAATACTTTCAGAAACATTTTCCAGTAGTAAAAGCCAAACTAAATAATAATTAAATATACTAATATATATACAATATAAACGCCGAAACTATACCTACTTCTTAACAGCCTTTATTCCAGAAGACAATTCATGAAATTCAACCTCTTTAAAGCCAATTTTTTGTAATTGCTTAACAAGCCTTGGATAAAGCAATCTATCTTTATGTTTATCAGGACAAGGTGCATATTGATATAATATTCCGCCTCTTTTCAAAACTCTAAATAACTCGGTTTGAAAATCCACTGTATAAAGCCAAGGAGTATATTTTGACGTTGGAGGGTCATGAATAATTCTATCATAAGTTTCCTTTTTAGTTTTCTTTAGTCCCTCAATAATTGATTCCATATGTAATTTAATTTTAGGATTATTATACAAATCTTTAGAATACGGATTATAGCTAGCAATTACTTGAACATTTTTGTCAATTTCATAAGTATCAACAATTTCAACAGATTTAGACTTAGAACTCAATATTGCTGCGTAACCAAGTCCACAACAGCAATCAAGCACCTTTCCCTGTAATGGAGATATTTCAGCAACCATATATTCAACATGTTGCTGTGTTGTAATTTTACTATGCCGATGCATTGGAGTAGAAGAAAAAGTGATAGTAGGCCAAGATGACGTCGGTAAAAGCTTATAATAAAAATTTGTATCTTTTCCAAATAAAACAAGTCTAACTAACTTATTTTCCTGTACTACATAACAATTATCTTCTTTAACATCATCTAAATCAGAAATAGAAATCTTAACGTCGCCCTGATAATCCAAATATAAATAATCAGAATCAATTTTAACTTTGCTTTTAGAAATACCTAAATCTAAACTAAGTTCAACTTCACAAAACTCCTCTTTAGACTTAGCATTTGAATTAAAAATTAATAAAGCACTCTTAATAGCTTTAACTTCAGTGATTGTTAATATTGCAGGCATTTCCATTTTAATCTTATTATATCTAAAATTATACAGGTACTTATAAGGCTAACGATATTATGGGTGCATCCGAAAAAGAATAGAATACTATACTGCCTAAGCATGAGCCATTAATGCGTATGACTCAAAGAAGTAGCGACGAACGAATAGAGAGGAGCGTCACGACTATACTCAGGCGAATGCCGAAAAAAAGAATATTGGCGAATTGGCAGTATAGTAGCAATTAATAATTTATTCCGGATGCACTCGATATTATTAATCATTCTTAAATTACACTTTTATAAACAAAATAGGGATAATAATGTAAGAACAAATTATTTAAAGCACACCCTTATTCAATATGGTATGACTGAAGACTTATTAGTACAAGAAAAATTAAAAAAGTTGCAAGAAATCAGAGACATGGGCGTAAATCCATATCCATACAGATTCACAAAAACTGCAAATTCTAATGATTTAAAAAAATATGGCGCACTTAATGCAGGAGAGCATAGTAAAGATGAAGTTTCTATGGCAGGCAGAATTGTTGGCCTTAGAAAGATGGGTAAAATTGCATTTATGCACATTCAAGACGAAGAAGGAAAAGCACAATTATACTTTGCAATTGATGTTATTGGAGAAGAAAAGTATCCGGTTACAAAAAAATTCGATTATGGAGATTTTATTGGAGTGCAAGGAACAGTATTTAAAACAAAAACTGGCGAAATAACAATTGAAGTTAAAACTTTTGAATTATTAAGTAAATCTATAAATCCATTACCTGAAAAATTTCACGGTCTTAAAGATAAAGAAATTAGATACAGACAAAGATATGTAGATTTAATTGTAAATCCTGAAGTTAAAGATGTATTTAGAAAAAGAAGTTTAATTATTAAAGCTATTCGAGAATTCTTGGATCAAAAAGGATTTATGGAAGTAGAAACACCTCTTTTACAAACTCAATATGGCGGAGCTAACGCAAGACCATTTGTTACACATATTAATACTTGGGACATGAAAATGTATCTTTCCATTTCTCCAGAACTATATCTAAAAAGATTAGTTGTTGGCGGATTTGAAAAAGTATTTACAATTTGTAAAAACTTCAGAAATGAAGGAGTAGATCATAGCCACAATCCAGAATTTACTATGATTGAGATTTACCAAGCATATGCAGATTACAATGATATGATGACTTTAATTGAAGAATGCTACGAATTTTGTGCACTAAAAGTTTTAGGCACAACTATTGTAAAACGTAAATTCGAAATAAATGGCGTAGAAACTGACGTTGAACTTGACTTTAAAGCACCATGGAAAAGAATTACAACTATTGAAGCAATAAAACAACAAATAGGACTTGACGTTGAGAATAAAACTGAAGCAGAATTGCTAGATTTCTGTGATGCAAATCTTTTAGAATACAAAGAAACAACTTGGGGAAGTTTAGTTGAAACTATTTTTGCAGAAAAAGTAGAAAAAACTATCGTTCAACCAACTCATATAACTGATAGACCAAAAGAAGGAACTCCTTTATGTAAAAGACACAGAACTGATTCAAGATTAAATGAACAATGTGAACCTCTTGCTGTTGGAATGGAATTAGGTAATATGTATTCGGAATTAAATGATCCATTATTACAAACACAATTACTTGAAGAACAAGCAGAAAAAGGAAGAGCTGGAAATGAAGAAGCACATCAAATGGATGAAGATTTCATTAATGCTATAAGAATTGGAATGCCTCCAACTGGCGGAATTGGATGGGGAGTAGACCGAATGGTAATGCTTTTAACTGAAGCGGAAAGTATTCGAGATGTCATCTTTTTCCCAATAATGAAACCTGCGGAAGATGAAACAAATAAAAAGGAAACTAAATCTGATAAAGATAAAACCCCACATAATTAATAATACTAATTTTTATTTTTTTAATTATTATAATATATGAAAAATAACATTCTATACAAACATGGTAAAAAGTAAAAACTCAAATACGAAAATAGAAATTATGGCGCCAGCGGGTAGCTATGAAACTCTTATAGCTGCAATAAATGCAGGAGCAAAATCAGTATATTTTGGAGTTGGAAATTTAAACATGAGATCACATTCTGCCAATTTCACATACGAAGATTTACCGAAAATTGTATCGATATGCAAAAAAAACAAAGTTAAAAGTTATCTAGCACTAAATATTATCGCATATGATGAAGACTTAAAAGAAGCGAAAGTGTTATGTGATCTTGCAAAAGATAAAGGAATCTGCGCAATTATCGCAGCAGACATATCAATTATCGAATACGCAAAATCAATTAAATTAGAAGTTCATATGTCAACGCAATGTAATATTTCAAATTTAGATGCCGTTAAATTCTACTCAAAATACGCAGATGTAATTGTTTTAGCTCGAGAATTAAAACTAGAACAAATAAAAAACATCTGTGATGAAATAAAAAAACAAAAAATAAAAGGCCCGTCGGGAAAACTAATACAAATCGAAGTATTTATACATGGAGCGTTATGTATTGCAATATCTGGAAAATGTTACATGAGTCTTGCGCAATATAATTCTTCAGCAAATAGAGGCGCATGTTTTCAAGCATGTCGTCGAGAATATAAAGTCACAGATGCAGAAACTGGAGATGAACTAAAAATAGATAATAAATATATTATGTCGCCAAGCGATTTATGCACAATTGGAATGCTCGATAAATTAATTAATGCTGGCGCAACAATTTTAAAAATTGAAGGCAGAGGAAGAAGTCCTGAATATGTAAGCACTGTCGTTAAAAATTATAAAGAAGCAGTTGATGCAATCACTGAAAAAAATAGCATGAAATATAATTCTGATAACATAAAGAAATGGAGAAATGAGCTCGACAAAGTATATAACAGAGGATTTTGGGAAGGCGGATATTACATCGGACTTAAAACAGGGGAATGGTGCGGAACTTACGGCGGAAAAGCAACTAAAACTAAATTCACTGTCGGAACAGTAACTAATTATTTCAATAAACCAAAAATTGCAGAAATATTCATAAACACTCAAGAATTAAAGATCAACGATGAAATAATAATAACTGGACCAACAACAGGAGTAGTAAATCACAAAATAAAAGAAATGAGAAAAGACAATACAAAAATAACTATTGCAAAAAAAGGAGATACAATAACTATTCCCATATCCGAGAAACTAAGAAAAAATGACGCAGTATTTGTTGTAGTAAACACCAAGACGCAATAATTATTAGTTTCCAATTACTCCTTTAGTATAGCAAAAAGCTTAAAAACCTTCTAAATATTCCTTTCGTACATAATAGGTATATTAAAATGACCTTAACTGATATAATAAAATCAACTGCAAAAAGTCTAGGCGTAGCGAGTCTTATTTCTTTAACTTCTGGATGCACAGGAATATATTGTGAAGATACTTTTAAATTTCCAACTAAAGTAGACTGCAATCCTGTTACAAGAGTTATTCCTGGCGACAAAGTATACACAATTCCACAAACATTAGTAGTTGGACTTTATGCAAATTCATTACATGCATATCATTCAACAAGAAATGTTCCCTGTGCAATGCCAATTACATTACCCCTAACTTTTGCAGAGGGACTTCTTAATGTAACTACAGATACAGCAATAAATATTGTGTCTTGGATTCCACTTGAAATTTATGAAGGAATTACAGGAAAAACTTGGAAACACCCGTATATGCCTTTCACAAGTGCACTTTTAGACTCAGAAATTTTAGATAACAGATAATCTAAAATATAAATATAAGGCAGGCAAAAAAAATGCTTCGAAAAATAAGTAAAGGACTCGAACAAACAATTTTAGCAATTACAATAGCAGGAACAATAATGATTACACCCACTGCTTTTACAAAAGAAACTAATTCTAATAATGAAAAACAAACAGCAGAACAAATACAAAATACTTCTGCAGATGAAGAATATAAAAAAGCATTTACTTATTTTGTAGTAAAAAGCAAAGGAGGAGATGGAGGAACTAAAACGTTAAATTTACTTTTAGAACTTCATGAAAAATTTCCTGAATCTATTGATGCACATATTTTAGCGGCAAATATTTACTCAATTGAAAAATCCAAAGTTGATTATGATAAAGCACAAGCTCTATTTGATGAAGTACTTTTAAAAGACCCTAAAAATATAACTGCATTTAGAGGAAAAGGTTTCGCCGCGCACATGAAAGTATTTCCAACTACAAGAGAAGAAGTACTTGACTTAACAATCCCTGATCAAATTCCTGAAAGATTTTTAAAAGGCGAAGAAGAAGCAATTAAAAACTATGATGAGGCTCTAAAAATAAATCCGAATGATTTTTCAGCTAATTATAATAAAGCAATGAGCTTACAGTTTTTAAGAAAATTTGAACAAGCAAAATATTATTTTCTAAAAGCATCTCAAATAAATCTTAAAATGCAATCTTTCATTGGTAAGGAACCAACACTTAAAGAAGAAGGCGAAGTAAGTTATGTTTGTGAACCCTCGGGAGCATGTGCAACAAGTGCCTTGTACAAATACATCATCGATAATTATTTTTCAATAGTTATTAACAACAATAAAATAGTTTCAGCAGAACCAACTCAAACATATATTTCCAACGAAAATGATGCTTTAGCTTTTTGTTTCTTACACTTAGGAACTTGCTTTTCGTCAGGAAAAAATATCGATACAAAAAAAGCTATTGAATATTATGATAAAGCAATAAAACTAAATCCAAATATTTATTATTGCTATAATATGAAAAGAATGATACATCTATTCACAGATCAAATAGCAGAAGCAGAAAAAGACCAAGCAGATCTGGAGAAAATGGTAAATAGAATTAATAATTTAATAATTCAATCAAAATAAATGATTAAATAATTACATTTCTTGAAGCCTTTTAATTCTTTCTTCTATTGGAGGATGAGTTGCAAACATACCAGCTATAAAACTTTTCTTAGCTCTAAAAGGTGTTGAAATAAATAAATGTGCTGTTGCCTTATTTGCTTGATCAACAAGTGGATCAGGATCTTTAGAAATCTTTTTTAACGCACTAGCAAGACCAGCAGGATACCGAGTAAGACCAGCAGCACTAGCATCAGCCATATATTCTCGCTTTCTACTTATTGCTAACTTAATCAATTCGCCAATCAAAGGAGCAAGAATTGCTAAAACAAGACCTACTACTACCATAATTATTACAGCATTCCCATTTCTATCACTATCTCTTTTTCCTCCCCAAAGAAAACTTCGAAGTAAAAAATCACTAAGTAAAGTAACGACACCAACCAAAACAGCAGTAAGCATCATAAATCTAATATCATAATTTTTAATATGAGACATCTCATGAGCAACAACACCTTCAAGCTCTTCTCTATTTAAAACTGCAAGTAAACCTGTAGTTACCACAATCGATGCGTGCGCAGGATCTTTTCCTGTTGCAAAAGCATTCATTGCAGTATCATTAATAACATAAGCTTTTGGCGCAGGAATTCCTGCAGCAACTGCAAGCCCATCAACAGCATGATATAATTTAGGAAATTCTTCTCTAGTAACTGGTTTTGCTCCAGACATAGATAAAATCATATTTCCACCAGCAACGAAAACTATTCCAGTATAAATTAAAGAAAATATAATCGCAACAATAAGGCCAACATAAATATTATTATAAAATAAACCTATAGCCGCACCAAGTAAACCAATTATAACAACGAAAAAGAACATTAAAACAAAAGATTTTGCCTTATTATTTCTTACTTCATCAAAAAATATTTTCATTTTGCCCCGGGTGTTACTAAACTTATTATCTAATGGATTTTAAATAAAAAATAAAATCAAAATAAAAAGAGATAAAAAATTAAAAACTAAAGTTCTTAAAACTGAACTTTTACATTTTTCTTTTCTTCTGCAGTAGCTTCAAAAGATTTTTCTTCTTTAAAATTCATCATATTTGCAAAGATATTACTTGGAAACATTTGAATCTTATTATTGTACAACATTACAATATCGTTGTAAAATTGTCTTGAATATGCGATCTTGTTCTCAGTTCCAGTAAGCTCTTCTTGTAATTGCATAAAATTTTCATTTGCTTTTAAAGTCGGATAATTTTCAGACACTGCAAATAAACTTTTTAGAGCATCAGTAATTTGATTTGAAGCTTTTGCCTTTTGTTCCACTGTTCCAGCAGACATCATTGAAGATCTTGCTTTAGTAACTGTTTCTAAAACACCTTTTTCATGTTTCATATATCCTTTTACTGATTCGATCAGATTAGGAATAAGATCATTTCTTCTTTTTAATTGTACATCTATTTGTGCCCAAGCATTTTTAACCTGGTTTTTTAATCTAATTAAACTATTGTATAGCAAAACTATCATTAAAACAAAAACTACTACTACAATACCTATTATCATCCCTATATTCATTTTATCATGCACCCCAAAATATTTCTATTAATATCACAACTATTTTTAAATATTATGAATCAAATGGTACATCCGGAAAAGAATAAGATACTATACTGCCTTGATATGAGCCAATATTGCGTATGAATACAAGGAGCAGCGAGGAGTGTTAACGAACGAGCGTCGCGACCATAAACAGGCGAATGCCGGAAAAAAGAATATGGGCGAATTGGCAGTATAGTTAGGATTAATAATTTATTCCGGATGCACCAGAATCAAATCTGCTTTAAAATACCCTCATAACATAAAAAAATAAAATAATATATACACCGATACATTTATAAATTAATAACGAAATAGAACATATTACTCACAAATGAATTAGGGGAGGATGTTATAATGAAAAAATTTTTTGCTTCAATAAAAGAAAAGATGGGCTATGTTCCAGAAGAAGATTTGGACACGCTTGAAGATGAATACGTAGAATTAAGTACAGAAGCACATGCATCTGGCGATTCAAAAATCACAGTAAGACCTTTTAATCTAGAAGACTTTGATGGCGTCAAAGAAGTATTAGATATTATTAGAGAAGGAAATACAATTGCAATTATCAATATCAAAAATCTAAAAGACAAAGATATGGTTGAACTTAAAAGAGCAATTAGCAAGTTAAAGAAAACTTGTGATGCAATTAAAGGAGACATAGCTGGACTTGGAGAAGACTATATTGTAGTTGTTCCATCATTTGCTGAAATTTATAGACCATCAGCAGCTAAACCAAAAGATTCTGTAGAACAAGTTGAATAAACTGTTCTAATATTTTTTTTATTTATTATTAATAATTCTTTATTTATTTAAATCAAGTTTTATTTTTCCATTTGCTAATAAAACAGAAAACTATATATACTTCTATTTTTAAGATTTAAGTTATGACAACTAAATCTAGATTAAAAACAACTTCTATAATAGGACTAATCACACTTGTATTAATACTATTAATAGTAATAAGCGGATGCACAACAAAAAACGATTGGAAAGAAACTCCAATAATGGATTTAAATCTTACAAATACTACTGTTAAAAATACAACTACAGCAACTCCCCCGACAATTAATGAGACAACTACTACTCCAATAACACCCAAAGTATGTAATAACTTAGCACTTAAGAGCACTTTTTCATGTGATACAAAAATCAAAGGTTATGAATGTTCAAATCTTAATGATAACAACCTTACTTCAATGTGGTTTTCAAGTTATGTTTGCTCAAGTGGAAGAAGCCCTTGCTCAATTTTAACTTATGTAACAGTAAATTCAACCACACCATTCAACACAATTGTAATTTACAACAGACCTGAACCTCAATTTTTCATTAACAGAGTACTAATTGATTACAATGAAATAAAAGGTGCAACTTACGTAGGCGGATATGATTATTCTATGAAACCATGGCCAATTGTATTAAATGAATCAACAACTAGCGCTAAAATAAAAATTCCAGAAGTATTTGGAACTGGTAAAAATTTCCCAACAGGAATTGCTGAAATCAGATTATACAACAACAAAGAATGCACTGAATAAGTGCTTTTATTTTATTTTTATTAAATTTAATCAAACTTAATCTAATTATTATCCCTACAAACCTGTTCCAATCCATTCAAATCTATTCCTAAAACGCTAGAAGCAATTTGTCTAATACGATCCATAGCATCTTTTTTACCATACAAATCAACATATTGAACTAAATTAGAAGGATTTGGCTCAGGTCTTAATCTTAATACAAGTCTTGCACGCTCTATATCTCGAAAAAGATAAGTTAATCTAATTCCATAAGGACTAGGATATTGTTGTTGAAAAAATAACGTTTTATCTAAAATTGAATAAATAAAAGGCGTAAGTTTAATTTCTCTAGTTTGATCCAAAGATAATTCATAGTGTTCTGCAGCCATTGGCACACTATTTTCAGAAGCCATTTTTCTACTATAGACACTAATTCTTTTTATTAGTAACCTTATCTTTCTTTTTAGAAACTAACTTTACTAGCACAACAATAATAAGTAAAATTAATAAAATACTAATCAGCATTTCTCGTTTAAATTCATCGTAAAATACTTGTCTAGCTTTAACATATATTTGAATATCAGGACTAGATGCTTTAGCACCAACACTATCTATTGCTTTAAAGTTAACTTTTCCAGCATAACCGCTTACGTTTTGATCTGGAACAATTAGAGCAGTTTCGTTTTTAATAGTCATATTTAACTTCCCAGAAGATTTTCCAGTAAAATTAAGTATATCTCCATCAGCGTCATAAAATATTTGAGATAAATTCAAACGATATTGGGAATTATAATCCAATATTTTGTAAGTATCATTTTTATCTATTGAACTAATTAATTTACTATCTTGTTGGCCATCAATATATCTTTCTTTTCCAACAGTATTGTAAGGCATTAATGCCATAAACCAAACTAAACCTAATGTTAAAAGTAACAATAATAATAAAATCAACCAAATCCACCATAAATTAAATGGTTTCTTTTCCTTTTTAGCTTCTTTTCTAGCTTTTTTTTCAGCTTGCAATCTTAATTTTGTTGCAACTAATTCTTTTACCAGTTGTTTTCTAGTAACTTCTTTTGTCTTATTTTTCTTTTTATTTTTTAAAGCAATTACTAGCCAGATTAATAAAAGAAGCAATAATAACAAAAATAGTAATAATAGCCATAATAGCCAGTTTATCTTAGATACATCATACACTACTGGAACTACTTTTGAATATCCAGAGACAGCAGATACTGCATAAATATTAGACTGAATTTTTGTGTCAGTAACATTTAAAACACTAGTCTTATTAGCAGTTCCATTATTTACTGTAACATTAAGTTTAGTTGCGAGGCTTAAACTTAAATTAGTTGTATTTCCAGCAGATAATATTATTACATTTTTATCAATTCTAGATAAATTCTTATTATTATAAACTTCTAACTCATAAACATTATCTCTTACACCAGTATTAGTGAAAGTAAGATTTGCATGAGTAGTATTAATTTTTTTAGGACTTATATCAAAACCATAACATTTTTCATCAGATAACTTATTAAATTTAATATCAACTTCTGTTTTTATATCAGATTTCAACTTAACTGAAGCTATAACACTAGCTTTAAAACTATTATTTATAGTACCATTAAAAATTAATTCAATTGGAATAGTAGAATTCGCAGATATGTTAAATTCTTTATTATAAACGATAGGAACTCCTACTGAATAAACATCAAGAACAATTGTTTCAGCAAAATTTCCAGAATTAGTTAAATAAAGAATTGCTTTCTTATCATATTTACAAACATCAAAGGAAGTTGATTTAGAAACAACATTTTTTACATTAAAAGAATCGTTAAAATGCAAATCATAGCACTTTTCAACATCTATTACCAAATCTTTCTCTGCTACAGTATTGCCAAGATTACTTTTAACAACAATACTTAAATTATCATCAACTGCTTTTTGTAAGAATTTTGGTTTTGCAGGATCTACAATTAAATTAAATGTGCCAACTTGACCTGGTTGAAGAGTTAATTCATTTCCATCTAAATAAGAATATTTGCTTCCCTTTAGAGTTATATCGTAAGTATTAGTAATATTTGCATTATTATAGATAGTATATTGATGAGTTGAAACACTTTCTTTACAAGCAGTCATATTAGCAGGTCCTGATAAAGAAAAGCCATAACATTGATTAACATTTGCAACAAGAGTCATCTGAGACATAATTTTACTATTCAAAGAATCTACTTCTAAAACGAAAGGCAAATAACCGAATTTAGAACAAGGAAGATTTAATGTAGCAATAATTTTTTTAGTTTCTTGAGGACTAATTGTAACAATTGTTTGAGAAAAAGTAACATAATCTTTAAACGACTTAGGTAATATTTGATAACTTTCTTCAAAAGTACCAGTATTTTTAATATTAATTATATAATTTAACGGAGTGCAAGGGCAACCTGTCGCATTTTCTTGATAAGTAACTTGTAAATTATTAACTTTTCTTACAACTAAATTTTGAACAAGTTCTTTTTCAGAAGTAAGTCCTGCTGAAATAACAAAATTTAATTTAAAACTATAAGTACCTTCAATATCACAAGGTGCTTTTACATAAACAGGAACTATTTTTGATGCACCAGCAGCTAAATAGGTTAAAGTTGGGAAATCAACCCAAGTTGAAGGTTTATTCATTAATGCAATATCAGATACAGAAGCAGAAACGCTAACTGCGAAATCATAAGGATTTGTTAAAGTTACATCATATTTAGTAAAACTACATGAATCTACATAAACAGTATCAACACTAGATGCAATTATAACATTATCAGGATAAATAGGATTAGAAATATCATTTACAATCATCTCAGCATTAGTAAATGCCGGCATAATCGCAAGTAAAATTAAAAACATTAAGCTCAATAAGTATTTTGTTTTCATCAAAACCCTCGAATCATTACATACTATCAAATATCACATTCAAATATCACGTGTAAAATAATAATATTAATTTTTTACTACCCACATAATAAATAAATAAACCTGACCACGAAAATAAATATAAAAATATCAAATAAATAAAAATAAACTTAATTAATGTAAATTATTAATAATAATTATAAAAATAAAAAAATAGGGGAATATAAAATTCCCTAATAATATTCTTTTTCTTTATCGCTTTTAGATTTACTAAAGCCAATAATTAAACCTAAGATAATTACTAATACTAAAAGTACAATAACTCCTACGTATAAAATTGTCTTCAAATCTACTGAGCTTTGAGCTTTAGCAACATTTGCTACAACTTGTAAAGTTCTGCTATCTTGTCCGTCACTTACTTTAACATCAAAGATTTGTTTTCCTGCAACAGTATTTTCATTTGCAGTAACATAAACATAAACTACTTCAGTTGCGCCAGCTTTAACCATAGGTGCTGGATTTGCAATTTGTGCTGATCCCCAACCAGTAACGCCAGAAACAGTAACAGAATAAACTTTGTCTGTATTTCCTTCATTAGTGATTACAACTGGGAAGCTTGCTCCTCCAATTCCTGCAGTAACATCTTGTGCCTGAGGTGGTGTTATAATAGTTCTGCTAACAGCAGCTACTGGTACAACAGTATTTGGATTTCCTACACTACAAGTTTCGTCGCCTACAACAGTAACTGTACTTGTTTTTGAAGCTACTTCATATCCATCATCGTATTCAACAGTTGTTACAACATTGTAAACACCTGATTTTGCGCAAGCTGGAATTCTTAATAATAAATCTTCAGAAGTTAAAGTTTCATCAGAATCTAATTGGTCTACATCTGCAGTTGAAGCAGCGGATGCACCTAAAGCTGGGATTGCAACTTTAATATATACATCATTTTCATCAGACATTCCTAGATTTTCTAATTTAACTCTAGCTCTAACAGCTCTACCAGCTACTACTTCAGTAGGGTCAAAGCTTACTCTTGTGATATCAATATTGTGATCTGCACCAACAACATTAATTCTTAAAGGCATATTTTGCACGAATGCAACATTTCTTCCATCAACAGCGATTCTTAATGTATAATAATCCTTATCTGTTAATTTTGGAACATCTAAAGACAATGTAACATATTCAACATCGTTAGCAGTCATTCTGTCAACAATTTTAACATCATATGTTCTTAGTGGTTCTCTATCAGTATGATCATATCCTACTAGTCTAGCAGAAACTTCTAAATCAGAAACATTTGCTGTAGCTAATAATTTAACTTTTATGTCTAGGCCATCTCCTAGTTCTACTCTTAGGGACTCTCCGTCCACGTATGTTTCACCATTGATTTTTACGTTGCTAACATTTACTCCATTATCTGCAAATACTGCAGTGGAGAAAATTAACATTGCTAAAACCAAAAATGCTATTTTTGCAAAGTTTTTCATTTTCATTTTTTATATCCCCCAAATTATACGTATATTTTGGTTAACCAGAGAAATCTGGCTATTTTTCATTAAAACCGGTAACAATAAGGAGTATTTAAATGTTTCCCTTAGTTTTCCTTTCTAAGTAGTTACAAAAACACATTTTTGCATTTTTAAGTGAACTAAACTAGTTAATTAGTATACATAAAAATATACTAAACTACCATAAATGCACATTATTGCTCAAAAAGCACATTATTCAAAAAAATCTAAAAAATAAGAACAAAATTTACTCATACAAAAAACTCAAACCAAATTAAGTAAAAATTAAATTTCATGCAGAAAAAAATCTTTTTCTAATTTCATAATCTCTAATCAGCGGAGGAAAATATTTTATTTTATTTAATTCTGGTTCAACTTTTTGCACAACTTTAATATGTTCAAGACTCACCTTTCCATAATATAAATATTTCAAGGCTTTCGTTTTTGCATATTTCTCAACGTTAAATAAACCTTTAAGATAAACATAGTCTTTTGAATAAGAACCTAAACTATCTGAATTTTTTAATCCCCGCTTAACTCTAAGTGAAATCATACATGCAGTTTCTTTATCGAAATATTTGCAAAGATATTTATAAGTTTCAGCAAGCGTATGATTCTCAGCATATGCAATTGCAACAACTCGCCCAGCATACTGTCGTACACTATCATTATTTAATAACCCCGTTATCTCCTCATTGAAAACAGCAAGACCTTCTTCAGTTGCCATATAACCAGGAAAATTTCTAAAAATTCGCAGAGGCTGAAGTCGCCCATTCATCGCACGAACTCCATGTGTCCCAATTTCATGAATTGCCAATCGTCGTATTGTATTCTCAGAAAAACTAAAACTAGAACTTAATTTAACTTCTTTTTTTTCAGGAATAACACTTGCAGAAGTCAACATTTTTTTATAAGAAACTTTCCAATCAATTTTAAGTGCCAGAAGTTGTTGCTCAAGAACTTGTTTAGCATCAGAGATATCTATTTTTACTTCAGGCTCATCTCGAGGTAATTCAAGTAAAGAATAAGCTTTATCAACTAATTTTCTTTTTGGAAAACCATATAACTGTTTAGATTTTTTAGAAAAATCATCAGTTCCAATAGCTTCAGCAAGACTTAATTTTATTTTCAATTCTTGAATTTTATCCTTATATAAATTACTAAAAAGTCCTGATGGAACAGAAATTGCAGACAACTCGTCTTTAATCTGACTATGATCAGCACCATTTACTTCATATTCAAACTCAAATTGTTTTCCGCCTATAGTATGCTCACTTGCAAGCTCAGAATTAACAGGATTAATTTTTGGCCTATAAGCACCAGCAAGTTTAAACACCTCAGAATCAACTTTCTTTACTTCATCCGTTATATAAGTAGTCATGGTTTAATTTATTATTAATTGATTATTACTATTAATATCAATGTAATATATTCTCTTCCATACTGACGTTTTTAAATTTAACTAATTATTTTTAATTAATTATTATTCTTTTAGTTTCTGTAATACCCCGCTTTAGCGTCTGTTTTAACTCGGG
>CAZKZU010000004.1:0-57803 GCA_964557345.1 uncultured Methanosarcinales archaeon
AATGGGAAGACACAGGCATTTTCAAGTTCTTTGAAGCATTCCCTCAAGAGTTCTTTAAACATTCAGATGCATACTTCAACACTTGCTCCGAGGTAGCGCAGAAGTATCCCGTTCGAGAAGTATTAGATTATCCATATCTAACTTCTTGGGCGGATACTGAACGCGATCTTTCTGCATGGATTGGAAATAAAATACAAAATTCAGCAATTCAAGATTTATTTAAAATGGAACAAATTGTTAAAGAAGCCAAAAATGAACTTTTGATTGAAGATTGGAGGAAGCTTACTACTTCAGATCATTTCTATTATATGTGTACTAAGTACTTTAACGATGGAGATGTGCACAAATACTTCAATCCGTACGATAGTCCGTATGATTCATTTATTGCATTTATGAATGTTCTGCGGGATATTAAAATTAGAGCAGATGTAATTAATAAATTGAACATTAAGACAAAAATATTAGGCAATAAAAGTAGTTTACAAATAGGTGACAAAAAAAAATGATGGAAAAACACAGCACTAAATGGAAGTCAATTATAGAAAATACAACACAAAAAATATTAACACAATTGAAAAGTATAAAATCGGATGTCGGAATAATTAAAAGGTATGCAAATAATGCTAAAGAGGAACAACATTTCTATTTCTTTAATGGAAAAAAAACTAGAAATATCTTTGAATTAATTCTTACAATTAATGAACTTAGTGATCAGGAATTTCTTAAACATGTTCAAAAAAATAAAAATGATTATTCAGAATGGCTAAAATTTAGTCTTGGAGAAGAAGAACTTGCAAATAAAATTTCAAAAGTTAAAGATAGAAGAAAATGCATTAAAATATTAGTGAGATTTTTAAAATCTCATTTATGAGGTGAAAAAGATGAATGAAAAATTAGTAAATACAGTAAGGCCTTTTGTTTGCCACAATGGGGCACATTTAAATTCTGTTAAAGATTTGGCATTAGCACTTGAAGATATGGATGAAAATGTCTATAGATATCACGTCACTGAAAATAAAAATGATTTTGCAACATGGATTTCAGAAACTGTTGTAGAAAAAAATCTAGCTGAAAAAATCGGCAAGATTAAAAATAGAAATGAAATGAAATATCAAATAATGAAATACATATTGGTTTCACTTTAATAACTTAGATTATAAAAATATAGATACAATATTTATTTATTTTTTACTTTCATTTATATTTAGTAGCTCTTATTTTAATCCATAAAATAACTTTATACATTCATCTTGAATCAGATTCATTTTTAACGAATTTTTTGGGGAAGCCCAAACATAATCTTTGTGTTCTTTTAGGTTTATTGTTATTTCTGGCTTTTTCTTTAAAACTAAATGAAATATGTGATATGTAAAGTCATAAGTAGAATAACGCACATAAACTTTGCCAAAATATGTAACATTATCTTTTGATGCATCGTAATTAGTTTCTTCTTTAATTTCTCTTATAATTGCAGCAGTTGCACTTTCTCCTTCGTCAATTTTTCCTGCAGGAACGCCTAAAGTATTACCTTCAGCCTTATGATCTTGTCGATGAAGTAGAAGAATTTCCCCATTATGTTCCATGAAACAGCTAACTATTTCAAATTTAGGATTAAAGTCTTTTGGTACAGATTCGTAAATCATAAGTTTAAAAGAATATGTTGGTTAAAAAAGGTTTCTAAAAGTTTAAACTATATTTTTTAATAATTTATTTATTCTAATACGGTTTTTGCAATAGCTAATCCAACAATATTTTTTTGATAACCGATATCTCGAAGTAAAGATGCGGTACATCTCATTGCAGTTCCAGTTGTTATAACGTCGTCAAGTAGAATAATATTATCTACGCTTAAATCTAAATTATATGCTGGATCTGCGGAGTTAACTAGTATACCTAATGTGCCAATATTTTTATTTCCCCCTCTAATTCCTGTTGTATGCGCTTCAGGAACTGGTTTTAATCTATAGATATTTCTGCCTGGACTTTTATCATTCAATAAATAGGCAATTCGGTAATTAAGATCAGTAAGATATGCATATTCAGGAAGAGAGTTAGGTAAACCAATAACTCTTGTTGATCCTTTTAGATCTAGCGATTTAATTTTATCAATAATTTGATTGTATAGTAAATTAACCGAAGGTAATAAGACTGCACCACTTTTTATTCTTCCATTGTAATAATAAGCGTCAGTTTGATTTTTTTGTATTTCATCCCAGGAATGGTCTTTTACTTTTTTATAAGCTAGTATAATTCGAGACCCAGATAAATCAAATTTTGGACTTCCCCATCGATAATAATCTCTTATATGGTGAACTGGAATATCAGTTGAATTCAATCTGTTTAAAATAACATGATTTTCAATTTTAAATGGAACATAAGATAAATTTTGTGAAAGTATATTCTCTAATTCACTTGAATTTTTTGCTATTGCATTTGGTTGTGCCTTATTTATTTGTGCTTCTGGAAAAAATGAGCCTTCAGTAATTATTATGCTTGGTATTTTTTGTTCATGTGCAAATAACGCATCAAGTGGCTCATCTCCAATAAATATAGAATTTTTATCTAGTCGTAGATGAGAACAAGGTTTACTCGCACTTCCAAATACAGACACATTTGGAAGATTGTGCTTTTTCATCATAGCCAGTGCATAATCCTCAGGACTATTTGTCACAATAACTGCATCATTTTTTAATTCTTGTAAAAGATTATGAATTCCAGGACTAATAATATTAGTTTTTACAGAGTTAGGATTAGCTATCAAGAAAGCTTTTCCTGCAGCATTTTTCATGTATGGTCTTAAGTGTCGAGTATTAATTAGAGTACCATCTAAATCAAAATAATATTTCATAATGTTTTATTTTGCACCCCGTATTAAGCCATGATCTTCCCAATTGTAATTATTTGTCCAAGTTATTTCTGGAATGAAATTTCCTCTCATCGCATAAAGTGGTCTTCCAAAATTTTGGGCTTCATGAATTGCATTTTGAGTTCCACCTTTATCTAAAGTTTTAATAACTAAAACTCCTTTATTTGCAAGTGCAACAGTTGTTTGATTTCGTTTTTTGAAATTTAGTGGTTGATGAAATCTATAATCTAAAAATCGATCTATTCCAATTGGAAATTGACTTATTAGTAAATGATCTCTAGCGATAGTTTCTTGTAATTCTTCATTTTCTTTTGGATAATACTTGTTTATTGGTGTACCAAGTACTGCAATTGTACCAGTAGAAAGTCCAGCTCTATGAGCAAGAGTATCACATCCTAATGCTAATCCACTAACTATAACATAATTCTTTTTTACTATTTGAGCTAATACATTATTTGCATCTTTTAATTCGTTTTCTGATAAAGGAGCTCTTGTTCCAACTACAGCAATTGAATCACGTTTTGTTAAATCCAAATTTCCACGATAATATATTACAGGAGTTGTTTCTGCTCTTAATTTTAGAAAAGAAGGGTAATTGTCATCGTTAATTGTTGCAAATTTGTATTCTAAATCTAGTTTTTCTATATACTTTTCTGCTTTTTTTAGTTTTTCCGCTATATCTTCAGACGGAGGAGTTATTTTGAGTTCTTTATATGCTGATTCAAAACTACCATATTTAGTAAGTAAAAATCTTAGATCATGATTGTTTTTTATTGTTGCAATAGTTTGAGGTTTAGAACAAGCTAATATTGCAAGATGAAAATAAGTTTCAGTTTTAAAATCCATTATTAAGAGTAATTATTTTATATTTTTAAAGTGTGTGTCTTTTAATTCGAAAATTTGTATTTAAATTTTATCATTCAGACCTTTTTAATAGTTTCCGGATACATAATATCGACAATATAAATAGCTAAATTTCTTGATTTTCCTTTATCTGGGAACATATGCATTTTAATTCCTGGAACGGTATTTACTTCTAATATTCTATACATGCTTGGAGTTTGCGGTAATAATATGTCTTTTGTCATGAAATCTATTCCAGCATATGGAAGGCCATGAAATTGTTTTAATGCTTTTTTTGCTATCTCTAATACTGAGGGATGAATCTTATCAGTAAAGTCTTCACACGTGCCTCCATGAGCAACATTAGAATTATGTCTTAGATATATTTTTTCGCCTGATTTTGGCACATACGATAAATCAATTTGACTTTTGGCAAGGTATTTTATTACTACGTCATCTAGTTGTATTGGACAAAGAGAGGTCTTTTTAGGATCACGTTTTTTTGTTTCAATATTTGCAAGTGTTTTAATATTGTGCTTTCCATCACCAATAATATGGCTTGGATCTCTATGTAAAACTGCATAATCTCCTTTTTTTGTTACAAACACACGATATTCTTTTCCTTCGAATTGTTCTTCAACCAAAAATGGCCGTTTCCCTATAGAAGATACAACACTATCAATCCCTGCTTTAACATCACAAAGATTTTCTAAATCCATGTTTACATCATTTCCATGAGATCCAAATACTGGCTTGACGACAATTGGAAAACCTAAACTTTGTGCATATATCAATGCATCATCAATGTCATCCTTATTAAATTGCATTCCTTTAACTACGCTAATCCCAGCATGTTGCAATATTAATTTTGTTTTATATTTATCACCAGCTATAACAGATGCCGGATATGGATTAATAGAAGAATCCCTATCTAAAATAAATTCTTTGTGCCCTTTGAATTTTGCTTCTAACCATTCTTCTTTTAGTGAAATTACTTTTACATCAACGTTTCTTCTTTGAAGCTCTAATACAAGTAATCTTTGATTCGTGTGCAATTCCGCCAATTGTTTTTTGTTCAACATTTCTTAATTTCTAGACTCACTACTAGTATTTCTACTTTCAGATGAAGTATTCTTTGGAGTTTTCACATATTTTACTTGTTGCCTACTTTCAGATGCGTCAACTCTACTTTCTGAAGATGAAACTTTTTTAATTGAAACTACTACGGGGCTACTTTCAGATGGTTCTCTTGATTCACTTGAAACTGTTGGAGCTTTAGCATATCCTTTTTTTGGCAAGTGCGGAATTTTTCCTTGATACATATCTTCATGTAAAATAATTTTATCAATGCCAGCATAAGGTTGAATTTTGATTAATCTTCCAAGAGGATTTGGTAAATCATCTAATCTACTTCTGATATGACTTGCATCATAACCATTAGCTCCGATTCCCTTATCTAATCCAAAAACGTGAAGTGTTGTTCCTTTTTTCTCTACCCAATATTTAGTAGTTTCTCTTAAATATAAAGGCATATTCGTTACAAAGTCTACACATGCAGCTATATCTTTTGCACCATATTGTGCAACTAATTCAAATAATTGTTTCATTTTTTTCCTCCTATTAATAACTATAATAATTTATTTTTGTAGTATTACTACTGCATCTTTTTGATCGGGAATTACTCCTTTAAACATTAATTCGCTATAATCCATCCTCAAAGATGAAAAGATTTCTTTCCTTTTTTTCGGAATGTCAATTCCTGATCTGAACCAAGTATCTTTGTCCGAAGAAGTTCTTGCATTATATATGTATGCTGCGCAAATAATTCCATTAGGTTTTAAACATTTTTTTAAAGGTTTAATTGCAAAATTTGCAAAAGCCGTTAAATGGTCATTATACATCGGATACATGTATTCTGCATAATCTGCTATATTTGAAAGTAATATAACATCAAATTTTTTATCTAAACTTCTAGAAAGTTGTTCTAATTTTTGACATTGCCATTCTGTTTTTCTTAAATTTTGGCTCGCTTGTAGGTAGGACTGTGCAGAATGAAGATATAAATTACTTGATAATGAACCTGCATTGTCGTTGGTTGTGTCATTTTTAAACAAAGGAGAACTTCTCATTGATGCGCCATAATTATTAAAGAAATTATATGCTGTATCCCAAAAATTAGCACAAAGTACCGTCAAATCATTTTTAATCGAAAGGTATGCGTCATGATGAAATGCATCTTCTCCCTTTAAAAAAAAGCTTAAATAATCTTGATAAGAAAATCTCTGCAATCCCACTATTTTCAATTCAGTAATAAATGCAGATAATCGATTTGAATCAAAACTCATCACTTCTTTTGCTTTTAATAAATGTGAATTAATGATTTGATCTCCGGATGCACTTACTGTTAAAATACTTTTATCCCTAATATCTAATAGCGGAAAATATCCTGCTAAATTTTCTGTTGCAAATGGATATATGGCACTATGTTCTGAAAACTTTTTTTCTAAAAGGTTTATTTCAAAATCATCATCAAATAACTGTTTGAATCTAATACGGGCTAATTCAGAATCTTTAAGATCAATTCCCTTAAGCCAGCTTTTTTGTTTCATCTTTTTCTCACCGGACAACCAAAATATCCTTGATGTTTTAAGCTGTCTACATTATCAAGATGAAGTTTTATAGATGGAGAATTTAATACTTCTTCAAATGATGCTTGTTTTAATGTTAATTTTGATTTGTATGCAGGCTTTTCTTCAACTAGCCAACTACAAGGAGAAATTTGTCCTATATTGTTTATGAAAAGTAATTTTTGTATACCAGGGCAAGTTTTATTGTTACAAGTACTACTAGTATTTGGATCTTGAACTACACTTTCAGTAAAACTATGAGATACTTTTATTTTGCCTGAATATGTTTTCGCTAACTGTTCTATTTCGGATTTCAAACTTTCTGATGGTCGCATAGAGATTCTTGGATCATATTTTTTCATATTTCCTGATGGATCCATGTATGAGAAAACTATCTCTCTTACCCCCAGATTTGCAACAGATTCGATAGTATCTTGAATGTGATTTTCACTTCCTCTGAAAATTAATGAACCAATTCTGACATATATTCCTTCGTCAACAAGATATTTTACACCCCTGATTGTTCTTTCATAAGTGTTTTTGTTTCTAACTGATTCATGAACTCCTTGATTATGGCCATCAATACTCGAATGCACCATTTTAAGTTTTAATGCTGATAACATTTTTGCTTTTTCAGGAGTTATTAGTGATGCATTAGTTGAAAGATCTGAAATAAATGCTAACTCATTTGCTTTTTCAAGAATTTGAAATAAATCTTTTCTAATAAATGGTTCTCCTCCAGTAAATTTAATATGTGAGAATCCTTTTGCTTTCAGTCCTTCAAGTGTTGAAAACATTTCCTCTGTAGTTAATTCTTCTTCTGGTTTTGAATGAGTAATACTAAATCCGCAGTAATCGCAAGTATAATTACATCGATCAGTTAATTCCCAGACAACACGTCCTCCAGTTTCTGGAATTCTAAATACGCAGAATGGATATCTTGCTATTTCTTTATCTTGCAAATTATTTCCATTTTGATTTTGCAATTGATTATTTTTTTGATTTTGTTGGTCTATCATTTTCTGTGCTTATTTTATATAACTTTTCTATTTAATTTATCGTTGTAATAATTTTTTCTAATAATCTATGATGAGCTTCTGATTTAGGGTTATTAGTAGTATCAAATGTATAAACATTTCCTTTTTCAAAAATTGCTTGTAGTAATCTTAGGCAGAGTATATGAGTATTAAATTTCTTAGAAGAGCTAATGCCTTTTTGTATTTGTGATAAAGTCAAATTACTTGATTGAAGAAGTCTTTTTACTTGTATATCATAATCACAACTTATAGCTAGATAATTATCATTAGTTAAATTATTAAAACCATCATGCTCATGAAGTGTTGGCCATTCTACAAGGAATAAGCCAGTTTTGTCTTTTTTAATATTTTGTATATAATCTGAAAAAGGTTTATTCATTACAGTATTGAAAAGCTTTTGAATGTCATAACTACTTTGTGTGTCAAAAAGAATTTGTCTAAATGCAATTCTATCAATTGATGTGTCTGCTTTTAGTATTTCGGTTCCAACTTCTTTTGCTAATTTTTGACGTATGGGATAGTATTGAGGATTGTTACTTAATACTTCTATTCTTATATCATCTAATTTTATGTGAGTTACATTTAATTTCAAACTATTTCCTATTTGATAAAGCTGATTACTAGTGTAGCTTTTTCCACTACCCATTGTTCCAACAACTCCTAACATGTATGTACCACTATTAATTTTTGAAATATAATCCTGTTCAATTGTTTTTCCCAAATCTGTGAGGCGTACTTTTTTGTTTGCACTCATCTTTGCCACCCTATACCATATCTTGTTGGACAGAAAGATATAAATTTTACATTCGGATCGTTTAGTACAGCTGGATGATTTAATTCATCAGGTTTTGTTATAACTAAATATCCTTTTTTAGCAAGTTCATGAGTTAAATTATTTACTTGATCTACGATCATATCTGACGTGAATGAGGATGATCTTGATAATGGTTTTTCGTTATGAATATATTGAGATTGACTTTCTCCTTTTTTTGAAAATTCGTCGTAAAAATTAGTGCCTTTTCGAAGGGCAAGATAGTGCGCTCTTATTTCGTGGGGTTGTGTTTCTAAAATTAAATCAATTGTTTCTTGCATTGCTTTTGCATCAATATCAGGCAAATCAAAAATCCAACTAGTTCTAACTCGAAGACCATTTTCTTTTGAACCTAAAATTGCATCACGTATTTGGTTTGGAGTAGTGCCTTTTTTACATCTATTCAAAACTTCTTGACTTCCAGATTCTCCGCCATAATGTATCCATCTAAATCCTGCATTATACATTTTAGTCATTAATTTTTTCTCATAAGAGCTAACTCGACTTAAACATCCAAATGTAGATTCAATTTCCTTTTCATTTATTCCATCGCAAATATCATTCATACGATGTTTATTTACTGTTGCATTATCATCAAGGAATAATATTTTATTTGCTTTAAAATCATTTACAAGGTATTCAATTTCATCTACTACTTTATTTGCATCTCTTCCTCTCCAGCTTCCCCAAAAGTCAGGAGTGCCACAAAACCTACAAGTTCCATTGCAACCTCTACTTGTCCACATTGTTCTAACATCTATGTAATTTGAAGTATCTATTAGGCTTCTATCAGGTATTGGAAGTGTATTGACATCGATTTTAGTTTTTCGTTCACTTGTAGACATGAATCCTGTTTTTGTTCTATATGCGATTCCATTTATATTTCGTAAAGTTTCAGGAAACCAGTATTCTAAATTTAAAAGATTCAATAACGGTAATTCCATTTCTGAACCAATTGCAACATCAGTACTTCCATCAATAAACCATTCAGGATTATGTTTTGATCGTCTTCCACCAACAACAACTTTTGATCCAAATGATTTTGCAATATCAGAAATTCTGTTAAGACCTGGAATTGCTGATGATCTAAATAAGGGTATTTGATAGTCAAACCCAAGTACAGTTATGTCGGGCTTAAATTCAGCAACTGTTTTTGAAATTGAGTCAGGTGCTTGTTCTGTTCCATCCATGTCGACGAACTTTACATCGTTTCCGATTGATTTAATATACGTTGCAATAGTTAACATATCGATTGGTTCAATAAGAAGACTTTTATCGGTAAAAGGTTCATTTGGAGGATTAATTACTAAAACCTTTTTTCTTTTTGGACCACAATAGTCATTTATTTCTTTTGCCCTTAGAGATGGTTTTCTATCTAGTTCTGCAAGATGAGTTACCAATTCATCAAGATACGTCGCAATTGGTTGATTTGGATGTTCATCAACAAATCTTTGTCTTGCATAACAAAATGCTGCGTATTTTGCATCGTTTTGAAGATAAATTCCTCTTCGATCAACAAAATCACTGATTCCCGCTGCTTCTAAATTTGAAACTGGTTTTCTGTCATTTCTTCTTTTTCTAACTAAAGTTGAACTTACTTCTTGGATAGGAATTTCTAAACCTTTATATTTTCCTTCTAGATTTATAGGGATTAGTTGACTTTCATATTGTTTTAATGCAGGATATATTTTTTTTAAGTCTTCTAATGTAACAATTTGTTTATCATGATCTTTGGTTTTAATCGATCTTTCAGCTACTATAAATCTATGTTTGAACAATTTAGGAAGAACGGCATTTACATCAAATCCTCTTATACGATATCCTTCTGGATCAACAATTTTTTCCATAACATCAGTTCCAACCACAAAATTCAAACTGACATCATGACCATATTGCTGTTCACAACTATTTACAAGATTAACGAAATATGGATCGTTGAATAGTGCTAATGATACATTTCCATAACAGCTAGCAAATTTTTCTTGAGCATGAATTCTATCATATATTGCAGAGTTTTTTTGTAAATTAACAGCTTTTTCAAAGTGAACTACTGATGTTGCAATAAGTAATTCAGATAAATTTGTTCTTGCAGGTAAATCTTTTACTGCATCTAGTCCTCGCAGGAAAAGAGATTCATGTGCTTTTGTTAATGGATCATATGAACCAAATGCGATTACTACTTTTCCAACTTCTGATTTTTTTCTTAAGAATGGTTCTCTTACAAACTCTAATACAATTTGATCTAATGTTGCTTTTTGCTTTAGATGTTGTTGTAACTGATATAACTCTAGACTTCTTGCAATTTCCCCTTTTTCAAGAATAGTTTTCATTTGAATACTTTATTACTATTACATTTTATTGAGATACATATCTCGAAGTGCAATAAACATCAATTCTCTAACATTTGCATTGAAGTCTTGTCTAAATGGAGTTTCAATGAAATCATGAGTTGTTACCATTTTATTGTCAACTAATCGCGCTATATGTATTTCAGGACTTCGCCTTGATTTAGGAACATCTGTTCTAGGGGCGATTGATGTTTCTGCTAATACATAATTTAAATTAAATCTTGTTTTTAAGTTAAGTGCACTTTCAATTACTGCTTGTTCGGATACAAAAGATTCTGTTGGTTTTTCTCCTAACGCAGTATGAGATTCTTTACCATACGGAATTACTCCAATTTCAAAACATTTTGAAGAACCCGAAAAAGATAATATAGGACTTAGTCTTGCAGTTACTTCTAAGACGCCTAACTTTCTTCCTTGATTTCCTTGTTCAATCATTAATTCTGATAAACCGCTTTCTAATATTGAATATGCAATGACTGCTTGATGCAAAGCATCCGCGATCATTAATTGTTCTCTATTTTCATCCTGATATTTATTTGCAATTTTTCTAGCAACAAATTTAGAAGCTAAATCGTCTGGAGTGTAATTTTGTTTTCGTCCAGAACTTGCCCATATGTTTAATATTTCAGCAGCCTTTGCAACTTCGTTTGGCCATTTTTTATCATAATGTAATCTGTCTATCTCTTGAATAATTAATGTGTTTAAAGAATCTTTATGATGTTCAAATAATGCATCTGCAGGACTTTTGCCTTGACTAAATTTTTTAGCGTATGTTATAAGTTCAATTTTATTCATTTTTATCCTGGATTACTAATAGTCCAATAACATCGAGAATATATATTCAATTTAAAAAGGTTTTCTTGAGTTACTCCGTGTAAGTAAAGACAAGCTAAATGTTTATAAATTATGATGAGTTCCTTTATTTTATGAGCGATACAATAATAACATTATTTTTGCCAAGAGATATTGAGAAACATAACAATCTAGTTAAAAGAATAGAAGCAACAGGAGAATTTACAATTCCCAAACCAAATGCTAGCACTGGATATATTATTGGTCATATTGAAGTTAAAAACCCAGAACCTGATCACCCAAAAACGTCTTTTGAGAATTTACCAGTAGGATATGCTAACTACGATGAATTTCATTTAGTAAATATAAACCAGCCTGCATTAAGAAAATATCACGACAGATTAAAATCTATTATTTCGGAAGTACCTAAATAAATTATGATAATCATACTTTTGATACAATAAATAAATTTAATAAGAACTAACTAATCTAAAATACATAAAATTAAAAACCCCTTTTAGTTAAATCTTTTTATGATCTTTAAGGTAAAAACGCCAAACAGAATAATTTATGTTAATTATGATTGCTGTTTGATTTCTCGAAGTGAAATTGTGACTGATAAAGTCATGTTTGATCATCTTTGTAAAGTTGGCTGTCCTAATTTTGGAAAAAAGTATTCTTGTCCGCCGTTTTCACCTAAGTTTGAATTGCTTGGAAAGAATTATTCTTATATGTTTATAGCGATACTTTGGATTGATCTTAATACTATCAAATCCACTGAATATAATAAGATTAGAATCGCTAATTCTGTTATGAAATCTCGAATGGATAAAATGATGCGAATAATTGAACAAAAGAACGGATTGCTATACATGAGTAATGGTTCGTGTCGACTTTGTAGGTCTTGTGCTTGCAAGAAAGGATTGCCTTGTAAATTTCCTCTTAAGAAAAGATATAGTTTAGAATCAACCGGAATTGATGTTAATAAAATATCTGAAGCTAAGTTTGGGAAAAAATTACTTTGGTATGATAAAATTTCAAGTAAGGCTCCAGAATATACTTGCGTTATTTCTGCATTGTTTTGTAATAAAGATAACTTTGAGGAATTGAAGAAGGATTTAGAAGAGGAAATAAGATTAATTTAGGCATATTAATATAAAGATTATTTTAATTTCTTTTCCATTGTCCAAGCTTTTGTTTTGAATGTATCTGTTTTCCAAGTATGACTTTTAATTAATTTATAGCCGTGTTTTTTGTAGAAGGGAATTGCCGATTTAGTTGGATTTAAATTAACTTTGATTATTCCTTTTCGCTTTGCTTTCTTTTCAACATATAATAATAATTTTTTACCTATTCCTTTTCCTAACATGTTGTGTTTTACGAATAGACCACCTATGTGATCAATGGTTAAATCAATAGTTCCAATTACCTTATTGTTTTCAATTGCAACATAGAAATCTCGTTTTTTCATTTTTCTTAATATGTTTTTTGTTGAATTCTTTATTACTAAATAATCAATTACCTCTTTTTTATACTCTAAAGAATTTACTTTTTTAAGAGTTTGTTTTCTAAGCCCAGATATTTCTTTTACATCCACTAATTTTGCTTTTCTAATTTTCATTTTGTACAGAGGTTATTTATTTTCACCAAAAATAATGTTAGCGTAGATGAACTATTTAAATCTATTTAATCTCATTGATATTGAAAGGAGTTTTTTGATATATGTAGTAATTAATCCAGTTTGTGAATAATAGATTTGAATGAGAGCACCATTTTACATGAGGTAGCTTTGTTGGGTCATCATTTGGAAAGTAATTTTTAGGAATAGATACCGCAAGGCCTTTTGCTTTATCTCTATCGTATTCTTCTTTTAATGTTAAAACATCATATTCTGAATGACCTGTTACAAATATTTGATTATTGGTTTTTGATGCCACTATGTATATACCAGCGTCATCTGACTCAGAGATTATTTCTAGTTCAGGTATTGGTAAAATGCTTTCTTTTAAAATTGTTGTATGCCTTGAGTGTGGAGCAAAAAACTCGTCATCAAAACCTCTTACTAAAGGACAATGTTTGTTGTTTATTGTGTGACTAAATACGCCAAATTGTTTACTTCCAATTGCGTGCTTTTGAATCCCGTAGTGATAATATAAACCAGCTTGTGCGGCCCAACAGATATGTAAAGTTGATGTAACATTATGAAGGGACCAGTCCATTATTTCTTTTAATTCGTTCCAAAAATCAACGTCTTCAAATTTTAAATGTTCAAGAGGAGCACCTGTTATTATAAGTCCATCATATTTATTATTTTTTATATCACTAAATTTCTTATAAAAAGAATTCAAATGAACTTGAGAGGTGTTCTTAGATACATGAGTTTCTGGATGAAATAAATCAAGTTCTATTTGTATCGGAGTGTTTGAAAGTCTTCGCAATATATGTAATTCTGTTTTTGGCTTTTCAGGCATTAGATTAAGTAGCGCTATTTTTAATGGACGTATATCTTGATGAGAGGCAACTTTTTTACCGATAGCAAAAATATTCTCTTTTTGTAGTTCCTTTATTGCAGGTAAATCATCTTCAACATTGATTGGCATAACTTTGTTTACAAAAAAATCGCTTTATATAATGCATTGATGATTTTATTCTTATAGGAATAATTATTAAAGAGCTTTTCGATATAATTTGAGTAAAAAACTATTTTTACATAGAAATATTTATATATTGAGTAATTTCTATTTCTTATCATGCAACCAAACTCAGAAAATAAAAGTGTGGAAAAACAATTGAAATACTTTTGTGTTGTAGGATCACTTTCTCTTATTACAATGGTTGGGATAACTGAAATTCAAGGAATATATATTGACAGATTAGAAGAAACTGATCGAATAAATATTGAAAGTGCTACTCGAAGTATTCAAGGAAATCCTTCGGCAAGCGTTATCAATTTAGAAACAACTTTGGAGAATATAGGTACGGATGCTGCTCGTTCATCGAGTCAAGTAAATTACGTAGATAAAACTCAAGCGAAAGTTGAACCATATTCTAATTAATATGTGAAACAAAATTTGTTTTTTTAATAACACATATAAATTGAAAAATATTCCTTTTTATTATGAATATAGCAACTGAAGATCAAAGACATCGTGCAATTGTTATAGGAGCAGTCGTACTTGAAAAAGCAATCAGAGCTGATTCAAGTTTAATAAATACAGGATATCAAAGAATATTAAATATTTCTAAAATTGTTGAAAGTGCAATTACTACAAAAAATTTACCTGATGATGAATTGGTTGATGTAGCGGTTGAATTAAAAGAAGGAATAGTTAATCATTTATCGACAATAAAGCATGCTTTAGAAAATTTAGTTTCTCAAACTTATAAACCACAAGAAGTTGCATTTGCACTTTCTTCATGTAGTGCAACTTTAAGTTATCTTCAAACAAAATATCGCTTGCGATAAATTATTATAAAAAAATAAAATAAATAGTCCTTAATCTCTTAAACTTTTATTCCTAATACTTTTCGAACTGAATTAATATCCACTAAATTGATTGTTACAGGATAACTTGCTAAAGAATGTCCTATTGAACTATCAACTTCGATAACTTTGCCAACTAAAGAATTCATTGCTTCTCTTGCAATACTTTCATATTTTGCAGGCATTTTGTCATAATCATATAGAGATTTTAAGTTTATTGCAAATGGTATAGTTATAAGGTTTGGATTAATATTCTTATTTAGTAATTCTACAATATCGCCTGAAAAATCTGCCCTATAAGTCGGAGATTGTATAAGGCTAGAGTATCCATTTGGATAGTCTTCTTTTTTTATCCCTGGTAAACTATTTTTTCCTGTAAAATTCTTTGCTGAATTTGTTACAGAATTCTTTATATCATACATTCGTTGTTTCCATCCTTTATCAGGACAAAATGTGTCTCTTTGGCCTTTTTGCCATAAAAATAAATCTAGTCGTTTAACTAATACTTCCATAATATACAACCCCGTTAGAGATTGAAGAATCCAAAAATACCTTTCCAAGTTTTCTAACTATATGATGGAGTTTTAGATAGTTTAAAAAGATTATTACAAAAATTTCGAAAAAACGAATTTTAATTATTTAGTGCTTTTAGTTTATATTGTGAGATATTATCATTATGTTTATTATTTTAATTATTAGTAATATAAAACTAAAAAAACATAATAAATTGTATATTTAGAAATTTATTTTCTCAAATTATCTAGAATATAGTTTGCTGCATCTGTTCCATTATTAAATGGTTTTTCAGGCATAAATTTAGGATTAACTAAAGCAGATTTATATAACATTTCCTCAATTCCTCCAAATCCAGATATTGGAGCTAGATATATTGGAGCTTTTCCTTTTTTCTCTCGTCTTAAACTTATTTTCATAGATTGAAATATTTCTATTCCTGTACCTGCACCGCCACCAATTAGTTCGATTCCGTTTGCAAGTTTTGCAAATATTTGAGATTCATCGCCCCATTCGCTATCTAAATATAAAGAAGGAATTTTTAGTGCTAAATCTAATCCATCAGCCATTTGATCTTCTCCTCGTATTGGAAGAACACCAATTGTCGGCAAATTATATTGTTTTGCAATTCGCGTTACATCTCCAGGCAGATTCCACATAGTTCCTCCTGTCAAAATAGCAATATTATTGCCTTGATAGACTTTCATACTGTCGCTGATTATTTGCTGTGCTAAATCGGAATTAGTAGTATATCCGCCAGAAAATGCGACAATATGTTTAATATTTTTGGCTTTCAGAAATTTTGAAACTGAATTTTCATACTCTTGCGGATTTATCATAAAGTATATATTTTTATCTGATTTATATTTATTATGATTATTTCCACTGGTCAACCACCTTCATATGATTTAAAAATACAGCTTTATTCTATATAGTTGTAGCTAGAGCTATGTCGTATTGTTTAACGTATTGAAAGTAATTTAGAATATATTAGAAGTAGAGCAATATAAGTATATGATTAGTGTAATAGATAAACCTAATGAAGATTCTGAGATTTATCATATTTTAAATCCATTAGTTAAGAAGTGGTTTTCTTCCAAATTTCCGTCATTTGCACTTCCACAGAAGTATGGAGTGATGCCAATTCATTGTAGAGAGAATATTTTGATTTCTTCGCCTACTGGATCGGGTAAAACACTTACTGCGTTTTTATCGGTTTTAAATGATCTTGTTGATAATGCCGAAAAAGGAATCTTAGAAAACAAAGTTTATTGCATTTATATTTCTCCATTAAAAGCGCTTGGATCTGATATTAAGCATAATCTTCTTCGACCACTTGAGGAAATGGAAGAAATTGCAGGTAAAAAATTTGGAATAAAGGTAAGCATTCGTACTGGAGATACCACTGCTTATGAAAAGCAAAAGATGCTAAAAACTGTACCACATATTCTAATTACTACTCCAGAAAGTCTTGCGTTAATGCTTGCGTCGCCTAAATTTAAAGAAAATATACAAAAAGTAGATTGGGTTATTATCGATGAAATTCATGCAATGGCTGAAAATAAAAGAGGAGCACATCTTAGTTTATTTCTTGAGCATTTGCAACATTATAATCCAGGAATGGCAAGAGTTGGACTTTCTGCAACAGTTTCTCCGCTTGATGAAGTTGCAAAATATTTAGTTGGAACTAATCGAGATTGTAAGGTTGTAGATATTTCTTATATCAAACAATTGGATCTAAAAGTAATAAGTCCCGTCGAGGATTTAGTTAATACGGACTATCATCACATACAAGAAAAAACCTATCATCTTCTTAATGATTTAATTCAATCGCATAAAACAACTCTTGTTTTTACTAATACTAGGTCCGCAACTGAAAGAATTGTTCATACGCTAAAACAAAAGTTTCCTAAAAGTTATGTTGAAATTAGCGAAGAAACTGACAACCCAAACCTGTCTTTGATTGGAGCACATCATGGAAGTTTAAGTAAGGATCATCGTTTTGATATTGAACAAAAGTTGCGTGATGGAAAGTTAAAAGCTGTTGTTTGCTCAACGTCACTTGAACTTGGAATTGATATTGGGTCAATTGATTTAGTTATTTTGCTTGGAAGTCCTAAGTCTGTTGCTCGAGCTCTACAGAGATCGGGACGAAGTGGCCACAAATTACACGCGACGACAAAAGCAAGACTAATTGTAACCGATAGAGATGATTTAATTGAGTGTGCTGTTTTATTAAAAAATGCACTTGAACATAAAATAGATACTATTCGAATTCCTAAAAATTCTCTTGATGTGCTTGTTCAACACGTTCTTGGATTTGTGTTAAGTCAAGATATTGACGTCGATGAACTTTATGAAATAACAAAAAGAAGTTATTGTTATGAAAATTTGAATTACGACGAATATTTAGAAGTAATTAGATATTTGTGTGGCTCATTTCCAGCTCTTGAAAATAGTTATATATTTGCAAAGATGAAATTAGAAAATAATATTTTATCTAAGCGTGGAAAAATGACACGAGTTTTATATTGTAGTAACTTAGGAACTATTCCTTCATCAGGCGGAATTCTTGTTAAAATTGGAGAGTATCCTATTGGTATGATTGATGAAGGTTTCCTTGAAAAATTAAAAAAAGGAGATACTTTTGTTCTCGGAGGAGATGTTTATGAATTTAATTTTGCAAGGGGAATGACTGCACAAGTAATTGCTGCAAATCATCGTACTCCAACAGTTCCAAGATGGTTTTCTGAAACTTTACCACTTAGTTTTGATTTAGCAAATTGTGTTCAACATCTTCGAGGGAAAATGCATGATGCGTTTATTAAGCGAGAAGCGGAAAAATCTGTTGTCCACACTGGAAGTCTTTTTGCCGATAGCGATAGTTTTCTAAAAATGCTGCATGACTATCTTTATGTTGACGAGAATGCAGCAAAAGCTATTTTTAATTATAATGCAGAACAATATTTATTTAATAAGCAATCTTTTCCAAAAAATGACAATTTTGTTGTCGAAATATTTTATGACGATATTTTTAATACTCATAAACATTATCACATTTTCCATTCATTAAATGGACGACGAGTTAATGAAGCTCTTTCTCGTGTTTTTGCATATATACTTGGGAGATACCATCATCTTGATATTGAAGTTGGATTAAATGATAATGGTTTTTATTTGGCGGCAAATAAAACTATTGAAGTTGCTAGATTACCTGAATTACTTGAAGAGCATGATTTTAGAAAGATATTAGAATATGCACTTGAAAATACTGAAATCCTTAGACGGCGATTTAGACATTGTGCAGAAAGATCATTTATGATTCTTCGCAGTTACATGGGACATAAACGTCGACTTGGAAATCAACAAGTAAGTAGTCAGATTCTCCTTAAAGCAGCTCGAAAAATAAGTCCTGACTTTATTATATTAAAAGAAGCACAACGTGAAGTAATGGAAGATTTAATGGACGTTTATAATGCTAAAAAGGTAGCTGAGAAAGTAAAAATAGGAAGACAAAAGCTATCGATATTTGATATGTCAATGCCAAGTCCATTTGCTATGAATTTAGTTTTACAAGGATACTCAGACATTATTGCTGTCGAAGATAGACATAGATTTTTGCAAAATATGCATATGTTAGTTATGGCTAAAATATCTAAACACGATTCTGGAGCAAAGTTACTTGGAGCTAATTTTGAAGGAGGAATAGATACACCTAAGCTTTCATCGTTTAATTATGAAAAATATTGGGAAGATAAACAAAAAGAAAAAGAAGATGTTCTTAGAAAAGAATTAATTTATGCATTCCAGTGCAAGAAAACTCCTGTTGATGTAAAATTAGACGTATTACATTGCCTTGAAAATCCCGAAAAGAAACTTAACGAGAAATCAGCAGACTATTTTAAACAAGAATTCTCTGGTGTAGTTGATGCAATTTGGACTGATAAGATTGTTTTTACATTAAAGAAAATGTATTGGTGATGTAAATTTATTGATCGTGATAGAAATATTTTCTAAATTCAACCATTAATTGTTTGCATTTAAAGTAATGTTCTGTAATTCGGTCAATATTTACTTCTTCTATAGAGCCATCTTGCATTTTAGCAGTCATTGTTACATGTCTTCTAAATTCTCTAGATGCTTCGTATTCTGCATTATGTACTTTTCTTAGATAAGAATAGAAATTTAACATTTCTTTAATCAATTCATCGTTTGGATATAATCTTTTTACTTCGTTAACTCTTGCACCAGGTGCTGAAGGCATTTCAAAAATTTGGCCTCTATCTTCAGCGACTTTTAGAAGTCCTTCAATAACATGATCAAAACAAGCAATCATTCTATTAATTGTATTTTTAATTACATCAACAGTTCTTGTATATTTTAAACTTACGTAGATTAAATGGTCTACTCTCTTTAATTCATCTACGCCCTTGTCAAAATAAGATACTTCTTCATCTAAAAATCTAGTCATTGTTTTTCACTCACTGGTTTAATTGCGTTTTCTATTTCATGCACAAACGCTTTGCATGTATCAATATATTTTTTTATGTCAGCTGGAGTAACTTTTTTTAAATTTTCAAAATCATCCGCTATTATATAATTTTCTTTTCGTTGAAATTCAGTTGAAGCATTTTGTCTTGCATCAACCAGGTTTTTTATTTCCACCAAAACTTTAAGGTATTTCGCATCTAGTTTATATTTCTTTTGGACTTTATCAGTATAAATGTCTATAATGATGTCTGGATTTTTAGAAAAAGGAGGGATTTTTTTTAATGAACGCTCATAGTACAGAATTGATTCAACTGCACTCATGTATGCAAGATTAATATTTTCTAATATGGAAAGAAGAAGTTTTGGTTCTTTTAACATAGCGTATGTGTTTCCAAGCATATATTCTGCAACGTAGATTTTTTTTCTCGCGGTATCGATTTTCAACGCAAACTCTTCCATTTATTGAAGAAATAGGAAGGACATTTATATACTTTTACCCTATGAAACATATTTATTTTCGCTTTTGCTATTGCAAAGGAAGAATAAAGGAATAATTATATAAATAAAAAAGGGTTTTCTTTAAAATATGGTATATTATAATCTTAGTGGAATTTACGCATTTTGCGGAAATAAAGGAGAATTAGATGCTGTTGTAGATATTGACGGAGCAGGAAATATTTCAGGATCTATAAAAGATACTTCATATACTAAAGTTGTTTCTAGAGGAGAAGTAATGGGAAAATTAACTGTAGAAGAACTTGGAGTAAGTAATGTTTTAGAACTAATTATTCAAATAAATAGAAGTGCATGGGATGACTCAAAAATAAGACTTACGAATAAAACCTTAGGCATATCCGGCATTTATGAAACCCCTAAAAAGGCGGAAGATGTATTTGGTAAAGCTCAATTACAAAGTGTTGAATTAACTACTATTTTAGATCCTGTAAAAAAAGATTAAAAATTATATCCGAAATATATATTAATAACAGGTAAAATATTAATTTAAAATGGCAACTAAAGAATTAACAGAATACAAGTTTAATGGGACATATACTCATGAAAATGGAAAATATGCACTAGTAGGAAAATTATATATCTCTCAGGTTGGAGAAATTTCAGGCAGTATACAGGATGAAGGACCACTTCATAAAGGAGCTAGTTTAACTGCAGAAGGCGGAGTCATATCTTTTGAAGGCGCGTCACATTTAGAAATACTATTGTATAACTCTGGATCACGATTTGTTAATTCTCGAATAAGTGCAGAAAAGTTAGGCAATCTTATTGCAGGTGCATATCAAGGCATTTTAGCACCTGCTGAAAAAGTTACTTCTGAAAAAAATCTTGGAACAAAAGCTTATGGAAATGGAGTAAATGCAAAATCTGTTTTAAGAGAATGCTTAGTTCCGGTTTTTAATAGAAATAATTATAACTTTATTGTTATCGAGCTAAACAAGTAAGGTAAATAATTATGCATATAATATTTGACTAATTATCATTCTGCAGAAAAACTTTAACAATATAAACAAATTAATTAAACAAAAAAACTAAAATACTACTTATTTCTTTAATTTAAGAATTGCTTCTGCTAAATCGCCTTGTGTTATTTCAATAGTCAATTTTGCTAATTCTTTTGAAACGCCAGTTTGATCTACAACAGTTTGAATGTCATCATCACTAATTACTAATTCTGCTTCTTCTTCGTCTTCTAATGATTCTTCTCTTGGTGATCCAACTACTTGATATGTCTCTTGACCCATCATAGTAATTTTAGAAACATTTGGATTTCGAAAAACTAATTTTCTGTCTTTTAAAACCATAATTATTTCGGAAACGTCCATTTCTGTTTGGTTCATTCCCATTTTACGCATCATTTGTTGCGCTTGTCTAGAATTCATTCCTGGCATCATTGTGAGTTTTGTATAACTGATTTTTAAAAAATTATAAGTTTGTGTTTATCATCAGATTAATTAATCTAAATTATGTATATTAATTAAACCCAATTTTGACCGAAATAATGTAATGCGCCAATTAGTATTATTACTATTATAACTGCAGCAACTACATGACCAGGTTTTAGGTGAAATTTACTGTGAGTTTCTTCTGAAAAGTTTACTACACCAGCAGTACTGCTTGGCATTCTCATTTTATTGTCTGACATAAATACAGAAGTTATTGGGGCCTTTTTAAATATTTCGCGGGTTTAATGGTAATATCGCTAATCGTATCAAATTAAAACAGATAATCAAATCGTTTAAGAATATTTTTGAGGAGGAGTTACTTGACCTGGTTGATAAGGCGGATCTTGATATCCTGGAAATGCCAATCTTGTTGTAGCAGGTTCAACTTTCCCATCATTATCGACTAGTGCACCTAAATCTTTTTGCCTTGGAGGACAGGGTAAACGAGTTCTTGCTCTTTCTTCAGCCATTAATTTATAGACCCATCTTGGTATCATATGAATATTGAAATAAATATTAATATATAAGGTTTACTAAAAAATAATTATTATATTTTGTAAGTATATTTATATTGTTTAATAACCTACTCTTAATTTAATTTTTTAGATTATGTTTTTTCTCTGACTTCGCATATTCGAGAAAATCAAAGAAAAAATAAAGTACTTTAGTAATATAATAATCACTTTTTAGTTAGTAACATGTGTTTTGATTTTAAAAAAAACATAATATATTTAAAGGGGTAAGAAAATGCAAAGTACAGGGGGAATTAAATTTGCAACTAACAATCGATAAGTTTTCAGAACTAAACAAGATTAAAGAAGAGTTCACAGAAACTATGGGCGATATGCGTGAAGAATTAACTGATCACCTTGATGCAATCAACCAAAATAGCCTTGAAATTCAAGCTAATTACGATTATCTAGAAGAATTAAGCCAAAAGATAGATAAAATTAATAATAAGCTAGACGAGCTTTATTCTATTGTTTTAAAAGGTCAAAACACTCAGCAATCATCCATCATATTTCCAGCTAAAACTGAACTTAGTCCAAAGGAAAAAGAAATATTCTTGGTTCTATACACATCAACTGAACCTTTAAGCCATGAAGAAATTGCTGCAAGAGCAGATTATCCTATATATTTAGTTGAAGATATAGTTGAGGCACTAGAAAGAAAAAAGATACTTTTGGTTAGAAAATATTTTGCAGGTAAATCATTGTTATTACTAGACGAAGATTTTAAGAAAATGCAAAATCAAACAGGTATGATTAAAGTTAGAAGTTAAGTTATTTTCTAAATTATTAGATTTATAGTTTTCTTGTTATTGAATACTTTAAAGGACACTTTTTTGAGCTTTTTACGCTCAAATCCGTTGTTTTGTTATTATTCTGAAGTTACGATAAACGTTATAAACTAAAAAAACTTCTTTTTATTCAAGTTAAGCTAGAAACACTCTTATTTTGCTGCTGAAATAGTAAATTAAGATGTAACTTAAAAAAATTAGAAAATACAATAATTGCAAGGAAAAATCATGAATCTTACAAATGCACAAAAACAATATGTCTTACGGGAGGCATTTAATGGAGGAATTCCTTTATTTGTTAGACATATTTATAATTCTGTTGAACAGCTTGAAAATGCAGTTCTTTCTACTAGACGTTTATTGTATGATCTTGAAAAAAGTCCCTCTGAATATTATTTTTGGTTTGTCAAAAACGGCAGAGGGGACATCAAGTCAAGTAAATCAAACGCAAATTCACAATCTAACCCCCTGCCGTATTTTGAGCACAGTCGGAATTCCGTAAATGGATCTGAAAAATCACCTGTCAAAACTCAAGAGGAATTCCGATGTTTACAAAAACCGGGAGCAACCAATCAGCCATTTGAAACTTTATATTTTACTAATCTAAGTCATATTTTAGCTGTTGAAAGACAAGAGACAGGAAATTCAAGTGAGAAAATTTGGTCTGAAAAAATTAAAGATGAGGATTTATTTAATAAAATAAAATCTAATACAATAACTTCTACTAGAGCATTACTTAATCAAAGATTGTTTGCAAATCATCCTGATTGTTTAATTACATATAACGAATGGAGTCAAAATATATACAATCCTTGGCAAATAAAGTTTCCTCTTCCTCAAGGTCAATTTTTGACTAGTTCAGTTTCAGATGAGCAAATTTATGGGCAAATTAAAGCAGGACTTGGAGATTCAATTGGCGAATTTTTGGGATTATTAGATCAAGAAATAAGTCAGGAAGATAAAAATAAACTAAATAAGGACGGATTGTCTTTAGGATAAATATTTGTATGAGCCAAGATCAAAATTCAGTGTTAAAAAAAATCGTGTTTGGAACTACACTGGTAGGCGCGTTTATGTACGGTCACATTAAAAGTGCTGAAATTGTAAAAAAACAAACTGAACTTAAAAAAATACCAGGAGTAATTTGCGAATTTTTTTCACTTGAAAGTAAACTTGAAGACGCAAAAAAGAATAATTTTGATTCATGTGAAAATATTGCAACAAATATGAACAGGTATGGAATATTAATGCGAAACAATTATGTTAAAACAAAGTACACTGAAATTAATAAACTTCAGCAAGATAAAAATTTTTATTCGAGTATACAACTTACAGCGGGGTTAGTAGGGCTTGTAGTATTTTTTAATTATTTAACATCGACAGAGACAAGAAAAAAAGATCGTAAATATATAGTATAAAATATTAAGAACAATAATATATTGAGGTAAATACAATGAGTACAACTTTAACAGAAATAAAAACAGAAGAAACAGCTCAACAATTTATCGACGGAATAGTTATAAATTTATTATCATTGAAGGATAGAGCAGAAAAAAGTAAAAATGATCCAAAAGATATTGATTATTTTTGTATTGCAAAAATAAGTTTGGATTTAATTGCAGAACTATCTCCTTTTACTAATCCTAAAACGCAAAAAAGTTATCAACAGCTTATAGATTGTACAGCAAACTTAAGAAAAACACAAGTTGCAACACTTTCGGATTATGAAATAGCACAAACTGCAGTTAGAAATGTAATTACTGAAGTACTTGGATATAAATAAGAATTGAAGAGGATGTAGAGTGGGTTTTAAAAAATTTATAACTTTTAAGAAAGTATAATTTATAAAAAGAAGGAATAGCGGGAATCGAACCCGCGACGGAGGTGCCACAGACCCCCATGTTACCATTACACCACATTCCTTATGATGAACATTCAAACTTTGCTGAATGATGATTATTTTAAATGAAAAATTAATGATTTATAAGCTTTTTCTCTCACGTAATTTACCTTTACACACAACTTTCTCAAAAGTATACTGCCGAGTTCGCATTCTCCTAATAAATGTAATTACCATTACGCTCCGGGGAACATCCCGTCGCTATGGTTTAATGGTTAACGTCGTTAATGCTCACGATTTAGGCAGTATACTTTTGGCTTCATCTTTGGTATAAGCTTTTGGTATTTTATCTAAATCTTTTGAAAATCTAACCTTTAATTATCGCTGAGGCTTCGTCTACTGTTACTTCTTTTTGTTCGCCTGTGATTAAGTTTTTTAACATTAATTTGCCACTTTTTGCTTCATTTTCGCCTATTATTGCAGCGAATGGAATGCCCATAACGTTTGCATAGTCTAGATTTTTTCTTATTGTTCTTCCTACTATGTCGATTTCTGCATTGATGCCATTTTTTCTAAGAGCTGAAACTGTTTTAATTGCAGTTTTGTCTTCGTTAAGCGATATTACTAATATTTTCGTTACTGTTTTTATTGTTTTAATCTTTTCTGCTGCAACAAGTGCATCAAATATTCTACTTACTCCAAAACTAATTCCAACAGCAGGATATTCTTCTTTGCTTTCTAAAAAGTCGCCAATCATTTTGTCGAATCTTCCACCAGCACAAACACTGCTTGTGATTGCGTTGTTTTGAATGATTGTTTCGAATACAGTTCCTGTATAATAAGATAATCCTCTTGCTAACATTGGATTGAATTTAAGGCAAGTTACGCCATACGCACTTGAAAGATTGAAAACTTCTTTTAGTTCAGCTATTCCTAATTTTCCTTCATCAGTTTTAATTAATTTTTCACATTCTAAAATAATTTCTTCATTTGTTCCTTTGGTTAATTTTTCAAAATAATCAATCATTTTTTCTGATTCATCTTTATAATAACCTAAGTCAAGTAATTCTTTTACTAATTCTTCTTTTTTTAGTTTGTAGAATTTGTCAAGTACAAGTATGACTGGACCTTTATTATCGACGTTGAAATTGTCAAGAATTGAGTTCATGATTTTTCTATTGTTAATCATTACATTTATTTGGAAATCGTAGCTGGAAAAGAATTGTTGAACAATACTAAGTAATTCTGCTTCAGCTTTCATTGATTTTGCGCCAACTACATCAATATCGCATTGCCAGAATTCTCTATATCTTCCTGGACCAACTGGGCCATCTCTGTAAACTTTTTCCATTTGATATCTTTTGAAAGGAAATTTAAGTTGAGGATTTTGACCGATTATTCTTGAAAATGGAACTGTAAGATCGTATCTAAGGCCTAATTTTCGCTTACCTTGATCTTCAAACTGGAAAGTTTCTTTTAGAATTTCCGCACCACCTGCATATTTTGCAGATAATATTTCAACTCTTTCAATTGCAGGAGTTGTAATTGGATTAAACCCAGCACTTTCAAAATATACTTTTAACTTTGACATAATTTCATTTAGTGCAATCATTTCTTCAGGCAAATAATCTTTAGTTCCTCTAGCATTTTGTAGTTCCATTTTTCCTCTTGTTTTTTGTTCAATTATTTTGTTGTATAGTATCAGTATTTTGTTTAGCAGACTTTTTTAGTCTTTTTTAATTAACTCTTGAATTAAAGTCAGCATTAATAACTTTTATGCTTAATAGCGCTAGAAGAGGATGGAAAAAAACGATTTTTTTAAAGTTTAGAGCTAGAATAGGGTTAAATTGACCTTCAATGAAGATAACCACTTAGCTTTGCCATACAATAAGGGAAGACATAGGAATATATAAAAGTTGCGATTCTTTTAAGCAATAATTAAACGCAGAATTAGTTTAAAAATAGATAATTTAATTATTTTTTTAGATTAAAGATTCATGATTATTAAATATTTATCCAAAATTTATCTTCTTAGTAACAAATCGCTATAAGATACTGAAAGTAAATCTGCAGGATTAATATTAAACATATTCATATAATTATTGCATTGGTCAAGAAGTTTAGATTTTCCTATGATTCCATTTTTGTCTATCGCTTCTATTTCTACGAATGTGCCTAGTTCCTTTACTCGATCTAGATGAAATTTAACGTTGTCGATAAAATATATTTCTCTTTGCTTATCAACTATGACTAGAATGCCTAAAGCTTTTGTTAATAACGGTTTTAATGAGGAGTTTGGTTGAGATCGGTATAAAATAACATTTGATTGCTTTGGACCTTCTTTATCTTCCCTGTCATAATGAATTAAACTATTTCTATATTACCTTCTCGCAATTTAAGTCTACCAAAAGGAACGTTAAAGTAGGTATCTATTTGATGATCAAGACCTTTAAAATCAGCTTTATGCATTTGCAAAATAGCTCTTACTTCATCTAAATTGTCACTTTTTGCTTTAATTTCAATATTTATATGTGCCATAATTATAAAAATATTTGAGGTTTAATAATTTATCTTGTTTTTTCAAGTGCCTCTAATACAACTTTGTTGTCAACATACGTTGCATAAGTTCCATTAAAGTCATGCATTTTTCCTATTGCAACAGGAAGTACATATCTTGCTTGACCATTTTTTGCTTTTTTATCTCTTGAAGTTACTTCGATAATGTCTTCATTTATGAGTCCAAAAGGAATTGTCGTTGGTAAACCTGCTTTTTCAAGTAAAAACTCTTGCTTGTCTAATTCTTCTTTTGAAAGATAACCTAATGTATTTGAAATTCTACCTGCAACCATCATCCCAATTGAAATTGCTGCGCCATGAGATAAATATTTCTTACTTTGCTCTCTATCAAATTTGTCTACGCTTAGTTTTTCAATTGCATGACCTGCAGTATGACCGTAATTTAGTATTCGACGCAAACTTTTTTCATGAGGATCTATTTCTACAACAGTTCCTTTAATTCTACAATTATTTTTTGCAATATTGAGCAAGAAGGCAGGAGATTTTGCATTCATCAGCTGAATATTCTCGAACAAATAATTAAAAAATACAGAGTCTTGAATCATTCCATGTTTAATAGTTTCAGCAAGTCCTGAGGAATAATCTCTTTGAGTTAGAGTACTAAGTGTTAAAATATCTAAATATACTTTTTCTGGTTGTTTAAATGCTCCAACTAAATTTTTTCCAAATTCAGTGTCTACCGCAGTTTTTCCACCAATAGATGAATCTGCTTGAGCAAGAACTGTTGTTGGAATTTGAATATATGGAACGCCTCTATTGTAAATTGCTGCAATAAATCCAGCCATATCACCGACAACTCCTCCACCAAGTGCAAGAATTGCAACATCTCTTCCAAATTTTTCTCTACTCATATCTCTCATTATTTTCATGCAATTAGTTATATTTTTATTAGGCTCTCCGGCTTCAAATGAAAATGTAGATGCAATTAAGCCTTCATCTTTGAGTCTATTTTCAAGAGAAGTAGCATATAACTTTTGTACATTAGAATCAGTAATTATTGCGTATTTATCACCAAGAGGTTTTTGTTTTAAGTCAATTGCAATTTGAGGAAATAAATTTTCTCCGAAAACTAAATCATAAGATTCATCTACTTCTCTTTTTAGAGAAATTCTTAGAGAACTATCATTTATTGCCACCATTATACAAAAAGAAAGTTTAATGGTTTTAAATAAGTTTAGGTTATAAGAATGAAAAAGCAAAAACAGAAAAATAAGCGATATATAGAAAAAATTGGAATAAAAATTATTCAAACTTAATATTATATTTGTCTTCGGATTTTATTGAATTACCTAAGCCTTGACCTATACTCATGCCAAAATTGTTTATGCTTGTCTCTGCTGAGCCTGAAAGTAATTCAAGGAAACTAGATGGTTTTTGATATGTTTTGAAAGTTACTGTTGTATTTAATGTTTCTTCTAAATATGCCTTCGCATCATCTAAATTTCCGACTTCATCAATTAAACCAAGATCTTTTGCATCTTCTCCTAAGTAAACCCAGCCTGTTGCTATTTCAGTTACTTTTTCTACAGAAAGATTTCTGTTTGTTGCAACATCTTCAATAAAGTAAGAATGTAATTTGTCTAACATACCTTGATATAAATTTTGTTCTTCTGTTGTCATCGTTGTTAATGGGCTGCCAATATCTTTAAATTTTCCAGCAACTAGTCTTCGATAAGTCATATTATATTTGTTTAGTAATCCTTCAACTTCAACATAACTTCCAATTACTCCAATACTTCCAGTAATACTCATTCGATTAGCGTAAATTTTATCACAGGAAGATGCTACCCAATATGCGCCAGATGCACCAACTTCTCGAATAACAGCAATTGTTGGCTTAGTAGATTTTTTTATTTCTCTAACTATTTCATCAGTTGCAACTGGACTTCCACCAGGACTATTTATTTCAATAACTATTGCTTTAATAGAATCATCTTTTTCAGCTTCTCCAATCCACTTAACTAACTGAGAAGATGTTGAAACGTCATTACTCATAAATCCACCGCTTGTTGCAGTTGTGATTTCTCCATTTAATGGAATTAGAGCTACATTACCTGTTGAATCAGTTTCTGAACTTCCTGAAAAAATAAGAGATATAATTATGAATATAAAAAGACAAAATGCTCCAAAAATAGATGCTAATACAATTAAGAAAATTTTCCATCCAGAAAGAGGTTTTTTCTCGGTAATCTGTGAAATAGTTTTTGCCATAATTAGTGTATGCCAACGGCATTAATAAAGATTGCTATATTAACTAAAGCACATAATTAGAAAAGTATCATTAAGTCTTAGAACCTAAACAATAATGAAAAGGGCATTAAAATCTAAGCTATAAATAATCAATTAAAAATATTCTTTTTTAAGTAGCAATTATAATAACCTTTAAATAGCTGTTTGTTATCCCCCATTGCAATAAATACCCAAATGATAGACCTAATACCATATATGACTGAACAGAGCACAAAAGATGCATATGCAGAAGATGTCTCTCGAAGAATAGAAGGAAAATCTAAATTAACAGTTTTACCTGATCCTTTGTCATACGAACTTATAATTTTGAAAAGAACTGGTATGCCTGAATTTAAAGAAGACATTTTAGAAATGTATGTCTTAGGGTTTCCTGCAGAAAGAGGAAACGAAGAAGCAAGAGGAATTGGAATTAAGATGATTTCTACTGATAATCCTTTATATCAAGAACTTTTGAAAAATCATAATTATAGAAGCGTTAAAGATATTTCTCCGACATTAATTAAAAAGTTAGAAACAACAGATCAAGTAGTTGAGGAACTTGGAAATTTAGAAACTTTAGTTTTTGCTGCTTAAGTTATAGTACTACAAAAAAAGAGTCTAAACAAAAAAACTAGTATGAATAATATTTAAAACGAATAAATCTGTATTAGAAATTATAATTAAAAATTAAAATTTGCCATAAAATGGACAGTCTAGTGCAACAATAAGATCATTTGCTTGTTTTTGTTTTTTGTAAAATGATGCGAGTTTAAAAGCTAATTCTCCTGCATCTCTATTTCCTGGAAGATTACCTTTTACAATAAATAAATCTATTGGAGAGGAATCTAAAAGTTTACCTAACTCAATTACTTCTCTATCTTCTGCCATATAAGGAAAAACTGAATCAGCAAAAGCAATACAATTTTTTCTATATTCTTCTACTTTTGTAATAAAATCATCTGGAACTTTACAGTCTTTAGATAAAGTTGGTAAAAGTAATTGTCCAAAAGGTTCCATTTCATTTTGTAATATATCAGTATTAACTTGATAAGGATTTGAAAAGACATTAAATCCGAATGCAAGTGTATCATTTTGAAGACAATTTGTTAAAAGAATTCCTTTTAATGTTTTAGAAAAATCTCTTCTTACATCTAGTTCTCTTTTTAATTCTAGAGCTACGCTTTTACTATTAGGATCAATAAGTCCAACTGCAATGTATAATGTTGATGTGTCTGTCATTTTGAATTTATTATTTGTTTTCAAATTAATATTAATGAAGTAGCATTTGTTTTGCAACTAGCAAATTATTTTGCTTTTTGTCTTGAGCATAAATATTTACTAATTTACTTGCTAATTTATCCACAAAACAAGCAGTTCTACGATCTCCTTGAACTACATAAATATCTATTGGAGATTGGTCTAAGTGCATAGCCAGGTCTTTAACTTCTCGATTCATTGCAACTGGAGGAGATATTAAATCAACATAATTTCGTGAGGAGCTAATATAGTTTTCTACTTCTTCAATAAATTGATCAGGAACTTTTCCATTGCTAACTAAAACATTTTGAAGCGCTATTTCTAAAGTTCTTGCTTTGTCCTTAACAAAGTCAGTATTAACTTTCAAAGGATTTGCTATCTCATCTATTGAGCTATATTTCAAAGCATCATTTTGAAGACAAGTTGTAAAAAGAACTCCATATAAGTCTTTAGAAAATTGTTTTCTGGTGTCAAGTTCAGCAATTAATTCATCTGATAAACTCTTACTGCTTGGGTCAATTAAGCCAACTGCAAAGTATAATGTTAATTCATCTGCCATAAAAGAGGTAAAACTTTTGCCTTTTTAAAACTTTCCAGGAGTAAAAATAATGCACTTTTAAAATTATTAATTAAGACTCCTAATTTGTGAGAACGAATTAGTTAACTTAATAAATCGATGGCCTCGCACGACTTTTGGAATGAAAACAATAATTGGAATTGTCGGTACAATTGCGTCGGGAAAGGATACTTTAGGCGACTATATTGCTAAAAAACTTAAAATTAAACATTTTCATGCTAGTAAAGAAATTTTTGAAACTGCTAGAGCTGAAAAAATACCTATTACTCGAGAAAACCTTAACAATCTTGCATACAAAATGTCTAAAGAATATGGCGAAGATTACTTAGTTAGAAGCATTTTAAATAAAGTTGAAGGAAAAATAGCAGTTATTTCAGGAATCAGATTAATTTCACAAATTGCATATCTTCAAAAAAAATCAAATTTGATTCTTATTTCTATTGATGCTAAACCGCAAATAAGATTTTATCGTGCTATGAAAAAAAGCAAGATGAATGATTCTGATGATCTTATGGCAGATTCAGATAGTGAAAGAATTGTTTGCTTAAGGCTAAATCTTCGACATTTATTTGAGTGTATGTCTTTAGCTAAATATAAATTAAGAAGCGATGATGGAACTGAAAAGCTGTTCTTAGACGCAGATTTGGTACTTTTACAAGAGAACTTGCTTAAAACTCAAAGTAGAAAAAAGAAATCCCAAAAAGACGAAATGATTGTTGTTGAATCAGATAATACAAATAATAATACTAATAATAATAGTTCTAATAAATTAAAAATGTATTTTACGGCTTAGAATGTATAATCTAATAATTCTTTAAGTAGGTCTCATACTTATTACTTCAATTATAGCTTCTTTTAATCGGTATACTGCCAATTCGCCAGTATTCTTTTTGCCGGCATTCGCCTGTTTATTGTCGCAACGCTCGTCACTATGCGTTCCTCGCTGCTTCATCGAGACATACGCAATATTGGCTCATGAACAGGCAGTATACCTTACAGAATTTGGAGAGCATACTAATTGGATGATTATATTTTTTATTCCAACAAAAACAGAAACATATAAAAAGCGAAGACCACAAGAAGTATAATTATGGACGTACAATTATTTGGAGCAGCTAAAACGGTTACAGGTTCTTGCTATGGCGTTCACATTAATGCATCTAAAATTATAATTGATTGTGGTATGTTTCAAGGAAGTAAGGAACTTTCAAAAAAGAATTTTGAACCTTTTGGATTTAATGCTAAAGAGTATACATCTATGCTTCTAACTCATTCTCATCTTGATCATTGTGGAAGAATTCCTAAATTAGTAAATGAAGGGTTTAAAGGAAAAATTTATTGCACTGCGCCAACTAAGGAGTTAACTCAAATTATTTTACTAGATTCTGCGCACATTCAAAAGATGGATACTGAGCAAGAAAATACTAGAAGAGAGAGAATGGCACTTCCTCCAAGAAATCCTCTTTACACGGAAAAAGATGTTATTGAAGCAATGAAGCACTTTGTTGTTATAAAATACAATCAAGAATTTCAAGCAGCACCAGGAATGATGGTTCGATTTTTTAATGCTGGCCATATTTTAGGAGCAGCATCAATTAGAGTTGAATTAAAAGAAAAGGGAAAAATAAAGACAGCTATTTTCTCGGGAGACGTCGGACAGTACGGGGCACCAATTATTCCTGATCCAGATCATTTTGAAGGAGCAGAATATTTATTTTGCGAATCAACTTATGGAAACAGAGTTCATGCGCCACTTGAAGAGCGAAAAGATAAACTTGCGCAAGTAATAAATGATAATTTTGAAAAACACGGTAAATTATTGATACCATCTTTTGCAATTGAAAGAACTCAAGAACTTTTATACGATATTGATGAGTTAATTACAAAGAAAAGAATTCCAAAAATGCCGATTTATATTGATTCGCCTATGGCAGAAAAAGCAACAAAAGTTTTTGTTAAATATAGTTCTTTTTATAATGACAGAACTTCTAAAAGACTTAAAGCAGGAGATAATCCCTTTGACTTTGAAGGACTTAAATTTACAAATTCAGTTCAAGATTCAATGAAGCTTAATGATGCAGAAGGACCTATGATAATTATTGCAGGATCAGGCATGTGTAATGCAGGACGAATCAAACATCATATTAAACATAACATTTGGAATCCTAAAAATACAATTTTATTTGTTGGATATCAATCAGTAGGCACACTTGGGTATTATATCAAAAATGGCGCTAAAGTTGCAAGGTTACTTGGAACTGAAGTAGCAGTTAAAGCAAAAGTTGAGTCAATTGACAGTTATTCAGGTCATGCTGATTATCGAAATCTCCTTAGATGGATTAAAAGTTTAACACATTATCCAATGAAAGCAATTGTGTGTCATGGTGAAGAAGAAGCATCAAATTCATTTGCTGAAAAATTAGAAGAAATTGGAATTGAAGCATATGTTCCTTCGCTAAAAGAAAAAATAGGATTGAAATAAATTAATTTATCTGTTTTTTATTTTTAAGATCAAGATTATTTTCAGAAGCGATTACTTTTTTTCCGATTCTTTTTTCTAACTCTTTTCTTGCATTTCCAGCAATAGTTCCACCTTTTTTTGCAACTTCTTTACTTTCTTCAAAATGAGCAGGATTTTCTACCTTCGAGATTTCTTTTGTTGCTACTTCTGCTAGCATGTTTAAAACTAATTCTGTATTATTCATATTATCTCTAAGACTTTCTTTTTTTAGTTGTTTTAATTTTTTATAGTCTTTTACGTTTAATCCAGACCATGCATTTGTTATTTCATTCGTAAGAATTGCGAATTCAGAAGGTTCATTTATACCAACTCTTTCCCACTCATTGGTTAACTCTTTTCTAACTTCAATTGTTTTTAATCTTTTATTAATCCATTCTTTAGAAAAGCCTTTTTGTAAATAAGAGCGCATTGCACGATCTATCGCAAGCTCAGGATCATGAGTTTCATCAATTCGATCATTTCCTACTTTAGCAAGCCACAATTTGAAAGGTTCTGCATTTTTAGAAGGAACAGATTGAATTAGACGTAATAATAATTCAGTACTTGCACAATCAGTTTCGTAATTCTTACCATCTGAAGACATTAACTTCAGTTGTACGATTTTATCGTACAACTCAAATCCCTCATTTCGAAGTTTAATCTTTAAATCAGACCAATATCTTCGTGGTTCAGAACTTTCAGTCAAAACTTCAACAACATCAACTATTGAAAAATACCATTTTTCTTTATCTTCATCCCATAAAGTTCTAACTTTTTTATCTTGAAATAATCTGACTGCATTTTTGTCTACCATAACATATTATAGTATTTCAATTATTTATAAATCTCACGCGCGCATATGTCCAGTGGAAGTTAGAATAAAAAGACGATAATAATTAAAATAAAATCAATAAAAAATTCTAAAAAAATAGTAACCTATATCTCTAAGTATCATATTGAGAATATGGAATTGCACCAACTGAAGCGAAAGTTGCACCGCCATTTGTACTTTTAATAATTTTTCCATAATAGCTAATCATATAGAATACTCCATCTTGATTTGGATTTACAATTTGAGAATAACCAACCCAATCGCCTGAATTTAAAGAAGGTATAGAGCAACTTTGAGCAGTTGTTCCACCATTTGTACTATAAAGAGTACCTCTTGATATTAACATTTTACTTAAGTTTAGAGGATGAGCAGTAATTAAATCCCAACCACCACAGCCACTATTTGCACCCGATACTCCAGACCAAGAAAAGCTAGATATTGGCGAATATTTTAATTGCGTACAAGCTCCACCAATTAATAATCTACCTGTTGCACCATTTGCAGCTCTTTCAATACCACTTGCATAACAGGCTGTTGCACCAGTAATTTGGGTGAAACTAGTTCCACCATTATTAGTTATATATGCACCAGGAGTTCCTGGACATGAACTTGGCATGCTCATATAATAAAACGTTGTTGTATTATTTGGTTCGAATGTAATTGGATCGGAATAAGAAGGCCCAACTGAACCAGCAGAAGCAATTGCAGGATTTAAATTTTGCCAAGTATCTCCAGAATCAATTGATCGATACATTAATCCACCTACTTGACCATAACCAGTCTGACGAGCAGTATATGCTATCAAATGATTTGAATGATAAGGAGATTGTAAAACTTTAACAATACCGTCAGCATAATTTAAACTTGATAATTGAGTTTCATAATTAAATGTTGCACCTGAATCTTTACTTACATAAGTGCCTACCCCTGGAATAGAAAGCCAAATTCGTTGCCCATCAAAACTTGTAGCAATAACTGTCCATCTCGTACTTGAATTAATTAAACCTGAAACATCAACAAGAGTCCAACTATTACCTTCATCCGTCGAATAAACATAACCACGATAATAGCCTGCATATAGTTTTCCATTATGATCCATTACAGCGGAATGTCCTGGGTCATACTGTTCATAAAGATAATAAATTCCACTTGGCAAAGTTTCACCTGCTAAATAAGTTCTATTCCAAGTACTCATAGAATAACTAAGTGTAGAAGAATTAGTATATCCGCAATTTCCTGAGACATTTCCTAAATCAACCCAATTTCCATTTGTACAACTAAGAAGTCTTGTACTATTACATTGAGTTTGGCCTGCTGCACAAATTGGTGCCTGTGCACCTGATAAAGATAAACTGTAACCATTAGTTGAATTATATAACTGAAGAATTTCTCCATCTACAAGAGCTCTATTCCAAATTGCAACCTCGTCAACTTTACCATTGAAAAACTCATTTGCCCCAGGAGGATCACAACCAATACAAATATCAGCATTAGTTTGACTAAATGAAGTTGAAAAGGAAGTAGTTCTATCTAAATTCCCATTAATATAATGCTTCACATTTGAACCATCATAAGTTATTGTAACTAAAGACCATTGACCTTGAGAAATAATAGAATTACTATCCAAATAATTTGTCCAAGGATCTTGCATATTATAAGATAATCTTAAATTAGAATTACCACTTCCTAACTGCATAGAATAAGGTCCAAAAGAACCATCACCTTTTCCTACAATGCCCCCCCAAGAAACATAATTTGAAATATAAACCCAAGCCGACAAAGTAATTTGATTTGTTAGATCTAATACACTAGAATCTGGAACATTAATATAATCATTACTTCCATCAAAACTATATGCTCCGCCTAATTTTCCAGATTGAGTATAAGTAGCACCACTATTAGTTCCATCATTCCCATTGCCACTTAAATCAGAAGTATTTCCATCTAACGGATAATATGCAACTAATCCATTTCTTAGTTCACTTAAACTTTCAGGAATGTAAAAACCACAATGTCCAGATACATCCCCGTTATTAACCCAAACACCATTAGTACAAGTTAAATAATTGGTATTACTACAATTAATTTCATCTGCTTGACAATCCGGTGCTTGTGGTCCAGATAAAGATAAACTTAAACCTGAATCGTTATTATATAACTGAGTAACTTCAGAATCAGTCAAAGCTCTATTCCAGATACTAACTTCATCCATACTACCTAAAAGATTGTATACATCATAATCATCCCAACCTAATTTCCAAGTACTATCCTCTAATATAGTTCTATCGTATCCATAGGTTTTTTCAAGAGCGCCATTAACATATATTTTCCAAGTAGTTCCAGACATACTAAATGTTACCATAGTCCAATCGTCAACAGGAACAATACTTGTACTAAAATCCATATTTCCATAAAAACTACCATCATAAACGAAAAAATCAAGTTTTTGAGAATCTGCTCCTTGAAGTTCACCACCTATTATTAACATTGTAGCATCATAATATCCTCCTCTTGAACGTATTAGAGGAGTTGTCCAACTTCCTGAAACTCGATTAGATTTTACCCACATGTTAAAAGTAACTTGACTTGTTCCGCCTAAACCTAATGTTGGTATTTCAACTGTAGACGAATCTCCATTGAAACTATATGCACCACCAACTTTTCCAGACTGATTATAACTAGCACCAATATTAGTTCCAGTATTTCCATTTCCACTTAAATCTGAAGTGTTTCCATCTAGCGGATAATATGCAACTAATCCATTTCTTAGATCTAAAACAGTTGAACTTGGAACATAAGGTTGTCCGCCACTTTGATTTTCATTTCCAGAACTTGTTGAATTATAACTTTGAACATTACCAGCAGTTCTTGTTGCACCTAAATTATCAGTATAAGAAATCCCCACAACTGGAGTTTGTTTATTTGTTATAGCATAATTCGAAGAATTTACTGCAGAACAATTAATTAATTTACTTTCTCCAATATTCAATACGACCGGCAAAGAAGGATTTGTATTAGAGGAATTACAAGTTAAATTTGATTGCTGATTAACCCTAAATTCAGTAACAGTAATAGTATCAAAATAATTGTTCTTTAATTTAAATATGGAACTATTTGCTCCAATACTATAGGACTCAATTCCAATTGTATCAGAAGAAAGTTTAAAATCGGAAACTTTTTTATTATTATTTGAACCTATTCCTGGAAAACCACCAAGAGTGTTTATTGCAACAAGAGCTATAATTATAACTACTGCAAGTATAACAAGATACTCCGTAGAAGTTTGCGATTTACCCATTACAAACATTCTCGGGAGAATTATTTATAAATATTGCGTTATTCATTATAATAAAAATAAGTATAATTCTTATTATTTCTAAGTATCATACTGAGAATATGGAATTGCACCAACTGCAGTAAAAGTTGCACCACTATTTGAACTTTTTAAAATTTTTCCATAATAACTTACTATGTAAAATACGCCATCTATATTTGGATTTGCAAGTTGAGAATAACCAACCCAATCACCTGAATTAAGAGCAGGGACAGAGCAACTTTGTGCAGAAGTTCCACCATTTGTACTATACATCATACCTCTAGAACTTATTAATTTACTTAAATTAAGAGGATGAGCAGTAACTATATCTCCTCCACCACAATTTCCATTTGCGCCAGATGTAGACGTCCAAGAATAACTAGTTATCGAAGTGTATTTTACAGCATTACAAGCACCAGCAATTAATATTCTGCCTGTTGCACCATTTGCAGCTCTTTCAATACCATTTGCATAACAAGTTGTTCCGCCTGTTATAGAAGAAAAACTAGTTCCATTATTATTAGTAATATAAGTATGAGAACTACCTGGACAGGAACTTGGCATACTTACATAATAAAAAGTACTTGTATTAGTTGGCTCGAACGCAACTGGATCAGAATATGTAGGACCAACTGAACCAGCAGAAGCAATTGCAGTATTCAAATCTTGCCAAGTATCACCAGAATCTATTGATCGATACAATCTTCCGCCAACTTGACCATAACCAGTTTCATGAGCTGTATATGCAAGTAAATGATTTGCATGGAAAGGAGAATGAACAACTCTTACAATACCATCAGAATAATTTAAACTAGATAATTGAGTTTCATATGTAAAATTAACACCTGCATTTTTGCTGACATAAGTTCCTACACCTGGAATAGAAAGCCAAATTCTTTGTCCATCAAAACTAGTTTCAATAACAGTCCATTTAGTACTAGCATTAATCAAATTAGAGATGTCAACAAGAGTCCAAGTATCCCCTTCATCACTAGAATAAATGTAACCACGATAATAACCACCATACAATACACCATTGTGATCCATTACAATCGGGTGTCCCATACTATAATTATCATAAGAATAAAAAACTCCCCCTGGAAGAGTTTCTCCTGCAGAATACGATCTATTCCAAGAACTCATTGAATAAGTATAAGTGTTTGAACAAACACCATTAGAGCTGTGATAGCCTGTTGGACAAGATACAACTACTGATCCACCACTACCCGTTGAATTCGTATTATTATAACTTTGAACATTACCAGCAGTTCTTTGCGCACCAAGATTATCAGTATATAATACCCCAACAACAGGAGTTTGCTTAGTTGTAATTGAATAAGTCGAGCTATTAACAACATTACAAGTAATTAATTTACTTTCTCCAATATTTAATACAACCGGTAATGCAGGATTTGTATTAGAAGAATTACAAGTAAGATTTGCTTGTTGATTAACCTTAAATTCAGTCACTGTAATGGTATCAAAATAATTATTTTTTAATTTAAATGTTGAAGTAGAATTTCCTATATTATAAGATTCAATTCCAACAGTGTCAGTTGCTAACTTAATATCAGAGACTTTTTTGCCAGAATTAGAACCAATTCCTGGAAATCCACCCATAGTATTTACGACGACAAGGGCAATTATTATTACAACTGATAAGATTACTAAATACTCTGTTGCAGTTTGCGATTTGCACTTGTGCTTAAACATACATAAATACTTAGAACTATATATTTATAAGTTTTATGTTACCCTAAAATAAAGGGAAAAAGGTTATTTTTAGAAAAATAAAAAAATACCTACATCAATTCTCTTTTTAAAATTTTATGATGGTGATTTAATTCTTTGAATTTGTCGATATCACCATTAGGCATATCTGGATGTAATTCTTTAGCTAATTCTTTGTATTTTTTGTTGATTGTATCAATATCAGTGGTATCGTGTTCTAAGCCAAAGAATGCTCTTGCTTGTTTTCTTGTATCTTCAACGTCTGATTCTTCTTTGAATTCTAAGTAAAATTCTTCAATGGGCTTAGTTCCAGCTATTACTAAAGCAACTTCATTTTCAATTACTTTCATTACTATAAATAAGTTGTCTACGTATTTTTCTTGTGAGTTATTAGAATAATGCATTCTATGTCCATTCATATACCATGTTGCATCGGCTTTTACTCTTTTTATTGCAAGTCTTTCAAGTTCAATGTCTACATCATCAGCTTTTACGCCAATACTTTGTAATACTGTAATAATTTTGTTCTTAAATTGCATAGCTCTTCTATTAAAAGAATCTTTAACAATTGTTGGAGTTATCTCATTTCCTTTTATTTTTACCATTTTAGCATTCATTTTTGTACTTATTATCTTATCAAGCACATTTTCCTAGAAATTTATTACTGTTTATAAATTAATTCATGTCTAAAACAACTTAGAATTACTTAAATAATCTAAAACCAAAATAAATAAGGTATATCATATATATTGACAATGTTTATATCAAAGCACTATTTGTTGTATTATAATATAAGGGGTAAAATTATGGTTGAAAAAATAGTTCTAGTTACTGCAGGTGGACACATTTCTTCGTTTCATGCTGCAATGAAAAAGATGCACGAAACTTTGAACAGCAAAGCTCCAGGTAAATTTGAGTTATGGGGAGCAGACGGAGGTCTTGAAGGATTAGTTTCAGGTAAATTTATTCCTATTAAAGAAAATGATATTGATGAAAATTTAGCGGGATCTTTAATTGGAGCTGATCGAAAAGTTGCAGATTCTTCAAAGGTTGCTGAGGTTATTAAGGCTAATAAAGATATTTATGCTGTTGTTATGATGGGAGGAGATAATCATCTTGGAGAAGCAGCTAAACTTTACAAAGAAGCAGGAATAAACATAGTTGGATATCCAAAAACAATGGATGGAGATTTAAATTCATTAATTACTCTTGGTTGGGAAAGTGCAGTTACAGTTGGAGCAATTCAAACAAGAAATCATCATACTTCTGCGATGACTTATAAAAGAGTATTTTACGTTGGACTATTTGGAAGAAATACAGATTGGACTACAGCTGGCGTTTATGCATATGGAGGAGCTGATCGAGCAATTCCTTGTGAACAAGAATACGAGTTTGAGTATATTTGGAGTAAAATTGAAGAGTCTTTAAAACAAAATAAAGAAAAATATGGGAAAGAATTTGCAGTTGTACCATATTCGGAAGGAGCTAAAATAATTGGAGTAAATGAGCCACCAAAGGAACATTGCAGTTATGATGCACATAATCTTCCAAAACTTCAACCAGAATGGCTTGGAATGGAACTTGTAAGGTTAACTAAAAAAATTAAAAAGAAAGATTCTGCGTTTCAAGCACACACCTATGATATGAGAGATAGTCCTCCAACTGAAACCGATAAAAAACTTTCAGGCATGGCTGGCTCTGAATGTGTGTGTATGATTATCGACGGAGACTTTGGAAAGTCTGCTGTATTTAGCCCAGTAAATGATTTTTATGAGGTAGGTCGAATGCCACTTGAAAAAGTTGCAGTTCAAAGAATGCTCAAGCCTACGGGATTTTTTGATTATGATGAATTGAAAACAAATAAATCGTTTACTCAAACTTATAGTGATTTATTTAGAAAATCGCTTGGAAATCCTCCTACCAAAGATGACCTCGTTTATAGAAATTTACGTCGAAAGTAAGTTTTAAAAAACAATAGACTAAATTTAAAACAAACGATTAAAAAAGAAAAAAAAGATTTAAGTTATTAAATCAACAGGGTAAAATGATCCCTTTCCTATCCAGTGTTTTCTTTTTCTTGCTTTTTGCGATAAAAATGATGAATATTCATCAGAAGGATTTTTTGTTAAATTTGGCACGTAATAGTTGCTTGACGCTTCCTCTTCTTCCCTTAGTTTATATGTGTATTTTTGACTCATTTTTCCTCCATTTTCCTGAAACAATTTTAAATATAAAATAGAAAACAAAAAATCCGTTTCATGTAAAGATTTGGGGGAATCCATTTCTTTGCGTTGAGAGCATATTTCACGGATTTTTAGGCATTCTAAATCATAACCAATTGTTTTTTCTAATTAAATTCTATAGATATACTTGTTTGAAGCATTATAAATAGCTTAGGAAGGTTAAACCTAGAGTGCCATTTCATAAGCTTTTTAAACAAGTTTTATACTGAAACTATATGTTCGACTCTAATATATTAGTAAGCTGGTTTTATGGCAAAGATATAATAATTGATTTACTTGGAGCGATAATTTTACTATTTCTAGTTATATTTGCATTTAGATATTATAAACTTAATACAGAAAATAAAAAATTTTTATGGTTTAGTGCATCAATGGGACTTTTATTTATTTCATACTTATTTGAAATATTAACACATATTCGAATTTATATTACAGATGTCGAAGAAAAACATATTGGCGCAATAGTTTATACATATAATACAATTGAAGTAGCGAATTTACCAGTATATATAGGATATTTCGGATACAGATTTTTAACATTACTAGGTTTTTATTTACTTTATTCTATTTATTATAAAGAACAGAAAAAATCAAACTTTTTTTTTGTAGGATATCTTTTAGTTTTAGCAACTATGCTTAGTTTCTTTAATATTTGTGTGTTTTTTATTACTGCGATCATTATTTTAACTATGATTATTGTAGCTTATTTTAAAATCGCACCGAATTGTAAAGACTATAAGACTAATCTTATCGGAGTGAGTTTTATTTTGCTTTTATTGAGCTATCTCATTTCAATTTTTACATATAAAAGCGAATTGGGATTTGTGTCATCTGAAATAATACAGTTATTTGCATTCCTATTATTATTATTTACATTCATTAAGGTACTAATTGATGGCAAGAAAAAGAGAAAGAATTGATATCATAGAAGATATGCTTTCTTCAATACAACAAAAAGGAGGCAGGATTAAGCCAACTCATCTTATGTACAAGAGTAATCTAGCTCATACACAGATGAAATCATATTTAGAGGAATTAGTTAGCAAAAGCCTTATATCGAAAGTTAAAAATGATAATAATGAATATATTCTGATCACTGATGCTGGATGCGAATTCATAAAAAAAATCAGAGAAATGAAAGAATTCCAAAAGACATTCGGATTGTGAGATTCTTAGTATTAATTATGTATGAGCGTCTAGAAAAATCGCAATTAAGTATACTGTCTATTCATGAGCCAATGTGACGTTTACATTGATGGAGCAGCGAGGAACGCATAGTGACGAGCGTTCGCGACTATCGACAGGCGAATGCCGGAAAATAGAAGTTGGGCGAATTGACAGTATACTTTTTCTTGAAAGAATTCGGCACTTTACTATTTCTTAAATGAAACTGTTTGTGCCCATAAATCATTAAAATATGCTCTAAATGAATCAGTTATATCTTTGTTTTCTATTTCTACAGCTACTGCTTTATTTTGCTGCAAGATAATAAGTGTAACATCTGCGAATACCATAAACCAAGCAGGAGTAATTAGTTTGTTTGGCATATATCTTGCATCACAGCCCCAATAGGAATTTCTATTAATTAAAGTTTCTTTATCTGTATTGTAATTAAACAATAACTTATTTGTTATTCCAAACTTTTTTCTTCGTACGTGATCCATTTTCCAATAGCTGTGATATTTCTCGTCTTGAACTGCAACAATTCCCCAAGTTAAAATTTCATCGCCTTTTTTTGATTTAGTATAATATTGTTCATAAGCAGTTCTTATACCATTAAAACCCTCATAAACTTTTACAGTTGTGTCTTCTTTGAAATTAATTAGTGCGGATAATTGGGGAAGGATTGAACTTATTTTGTCTTTTTTCTCCTCTAATTTGTTTTTTTTCTCGTCAATATATTCTAAAATCTTTTTTGGATCAGCGGCTTGAAAATACTTAGTTTTCTCTTTTATTATATAAGATGCAAGCCCTTTTTCTATTAAACTGTCAAGCAATCTATATATAACAGAATTAGCTACTCCTGATTCTTCTAGTAATGGGCCGGTTGTTGTAGACCCGTATTTAAGTAAAGCTAAATATACTTTAGCCTCGCCTTCAGTAAGCCCAGCTTCTTGTATTAGATTTATCCAAGTATTGTCCATATATTCAACTCTATAAAGTGTAATTACTTTCTACAATATAAATGTTTCGATTTACTCCACCAGTAGTGGTGGAATAAGGTTTAAATAGGTGTTAGTACTTATTAAGAGTAACAAAGCAAAGATAAGATACTACGATGACACAAAACACGAACGAACGCGAATGTAACTTAACTAAGTCTAGTTTGACTAAATTAGCAAAAGAAAGCCAAGTCAGAGGGTATCAGAATCAAAAAGGGATTTATATTGCAGTAGACAAAGGATTTGACACACTTCTTTCAAACAGCAGCAGTGAAAATTCACAAGAGTCTTTAGAAACTTATATCCAAACTTGTGAAAAAGGGTTAAAGTCGATTGTTGGTACAATTCAATTGAAAGGTATTCTATTAAAATTAGTTGAACTTGGAACTGTATTAGGCACAGAGTGGGATGCTCGTCTACAAGTTAGTAAAGATTTTATCGCAGGGCCATTTGAAACAGAAAGACTAGCAATGAAAGTTGCACCATATGTTTTACAGCAAAGATATGGATGGAATCCAGAAAAAATGGAACGAATTAATTTTTACACACTTTAAAAATAATTTAAAAAATAGAGAATAAAAAATTAAATAAAAGAGGAAACAAAAATGGAAACAAATGATTTTTCAGGAATTATCGGCGGAAAAAGATATGCACTTGTTGCAGAACTAATCCCTCATTTTAAAGAAATGCAAGAAAATATTGCATATTTTGCAACTTGTAAAGCAGTATGCACTATAGGAACATACAAAGTACTAGAAGTCGGATGTGGACCTGGACCTACTACTGATAAGCTTTTGCAAACTAGAGAGAATGTCAATGTTACAGCAGTTGATATTGAAAAACAAATGATTGATGAAGCAAAAATAAATCTTGCAAAATATGGAGGGAGGGTTAATTTTGTATTAGAGGATATGTTAAAATTTCTACCAACAATCAAAGACAATACTTATGATTCATTTGCATCGGGTTGGACATTACACAATCTGAATTCCACTCAAAGACACCAAGCATTAAGTGAAATTTATAGAGTATTAAAACCAGGAGCGCTATTTGTAAACGGAGATAAATATGCTCAAGATGATGTCAGAAAACATAAGAGAGATTACAAACAATTCAAAGATTGCCTTACAAAAATGGATCAGAAATATGGCGATGCAGAGTGGACTAAACAATGGATTGAACACTATAATTTCGACGAGAAACCAGAAATTATTATGTTTGAAAATAAGGCTATTGAAGAAATGAGTCAAATTGGCTTTGTAAAAGTAAAAAATACTTTTAGAAGACAAATGGAATCAATTGTTGTTGCATATAAACCAAAAAAATATATGAGGGAATAAAAATGGAAACACATGATTTTTCAGGAGTAATTGGAGGACGAGGTTATGCAATGTTTGAACAAGCATATTCGCACTTCAAAGAAATTCAAGAAGCAATTGTAGATCACGTTCAATTTTGGTTTGACGCCACAAATAAATATCAAGTGCTTGAACTAGGGTGTGGACCTGGACCGACTACAAATGCGTTATTGCAAAAAAGAAAAAATATTTTTGTAACTGCTGTCGATAATGAAAAACAAATGATTGACGAAGCAAAAGTTAATCTTGCTAAATATGGAGAAAGAGTAAACTTTGTATTAGAGGATATGTTAACATATTTGAAAAAAGTTCCTGATAATACTTTTGATGCTTGCGCATCTGGATGGACTTTACATAATTTGGAAAAAACAGAACGACATAAAGTTCTCGAACAGATTTATCGAGTATTAAAACAACCCGGATTTTTTGTTAATGGAGATAAATATGCTCAGGAGAATTTACTAGATCACAAAAAAGCTTACGACTGGTCAATTAATTCATTAAAAGCAATTGGTAAAAAATACAACGACGAAAATTGGGCAAATGAATTGATAAAACACATGGAATACGACGAGAGGCCTGAGATCAGCATGCCACTTGAAGATGCACTTAAAGAAATGGAAGATATTGGATTTAAACATACATCATGCCTTGATAGAATACAAATGGAAGCTATTGTTGTAGGAATGAAAAAATAAATTAATAATTAATAATAAAGGAGGAAATAAAAATGAATACTAAAATAAAACAAAATATAAGCAAATCAATTAAGACAATTACTTTAGCTAGTTTAGTTGGACTAAGTACAATATTAGGAACTGCAAGAGCAGGGTCAGTATCAGGAGATATAGGTTATGTTGCTCGAGAGCAAAATAAAGATTCATATGCTGAAGCAAATGTTTTTTATGGGCTTCCAGGAAAAATAAATGGATATACTTATCTTGATAAATATAATGAAGATGGAGCAGTTTATGGAAAAACAACTTTAACTAAAGCAATAGCAGATTCAGCAGTAAGTGCAAGAGTTCAAGGGATTCATAACGACGAAGAATTGCAACATACTGGAATTGGATTAGAAGCAAAATTACAAACACCGAAAAACATTTTTGCTACAGTAAATTGCACACCAGTTTGGCTAAATGGAGATGGACAAAAAGAAGAAGACGTAATTAAAGCGAAATATTATATTTCTATTGACTTGCCGATGAAATTTAACTTAAGTAGTTTTGGAGAAGTAAATGTTGCAAACACAAAAGGAGTTACTTGGGAATATGGAGAAATTGAACTTGCGAAAAGATTTGGAAATTTCGCTATCGGATACAATGCTGGGCTGTGGAGCAAAGGAGACGGAATTATTGCACCCAAAATTGTTAATGGAATTGCAGTTAGATACAAATTTTAAATTTAATTATTTTTAATTTTATTATTAATAATATTTTTTACTAATTAAATTTTCACATTATTTGTAGACCTATCCCCAACAATAAATTAAATACTAATGGAGATTATTTTTATTAAATTAAAAATAAATTAAGAGATTTCAGTAAAGGAGAATAATAATATGAAAAAGGATTATGTGCTAATTGTGGAAGATCGAAATAAGGAAGCAGATGTTGCAAAAAAAATCGCAGAATCACTTAATTTGGAAACTAAATTAGTTACCGAATATAGTTCTGCACTAAGTCTGATTACATACGATAAACCAATTGCAATTGCATCAGACTTATTTTTTCCCGCTGGAAGCATGGATCAAACGCCTTTTATTAACGAAGTTTTACCAAAATACATCGATCATCTTAAAACGTTTAGAAAAATTACTGACGGACCTTTAGTTAATGTTTTGCAACAAGTATTTGAAAAACCCAGCGAAATGTCTAAAGAAGAATTCTTTGACGAATTTTTGATGAAGCATTTCTTGAAGGATTGGGATGATGAAGGAGTGGAAGCAGTTAGAGATGCATATTTCGGAATTCAATTTTATACTAAATACACTAAACTTCAAAAACACATTCAAGAGATTGCAGAAGGGCGCGGATTACCGTATGGAATTTTGGTAAGTAGAGAAGCTGAAAAATTAAATATCCCGATTCAAATTGTAACTTCAACAAATCATCACGACGTCTCATTTGAACCTGTCAGACGGTTAATTGGTAATTATACAGACAACATTGTTGATGGGCATAAAGACTGGAAGTATGCATTTAATAGTCTTATTGCTAAACTAAAGTAGGCACTATAAAAGTAATGTGACTATTTTGAGAAAGCAGAGTAAATTATTTCTTTTTTCTAGGTTTGGAGTTTAAGTCTACCTTATACACATAATAAGAATAAATTAATAAAAATATTACTACAATAAGGATAAGTAATAAAACAAATAGGAAGACGTATTTCTGAAAAAATAATCCTATTAAACAAAGTATCCCTACTAATTTAAATAAATCTCCTCCTAATTTATGAGTTTTATCCCATACAACATCACTGCTTAATGTCCAAGGAGTTCTTATTCCAATAAACCAGTTTCTTTTTACATGTTTTAATAAAATACCTAAATAAAAGAAAAGAAAACCCATTGCAAGAGGAATAACTAAATTCATGCTGAATTTAATTCCTAGATTCCATAAAATTATTTGGCAATGAATTAATAACATAAAAAATGTAAATGATAAAATAAATCCCTCGTAATACGACTGAAATTGTTTTATATTTTCTTTTAAAGGATCAAGTCTAGGAACAAATGATAATAATAACACCAAACCCAATGTAATTAGCGGAAGTAAAAATAATCCCCACAATTTAGACATATAGCCATTTACATCACCATTAGCATTCCAATGACTTGCAACTAAGTTTGGCATTTGAGGATAATAGTAAATGGATATGAGAAAGGAAAGTAAAACAAGCAGATATGTTGCAAATATGGTTTTTTTCATTTTTATTTTCTCATAATTATGTTCCAAAATATCGATCTCCAAAATCTCCTAACCCTGGGACAATATAACTTTTTGAATTTAAGGATTCATCGATAAAACCCGTCACAATTTTTACTTTCGGATATGCATCTTGTAATTTTTTAATTCCTTCTGGACAAGAGAGTATATTTACAAAAATAATTTTTTCTTGTTTTACACCTTTACTTAATAATACTTCAATTGCTTTACAAACAGACCCTCCTGTTGCAAGCATTGGATCTAACAGCAAAACATCTCGTTTAGAAATATCAGATTGTAATTTGGAGTAAAATAAAATCGGTTTTGCGGTTTTCTCATCTCTTTGGATAAGAATTTTCCCTATTCTAATTTTATCACAAACTTCACGAACAGCTTTTTCCATTGATTCGCCAGCTCTAATTATTGATACTGCGCATATTTTCCCGCCAAATTCAGCGCCTATAAATTTTGAGTTTAATGGAGTCGAGATAGTCTTTGTTTTGATTGGCAATTGATTTAGTGCTTCTTCTATTAAGAGACGCATTATTCTGTCTGAACTAAATATGAACTCACTTCTAGAAGTATTTTTATCTCGAATTTTAGTATATAGAACTTTTAATTGAGGAGTTAATGGTAAGACTAAAAGATTGTTGAAATTGGATTTGCCTTTTGAAATCATAATTTTATTCATACTAATGTATTTAGAATGCTACCTTTTATATGTTTCGATTTACATAATACCTAACGGAAAAATTGTTCTGGATCAAATAAATCAGTTATCCAAATATAAAACTTTTGCCAAAGAGTTCTTTCTTCCATATAAATATTAAAATCTGCAGAATCAGTTTGTCTTTCTTGAACATCAGTCTCAGGAATATCTGAACTAGAGCTTAAATTTCCTTGACTAGAAGAAAAATCTACTTGAATTTTAGGCGGAGTATTAATGTTAATATTTGTGCCTGAACTTTTTCCTGCATCATAGCCTACTTCAATACTTATTTTATTTTCACCATCGTTTAAATATCTTGTATTAATTGGAATTTTAATGTCAGTATTTTGGTCAATTACACCAACGTCCCAATCAGAAGTGTGACCGTTTACGACCATAGTGATTACTGTATCAGTGGGAGAGGTATTTGAAAGTTTAATTAGTTTAGCATTTACTGATAAATCATCGTATAGTTTTGTATCATTAGGGCCAGATAATTCTATTTTTAATTTAGGCCTTTGAACAACAGTATACTGAATTTGTTTAGTTATTTTATTGCCATCAAAAGTAGCATCAACAGTTACGTTTTGTATTCCCATAAGTGAATTTTGGGTGAAAAAATCTTTTGAGATATTTCTTTGAAGTGCAATTTCGTTATTATCACAAGTAATTTTACCATCATTTAAAGTAATACAAACTTTAGCAACTATATGAGTATTACCTTTATTTTCTAATAGACATTTAATTGAATTAGACTCATTTTCATATATTTGAGGATTATAAGCGCATTCTATTTCAAGAGTGCCGTTTATTTTTTCTTGCCTTGCATCTATAAAAGCCTGTATATCTTGATAAGTAATATATCTTCTATCATCAGCAACATCAAATGAAGTTGAATACATTGTTCCAAAACCTGTTACAACTTCTAAAGGTATTGTATAAATGTAATTTGCAGATAATTCCTTGACTTTTAATGGAACGTAATAATATTTCTCCTCGTTTGGTTTAAGAAAAATAGGAATTGCTTTAGGCAAGTCAACTTCTGAAGGAGCATAAATATTTAGAACAGATGAGACGTAATAATTTTTATTATTTTTAGCTTTAATTTTTAATAAATCATATGATCCTTGTTTTACTGAGAAATAAATTGGATCAATTACAAGACTAAAATCATCTTCAACTTTTCCTGTATGATTAAGAATTACTGCTTTAAAAGAGGTATCTTTGGGCGTTACTTCTATTTTATCGAGATTTCTCGCTTTCCAAGTATAATCAGTGCTCGTTGAATCTGCATCATAACTTTCTTTCATGATTATGTGACTTGCATCAACAAATCCAAATTCACCATAAGTTAAATCGAATGGAACCCAGCCATATTCTGGAAAATAAACTTCCGCCCAAGCATGAAGACCCCATTTTTCTTTGAAAAGGGGAGAGTTCGTATAAGACATTCCTGAGACAAATCGTGTTGGTATTCCTAGACTTCGCATCATTGAAATAAATAAAACAGTAGATTCATCACAAACTCCTCTTTTATTTGCAAATACCCAACTAGCCTTTTGCTGAGCATTAAGAGAAATAGAACTTAAATCATAATTAATATTTTTATAAACCCAATATGCTACTGTTTGTGAAACATCAAATAAATCATCTTTTCCAGAAGCTAATTCTGATGCTTGAGAGATTATTTCAGGAGTTTGGTCGATTAACTCAGTCTCTTTTAGATATATCTGATAGTCTTTTGGAACAGATTTTATAGGGAAAATTATTTTTGACCCAACTTTTTGATATTCATTTTTTGTTTCTACGATATATTTTGCACTAAAATCGATATTTGTTTCAGAAGTATCTGCCCAAGTAAAAGTTAAATTATTTCCAACTATTAATGGCGTGGGAAGAAAATCTGCAGAAAGTAAAGTTTGTCTAAAAGTATTTAGAGGATAAAATTGATATTTTGCATTTAACTCCATTATAGATAATCCAGGTTTGCTGTAGACTATAGTTGCCCCACCTGAAATAGTTTGTTCGATAACTAAATCTTGACTGGAGTAAATTGTTGATGCTTCAGGATCAAGAGCAGCAATTACGCTAGTTGCTAAAAACATTATAAGTAATATAAAAATTAAAATAAACAATACCTTGCGCAGTTCTCGCTTTAAAATCATATTTTCATTCATTTTAAACTAATCTTAATACTTCCATATCTCAAGCATTTATATATTTAGGGGTATGTTTTTCAGTTATCTTGTACGCACTGATTTTCTATTTTAGGAAATTATGCCGATACTCGGCTAATATGAAACCCTCCGGTTTTTGGTCTGCATCCGTCCTAGTGATTCGCTGTTTGTATTCGCGAGTTCTACTTCCCCGTTGGGGGTAATCTCACTTCGTTCAGTATATTTTCCTTTCAGTCAAATCCCTTTCGTACGTCGTACTTCAAGGGTTGCAAGACGTGACTTTGCAACCTTCCCCCGTTACGAACATACTGTCAACATAAATTGTACTGCGGTAAAGATGCAGGCCGAGGGTTTCATATTAGCCCCGATACTCAAAACCTTTTTAAAGCTAATAGTCAATTAATGAGTTATGAAAAAGGGGTGTACGCGATTTGCAGTATTAGTATTGCTATTTCTTTTTAGTGCAATTACACTTATTTCAATTCCTGCCTTTGCTTTAGACACAAATTCATCTGCGCCTATTTTTGGATTTTTAGGTTGTGACATTACTGAAAATACCGTCGCAGGTTATAAAATAATGAATTCAGGACCATCTTTATTTTGGTCTGAAAAAGAAATTAATTATGCTTCTGGAAACGTGATAACATTATACGATCAAATACATTCAACTGATTCTTCCAATAACTGGCTTTACTTTAAAGGAATGCTGGATAGATATCCATCAACTAAATATATTTGGCTAGAACTTTGTCCTGGTCAAAATATGAGCGGGTTTAAGTATGAAAACCTTTTAGCAATTCAAACAAAAATTGAGGAACTTGCACCTGGAAAACAGATTTATGTTTCTATTGAACCTGAGAAAGAAGTTAATAATTGCGTAAATGAAGATCCAGCAGGATTTACCATGCTTGAAAGCTACAAAGATATGTTAGTTTTAGAAGGAAAAGCAATAGCTGGACCTTCTTTTGTTCCACTGAAAAATAACGAAGTAACTTTAAATTGCATAGCTGGAACTAATGGTAAATCCAGTCTTGGATTACAATTAAGTAACTTTTTTTATTATAAAAATTTTAGTGGTTCAACAACATTAGACCAAACTACTCCAAACAATTCGAATGGTGGTATAACCAATAATTTAAGTAACAACTCAACTAATAATAATACTGATATCAATGGAAATAATAGTTATAATGATTCTTTTTTCACAAACCTTAATTTATCTAATTTAAATAATACAAATAATAGCGGAAATAATAATACGAATAATGAATATAATGATATTGCAAATAATTCTACTGTTTACGATAATAATAGTGAATATAATAGTAATAACAATGGTGGTTTAAATCTAAATTTAGGACTTGGAAGCAATGTTGTGAATTCTGGTAACAATATGAATAATATAGATTATCCAAAACTAGCTTCAGAAATCTCTAATTATATGGCAGTACCAGAAGCCGTACCAGATTATACATTTAACTTTATTTTAATTTATTCTCTTATAGGATTTCTTATATTTTTGAACATTTTTGTTTTAGTTTTTGTATTGCGAGGAAGAAATGCATATACTCCTAGTTCTGATGAAATTAAACCATCATATGCAAATTATTCAAGTAAAGATTTTGAAAGAAGCACAGATAATTCTAAAAGTATTTCAAACAGTCCTACAAAATCAAAAATTCCGGTTTATGATAATAAAGCGCCAATAGCTAAAAGCCCAGTTAATCAGAAATTAAAAAGTTATATTTTAGAAAATCTTAAATCATATGCATATGATACAATTAGATCTGCACTTTTAAAAGAAGGATTTAAGGCAGAAACAGTTGATGAAGTTTATTACGACATAAGAATAGAATTAGAAGATAAACCTAAGAAATAAGGTTTAATCTTTTTTCTCAAGAACTAATATTAATTTTGAAAGAGACTTATGCATGTATACTTTATGTTTAAAAGTAGTTTTCCAGCCCTTAATAGTATATTTATCATCAGGAACTACAATTACTGCTTTATCAGTACAAGGTTTGACTTGTTCAAGAAAGTCTAGTAAAAGATCATTTACACTTCTATCAATTTTAGTCGATAATCCAAAAGGAAGTTCTGTGATAATTGCATCACATGTCTCATTTAATTTTAGTGCATCACCGATTTCAACAGTTGCATCGGATTTGAAAAATGCAATATTCTTTTTTGCTTTTTCAATCATTGAATATTCAATATCGTATCCTTTTGCAACAAGACCTAAAAATGAAGCTTCCATTATTATTCCACCAGTTCCACAGAACGGATCGATGATTTTTCCTTTTTTTAAGCCAGAAAGATTGACTAAAATTCTCGCGAGTTGAGCTTTACATGCTCCTGGATGAAATCCTGGTCGAAATTTAGGATCTCTTTTTAGGAATGGTTTTTTATTTATATAAAATAATTCGCAGAATTTATTTCCACCAACATTAATAATAGAATAAGTTTTTTCTGGGTTTTTTAAGTCAACTTTTGAACCTTTATCTTTTAATATATTTACTATGTGAGGATTGACAGGACCTTCAAATTTGAATGTTTTTGGAATCTCAGGGAAAACGTGCTTGAAAACCATACTTTCATCACACAGTATTCTAAACCCTCTTCGAGTTAATCCAAATCTGAAATAAACTCCATCATCTTTAAGCAAAAAAAGATTACCAAATTGTTTAGCTTCAACAAAGGATTCAATCTCCTGTTTTGCTAATTCAATATCTTCTTTTGATGTTTCAAGTATTATCATATCAATAAAATAGACTTTAATTGCTTTTATAAGTCTTTAGATTTTTAATTCAAACTAAACAGATACAACATAAATATAATCATCATACATCTCTCTAAATACAATCAAAAAATATACTGCCTGACTATGAGCCAATAATTCGTATGACTCAATGGAGCAGCGAGGAGTGTTAACGAACGAGCGTCGCGACTATACTCAGGCGAATGCCGACAAAAAGAAGGAAGGCGAATTGGCAGTATATTTTACCAATGAAGCAATAAGTGAAGTTATTTAATACTAATAACCTAATTTCTAGAGCAAGCTTTAAAAAGCCGGGTTTTTTCAATAAATTCAACTTATTATAGCTTTGGAATGTTAGTCCAACAATATTAAGGGCCGTTAGCTCAGCCTGGCTAGAGCGTCCCCCTCTTAAGGGGAAGGTCGTGAGTTCAAATCTCACACGGCTCATTTTTTTATTTTATTTAATTATTTAAAAAATCAGAAATCAAAATCATATGCTCTTGTAGTGTAGCGGCCAATCATACGGGATTCTCGATCCTGTGACTCGGGTTCAAATCCCGACGAGAGCATTTTATTCTTCATTAGAATTAACAATTTTGGGGATTTGAACATCTACGAAATCTACGGATTTCTTGACCTTTCGTAAGCATCGGCTACTTCAAGGAATCCCGATAGGAGCATTTTATTCTTCTTTTGAAATAATATATTATCTGATTTTTTCACTTGCAAGTTAAGATTAATCTCAATATTTATAAGGAATATATTATTCTTTATTTTACAAAAAAGGGTTAATTAAATAAAAATTAAGTTATAATATCTTAAGAAATCAAAAAGGAATATGGAAAAAAATAAAGTTGTTTGGGATAGCGAATCAGCGGATAATTATTCTTTAGACCTAGTTGGAGGAAAAGGGTACAATTTACTTAAACTTGCAGATTATTCTCGAAGCTCGGGACTATTTGTTGTCCCGAAATTTTTTATGATTCCTCCAATTTCTCAAGAATGGACAGATGGAACAAAAGTAAAATACGACTCTCTTTTTGTTGAAGAAGCGTTTGCTAAATTGAGTAAACCAGTTGTAGTACGTTCATCTTCGCCTTTGGAAGATGGAATTAAAGCTTCATTTGCAGGAAGATTTTTGACAAGAAAAAACGTTGATGATTTAGAGGGACTATATAGAGCAATTAATGATGTCAAAGAATCAGTATTTTCAAATTTTGTAGAACAATATGCAGAAAAAATGGATATAGAAATGGAATATCATATGCCTGTAATTATTCAAGAACAAGTCAGAAAAGACAGCGAAAGGATAGTTTTGCAATTTGACGAAGACGGTGCAGTTCTAGAATCTTTTTATGGAAAAAATGGGGAAGAAGTTAGCACTCATGACTATTCATGGCGAGAATTAGATAATTTATTTGAAGATTCTAAATTAGAAAAATATGCTAAATCTTCTAAGGAAGAGTCTCTTTTTAATCTGCCTCATATTGGAGAAGGACAATATTATTATGCGTTACAAGTTGCTAGAAGAGCAAAAAAAATAATGAATTTAGAAGGAACAGTTCAAGTAGAAGCATTTTTACATGGAAGATCTTTGCCTATTTTTGTTCAAATACGACAACTTCCCAAGTTATTAGCAGTTGGCAGTTGTTCAGATATTTCTATTCCTGATGGTACTCCATATATTGAATCGAAAGTTTGTAATGGAATTGCTGGAGAAGCATCTCTTCCTGCATATGTTACATTTAGCCAATCAGGTTTTAAAAGAATAATGATTGAAACCGGTCAGTCTAATTTAATCGGTTTGCGTGGAGAAGGAGATGAAAGAGCAGATCGATTTAGAAAAGAAAGTAAACTTGCTACTAATGGAGACTACAGAGATTTTGTAAATATTGCTTTAGCAGAAAGATTTGAAGGACTACAAAGAATTATGCATGCATACAACAGTGTTTGGAAAAGAGGAAATAAATTATTCCCAGAATATGTTTTGGTTTGTGATAAATTAGATGAAACTATCGCAGGGATGACTAATCTAACAACAAATAAAAAAGCAATTATAACTTGCGCAGAAGCAAGTAAAACGTCTCATGCGATGACTGTTGCTAGAGATTTAGGAATTATTGCAATGGGTATAGAAGGAGATTATTATGACTTGGAACCCAAATTCTTTCATAAAATTCAAACAGGAGATTTAGTTAAAATCAAAAGTGATGGTAAAAGAGCTGTAGCTTACATAGAAAAGAAAAGAGAAGCTGATCCTACTATTCAACTTGAGTCTCCTCCTGAAGTTTAGATTTTTTATTTAATACGTCTACAGAACTCTTTTTCAATACTAATGAAAAACAGCTTTATTCTTTTATTAATTGATACTTAAATTAAAGTTTATCCAATCATTATATTAGAAACTTTATGTGGATATGGGAAACCTATTACTTTTAGAGGTCGTTTTAATGACGGAATATGATTATATACTGATTCTACTCGTCTAGGCATACCATTTGTAGAACCAAAATCTCTATGATATTTAGATTCACTAAAATATTCTGTTAGAATCGCTGGAGATAATTCAGTACCAAATACTGTTACGCCTTTTGATATGGGCTTTTGATGATGCAATCTTCTCCAAATTTCTATTTCAACATCTGAAGAATTATGAAGATTTTTTCTTAATTCATCAGTTCCTTTTGCATACCAAGAAATAGGAATACCTTTTTTTGATTTTCCTGTAAAATCAACACATCTATAAATTCCTTCATCCCAAACTCTTGCACCTGGAAGAAAGCGTATCTTTCCCTTAACTTCGGTTTCAATTGCTTCAAATAAATCTTTTGCCGTTACGACTAAATCATCGAGTTGTCCTTTAGAAATATATTCTCTCCATTTCTCAATTTTGAGATTTTCTCGTTTAATTCTTTGATAATGATCATTTTGAAATATTCTGCCGATTGCAAGAGCATTGGCTGTAACTTCACCATGAAGTCTAGCTTCTAATTTCCATCGCTTACTATCTCGAACATTATTCATGACCATTTCCATAATAAAAGTAGAAAGGTTGATATTTATATATTTATTCTCTATAGTTAGTATTTTTCTGTTGCAAAATTATTTAAACAAGTGAATTTAATCATAAATATGAGCATCATAATAGTTTACATAACGTATCCAAATATGAAGGAAGCTAAGAAAATAATCTCTCACTTAATCCAAAAGAAGATTATTGCTTGTGCTAACTTTTTCCCTGTTGAAAGTTGTTTTTTTTGGAAAGGGAAAGTTGAGAATTCCAAGGAAATTGTATCCATTGCTAAAACTAAAAAAGCTAATTGGAAAAAAATTAAACTTGAAGTTAAAAAAATGCATTCCTATGAAACTCCTTGCATCCTAAAATTTGATGTTGAAGCAAATGAAGAATTTGAATCTTGGGTTAAATCTGAAACTAAATAAATATTTTCTATAAATTTTAATAATATAAAAAAAGAAAATCTAATTTACAATATAATCTAAGGCTTTCTTTGCAAGATCTTTATCTCTTGCAGCAACGTA
>CAZKZU010000005.1:0-11215 GCA_964557345.1 uncultured Methanosarcinales archaeon
TTTTATTAAAAAGATAGCTCTGAAAAGGGGACTTTTGCAAAGTTCTCTATACTTAGGACAAATATACAATTTCAGATATATTCTTAATCATCAATACTTTTATTAATCCCCATTTCTCATCTTAACGTATGACTGACAATAGCCCTAACGAATTTAAAATGAACGAACAAGATTTAAATCCAAACTATAAAAAGTTCTATAAAATAGTCCATGATCTTTTTTCAAAAACTAAACATTTCCAGCATGGTCCATATGATGAAACTTATTTCACATTAAGAGTTTATGAATCAGCAAAAGAAATAATTGCAAAATTAAAACATACTAATCCGAGTATTAAAATCAACGAACAAATGGTTTTAGTTGCAGCAATATTCCATGATATAGGAAAAACAAAATTGGATTCAAGTTTAATAGATAAACGAGGAGATTTAACTGAAACAGAATTTCATAAAGAATGGGAAAAACATCCTGCATTAAGTGTTCCAATTGCAAAAGAAATATTAGAAAAAGAAAATCATTCCTCTGAGTTCATTAACGGGGTTTGTTATTTAATCGAAAATCACGCTAACCGAAGTAAAAAATTAGATAAGTCAACCGAACTAAAAATTCTTCAAGATGCAGATTTAATTGCAGATTGTGGTTTTGCTGGATTTATTAGACCCTTTTTGTTCTCAGGAAAATATATAAGATCAGTAATTGGTGCGATAAAATATCTAAAACAATCTGAAAATAGAGTCGAGAAAAAAGATTGGCTTAATCTAGGAGTATCTTTAGACATAGCAAGAGCAAAAATGCATGTTCAAAGAGAATTAGTTAATGAAATCCATAAAGATTTAGAAAGCGAATTGTTGGATTAACTTTATTTGTTTATCTATTTATTTTCTAATTAATATCTGGCATTTTCAATAACTTATTATTGTGTATTTTGTGTACTTGGATGTACTAAGACTTAAGTACTTGCATGATATGTATTTGTCGAGGTATTTTCCATGAAGACAACCAATATTGTAAGTATTTCGCCAGTCGTATACAAACTCGATAATGAGAGTCATTTGTTTGTAGAGGCTAAAGAGCATTTTGTTGCTGTAGGAAGCTCATCCGAAGACGGAACTGAGTTACATCTTAATAAGGCAGAAGTTGTAAAAGAAAGAGACCTAGTAAAATTCTTAAGAGATTTTAAGGAAGCAAAAAGAGTTGGAGTTATGACTCCCGAATCCATCTTTAATAGATATATCGCATTGCCGCCGGTTTCTGATAAACATTTGAATAAAATAATTTATTTCGAGGCACAACAGAATGTCCCTTTTCCAATGAATGAGATTGTATGGGGTTATGAGATTTTAAAAAAGGAATCTCCCTCAATTAAGATATGTATTTCATCAGCGAAGAAAGATCTTGTAAAAACGACTTTCCCAGTAAGACTTGATAAAGTATTAGATCCGATTTCTTCTTTAGAAAAACTTTATGGCGGGTTGGCTGATTCGGGGAAGGAATATCAATTGATATTATTTGGCGATAGAGGTTTATGTTCTGTGTTTATAACAAATAAATCTCTTGATTTTTCAAGATGCATTCCTATAGGAAAATATGTGAATGAAAACGGTGCACCTAAATTGATGTATGATTCTCCAGAACTTACAAGGAATACTATTGTACGTATCCATGCTGAACTTGTAAGAACCTTGAATTTCTATAGGTCTCAGATTGGGGGAGATGTTCCTTCGTATGTATGGACTCCGGACTCAAAATTTGCAGAAGCATTCCAAGAAAAGGGACGGCATCTAAGTTTGAACGGAATTGTTACAAAAGGATACAAAGAAGCATTTGATTCATTTCCAACCAAATTGACTGATGATGAAATGACTAGCTTTGTATATGCTGCTGCAGGTATAGCTGGTTATGAGAGTGCAATTCAGCTAAAAGTGAGAAAATTAGGGACTAAATAAACATTAATTTTTACTAAAGATGTGTTGTTAATATTATATACTAATAGCACATTTTTTTATTTTTCTATATATTTCCCACTAGTCAACCGCCAACTCATTATTTATAAATAACTTTATCTTATAGGTACTTTAGTGAGTAAAATGAAGTATTTTAAGAATTTCGAGCCAAGATTGTATCAGCAAACAATATTTGCAAATGCAACTAAAAAGAATTCTTTAGTTGTCCTTCCTACTGGGCTTGGAAAAACCGCGATTTCTATGATGTTAGCAGCATCAAGACTTACAAATCATCCTGGATCAAAAATCGTAATTTTAGCTCCAACAAGACCTCTTGTTCACCAGCATTTAGAAAGTTTTCAGGATTATTTAGATCCCCAATTTATTCGTTCTGACGACATGGTTGTTTTCACAGGCCAAACTGCATCTGACAAAAGAATTGAAATTTGGAAAGAAGCAAAAATCATATTTTCTACCCCTCAAGGTCTTGAAAATGATATTCTTTCAGGAAAAATTAGACTTGCGGATGTAAGTTTAATTGTATTCGACGAAGCTCATCGTGCAACAGGAGATTACAGTTACGTTTGGATTGCAAGTCAATATATGCGACAAGCAAAGAATAAATTAATTCTAGCACTAACCGCATCTCCAGGTAGCAATAATGAAACAATAAAAGAAGTCTGTAAAAATCTTTTTATTGAACACATCGAAGTAAAAGATAAAGAATCTCCTGACGTAAAACCTTATGTTAAAGAGACAAAAATAAATTGGGTTGAGTTAGATCTTCCAAAAATATTTCATGAGATAATTGATCCATTAACTGAGATGTTAAATTCACGTTTAAAATTAATTACAAAATATCTGCAACAAGTAAATCCTCGTGCACAACCAAATGCAAAATTCGTTTCAAAAAAAGATCTTTTAGGTTTACAAGCAAAACTTCAAGGCTTAGTTGGAAATGGTGCAGACACAGAAACATTTACAACGATTTCAATTGTTGCTCAAATAATAAAAATTCAACACGCAGTAGAACTTCTTGAAACTCAAGGAGTTGCAACAACACGAACTTACATGGATGATATTTGGCAACAAGGATTAAAAAATGGCAGTAAAGCTGTACAAAATATAGTTGCAGATCCAAATTTTAAAATTGCAATAAGTAAACTATGGGCACTTGGTGATTCAAGTGTCGAGCATCCAAAGCTAAAAAAGATTGTTGATATAATTTCAGATTATATAATAAAAAAACCAGATGCAAAAATAATTGTATTTAATAATTACCGAGATTCTATTTCGAATTTAAAACAACTTCTTGATACAAAACCAGGAATTAATTCAGAGATGTTTGTAGGTCAAGCAAAAAAGAAAGGCATGGGTATAACGCAAAAAGAACAACTTAGACTAATTGAGGATTTTAGAAATAATGTCCACAATGTGATGATAATGAGTTCAGTTGGCGAAGAAGGTCTTGATATTCCTGCAGTTGATTTAGTTATTTTCTATGAACCAGTACCATCAGCAATTCGTCAAATACAAAGAATTGGAAGAACGGGCAGACAAGAAAAAGGGGAAGTAATAATTTTAATTGCAAGAGGCACAAGAGATGTTGCTTATTTTTGGTCTACAAAAAACAAGCAAAGAAAAATGTATGATGTTCTTGGTGCAGTAAAAAAAGAATTGGCATTAGAAGCATCAGTTGGTTTGTTTGATAATGCAAAACAATTATCCTTAAAAGAAGCAGCAAAAGAAACAAAAAAATACACAACAGCAAATAGTGATTCAAATTTAAATTTTCCTTCTCAACAAAGTCCTGCAAAAATAATTCCTGATGAATCAAATTCATATCTTGCAGATTCAGATGTATCTGACAACAAAGCGAGCATAAATAAAAGAATTTTAGATTTAAATGCAAGTATTGCTAACGACGGAAGTAATGACAAAACAACGATGAATGTTTCTGACTCAAAAAATAAAAAATTAAATGAGTTTAATGAAACAGAAAAAGTTATATTAAAAGATTTAGAAAAACAGGTTGAGATACAGAAAAAACTTGAAGCACAAAAAGATGCAAACGAAGTAGCAAATACTAGAACAATAGTTGTTGATGCACGAGAAAAAGCAAATAGAATAGTTAAACATTTTGTAGATGATGGATTTTTAATTGATGTAAAACAACTTGCTGTTGGAGATTATATCTTAACAGATGAAATTGGTATTGAATTCAAAACAAAACAAGATTTCGTTGACTCAATAGTTGATGGAAGACTTATGACTCAAGCTGCTGCTCTTGCAAGAACTTTTATTAAACCACTAATTGTAGTTCAAGGCGAAGAAGATTTATATTCGATTAGAAACGTTCATCCCAATTCAATAATTGGCGCAATGTCAACAATAGCAGTCTCATTTAAAATTCCAGTTCTATTCACAAGAAATGAGCAAGAAACCTATCAATTATTTTTATCTCTCGCAAAAAAGCAAACTCAAAAACTAGAACATAATCCAAGAACTTTAAAACCAAAAGAAGCAAAAGAAGAACAAGAATTTATCGTCTCAGGTCTTCCAGGAATTGGCATTGGTCTAGCAAAAGACTTACTTAAACATTTCAAATCAATTGGAAATATTCTTTCTGCAGACGAAGAAGAACTAGCTAAAGTTGACGGAATAGGAAAGACTAAGGCTAAGAAAATAAAAGAGATGTTGAAGAAAGAATATGAGGGATGAGACATTGAAGAATTAGATTTATATTCTCAGTTATAATCAATCTAACTTTACTCACTAACAAGTACTCCTAAAAGATAATCTTTAAAAACCACTCCTTCTTTACTCAGGATTATTTCCTTTTAATGGATAAATGCAAAATGGACGAAACTACTAGCACGGATGTTTGTTATATTGGCGATAAAGCAAAAGAAGATTTAATTGAAGTGCATTATTTAAAGAGAATGTTTTTAGGTGAGTCTATTAGTGATGCTAATTCTTTAAATACAGTTTGTTTATTTGCGCCTGAAATTGCACTTATCAAAGCATCAAATCCAGAAAATGTAGCTCTTTGGAATACCAAATTCTTTTCTATGAGTATGATGGCAAAAGGAAAAACCAAAGGCGGTTCAAATGTTTACGTAGTTGTTAACACTCCTAATCTTCTATCTGAAAATCCAAATTATTTAGATTCTTATATCATGAATGGTTTATATAATGGATCTTTGCCATTATCTAATTCAGATATCTATGATTTGGAAAAACATGATGGTGAAGTTGATGAGTATGGAATTCAAAGAGTTAAATTTATTCCTGAAGAAATTGTTACAAAACAAAAAACTAGTCCATTGGGTCTTGCTTCGATAGTCGATAGTCCTTTGGCAGAAGCTATTTTTGGATCTAAAGAAATTATAGATCAATATTTGAAAGCACAGAAATCACTTTGTGGACATGAGGGATATAATTTACGTTATGATTCGGAGAATAAATTTGAAGATCCTACGGCCTATTTGTATTGTTTTGAACCTATAAAAGAATTTTATTTTAAAACATCACTCTTTGAAAAAGGGTCTGTAATATCAATGAATAAAAAAGATTTAGATTCTGCGCTAAAAATTTCTCTATCTTCCTTAGTTAATCCAAATATTGAGAGGCCAAAATGAATAAATATACTTTCGGTGCAGCTGCTCAAAAAAAATCTCTTGAAGTAGACTTATTTAAGGGTGTGGCATTTAGTGATTCTATAGAGAAAATATCTGCAGAAGGTTTAACTGGTTTTTATATGCCAGAATTAGCACTATTAAGAATTTCGAATCCTACTTCAACCGAATTGTGGACTAACTACATTGAGTCATACACATTGATAGCTTATGGCAAAAAGAAAAATGGAACTGATGCTTATGCAATTGCAAATTTAACTAATTTCCTTACTCAAAATCCAGGATTAATTAGACGTGCTGATGAGCCTTTTGGAGTCGATTGTCGACTTATTAATTATCTTTTGCCAATACCTGATAAATATTTTTATGATTTAGAAAGAAGAGATGGTGAAACTGACAAGAATGGAATAACAAGAATTAAATTAGTTTCAGTTGACGATGCATTTAAGGCAGGAACTACTGATTTGTCAAAAGAAAGATTTCTAAATCATCCTCTAGCTCAAGGAATATTTGGATCAAAAGAAATTTTAGAAGCTTATGCTGAAATATATTATAATAATTATGGATCTAAATTAAACCTATTTTGTGCAACACGTATTCCAGGGGATTTTGGTCCAGGATCTTTTAAATCACATTATTTTATGAGGGCTGGTTTTTTATCATTAAGCCAGGATAAAGGATCAAGTACTATCCGATTTGGTTCTTTATTAGGTGGAAAAAGTTCTTATTTTGTTGTCACAAATAATGCTTTACTTGATAATGCAATTTCAGATGTAGGATACAAAATTGATTTAGCAAAACTAAAATCAATGCCTGCACCAGTAAAAGAAAAGAAAGAAGCTCCTTATGTGTTTCAAGTTAAACCTCAAGCTCCAATTTTGCAACCTCCTGCTTCAAGTCTTTTGCAAGACAAAAAGAAAGGATTTTTTAGAAGATTATTTAATATTTAATTAAGTTATTTCAAGAATACCTAGACTAAAATAAATATTTTTGCTATAATTATAAAGGTGAAAAAATGACGTTAGAAACAAAATTAAATGGAAATGCAAAAATAGTTACTGCTAATGATGGAACTAAAGAATTATATGTTCCTCATCTAGGAAAAACTTTAGTTTTTCAATTAGAACCAAAAAGATCAGATGCTTTTTACCCTGATTGGGAGAAACTTATTAAAATTGGAAAAAGAGCTCCTACAATTTCACAACATTTTTCATTATTTAATGTTTTAGCTCAGAATAAAGATAATCAAGTTTGTTCAGATATTTTCAAAAAAGCACAAGATAACAATTATTGCTTTTTTACAACTACTTGGAGAGATACTGATTATGATAAAAATAATTATGTCTTTGATGATTTTGATCGAGAGATTGCAGTTGGAAATGATTGCTGTTGTCTTTATAACAAAAACATTTGGGATTTATATAAGAAAAATGATCCTAGAATTAGATCTTCAAAAGAGATTTCAGGATTAGGTGCTGAATTTCTTCGTTTATTAAATCATGAAATTAATAATGAGCCAGTATTAAAAGTAATATTAGGTGACTCTAGACAAATTCCTGTTTTAAAAAACGTTTGTTCCTTAATTTATGAAGGACAAGGATATTTTGGTATAACTTCTCCTTATGAACGTAATACTAGGGGATGTTATCAATTGTATTTAAATTCTTGTGGCTTTCAGATGTTATCAGATTCTAAGTATCCTCATAAGGAGAATTATATTTATATCATCAATAGAGTGATTGAGCCAACGTTTTTGGATAAAATAAAAGGAAAATTATTTGGTCGTTAATAATAAATAGTTTTTTCTTATTTTTCTGTTTTTATAAATAGAATGTTTAAATGCGAAAGACGAGATTCGAACTCGCGTACTCACTAAGAGACTACCCCCTCAAGGTAGCGCATTTGACCGCTCTGCCACTCTCGCGCATTGTTATTAGCAACAAAAGATTCTTGCTTAATAAGTATTTATATTATAAAAAAGTTTTAAATCTTTCTAAAAACATTTTTCCGCAATCAACCATTATTTTTGCTTGCTCCATTCCATTTCCTGGCACTTTAAATTCAAGTGTAATTGTTTCAATAGGTGCTTTTGCTTCAAATAACTTTAGCATTATCTCTAATACAATTTCAGTATTTTTAGACTTTGTAAAATATTCGTGTGTATCTTTATATTCTGTATTTTCATTTCCTTGAAAAACATTTATATGCACTTGATGTGTTTTATTAGCAACTAGCTTCATTTTTTCATTCATTTCATCTTCAAAATTAGTTTTAAAATATTTACTTCTATAATATGTTGCAAGATAGACATGTGAAATATCAAAAAGAAAACCTACTTTTGGAATCAAAAGATCTTTTATAAATTCAGCACTTGTAACATATCTTCGAGAAGGGTTATCTTTTTCTTCAAAGTTTATGCTAAGAGTTTCAAAGACTATTTTTTCCTTAAAATTGCTTGTTATCATATTAAGCGTTTTTATGCAATTACTTTTAATCAAGTTTGGATCTAAATCATATTTTAAAACTGAATATCCTGCATGAAATCCCATTGTTTTCGCATGATTTATTTTTAATCTATCTTTCATGTGTTCTAAAACAGGTGTTATGTCGCAATTTTCAAGAGATTGATTTGCATAATCTGAGGTATTAGGGCTAAAATACATTCTTAGTGGATTGTGAATACTTACTTTAAGTCCTACTTTTAATACATTATCAATGTCGTCTAATGAACATGTTTCAATTCCTGCAAAAATTCCTGAATTCTTAATATGTTCGAGTGCAGCAATATCGTTTACAAGTTCTTTACTCCAAGGAGCATATATTTCAACCATATTTTGTTAAATAAAACTTCTATTTAAAGAGATTTCTATTATAGACTGCAATTATAGATTACTAATATAGATTAATTATTTACTTCAAAACAATCTTCATAAAATCAAAAGCAACTTCTGTATTTGGAAAAACTTCTTTTGCTTCCTCTAGTAAATCAGTAGTTATTTTATATCGTTGACTAATGTGGCACAATATTAATTTTTTAGAATCACTCATTGATGCAATTTGTGCAGCTTGTTTTGAAGTCATATGAGAATATTGATCTGCTTTATCATCATGCTCTTCAGTAAATGTAGCTTCTGATAGTAAAAGATCGCTCTCTTTAGCAAGATCTATTGCCGTATTTACAAAACAAGTATCAACTATATAGCTTACTTTTTTACCTTTTTCTACTTTAGTATAATCATCAACTTTGAATTTTTTACCTTCAAAAGTAATATCTTTTCCTTGCTGAAAATATGCAATCAAAGGTCCTTCAGGGATTCCTTCAGCTTTAACTTTACTCATAATAACTTTTCTTTTATCTTCTTCAACTAAACTAAACGCTAAACAAGGAGTTCCGTGTTTTACATTAATCGCTTCAACTCTAAATTCCTCAGATTGATGTATAATAGTAACTTTTTCACAGTCGAATTCTTTAACTTCAATATTCACTCGATTGTCAAATACGCTTGCCTTCATTAGATGTTCAAAATGCATTTTTGTTCCAATTGGTCCAAAAAGAGTAATCTTTTGCATACCTTCAACTTTATCTGCTCCATTTTGAATTGTTTGCATAAGTCCAAGAAGACCTGCAATATGATCTGCGTGCCAATGAGTGATACAAATATATTTTATTTTATTCCTGCTTAAGCCAGCAATATTCATTTGCCTTTGAGTTCCTTCTCCGCAATCGAATAGAAATCCAATACCTTTGTAATCCATGTAAGTTCCTGAGACATTCCTCTCTTTAGTTGGAACCATACTTCCAGTACCTAATATCGTGATTTCAATCATGTTTTTGAATAGCTATGAATAATTATTCTGGTTTTATAAATTTTGGGGGGCAATAAAAGTAAACGTTTTATTCATCTCGAATACACACAATTTTTGTTATTCTTTAATTACACTATCAAAATAATCACATTTAAAAAAAGATACAATTACTAGATAATTAGTAGAAAAAATATGGATAAATCTAAAGAAGAAGATGTTAATGGCTTAATGCCAAGTTTACCAGTTGTATTAAAACAAAACTTGAAGAAAAAAAAGCTTTCTAAGCGGTATTTGAAATCTCGATGGAAACATTATCTAAGCCAAGATAAGAATGGTGTTCTTTTAATCGAAGGATTAAGTGTAAATGATTTACAAAAGAAATATGGTACTCCTATTTTTGTATTGATTGAAGAAGAACTGCGGAAAAAAGTAAGGGAATTCATTTATGCCTTCGATTATTTTCCATTTACAATGAGATATGCTTGCAAATGCAACTCTAATCTTGAAGTACTTCGAATAATAAGAGAAGAAGGTGCTGAACTTGATGCAAGTAGTCCAGGGGAAATTATTCTTGGTCTTTTAGCTGATTTTCTTCCAAGTCAAATTACTTTTACTAATCTTTACAAGACAAAACAAGATATTCTTTTTGCAGCATCAGTTGGAGTTTACTCAATTACTTTAGATTCTTTAGAAGAATTAGACAAAGCAATCGAAGTGTCTGAAAAATTAAAAAAAGAAATAGCTATAATATTAAGAGTAAATCCTATGATTAGTGATGGAAGATATACAACTTCTCATCAACAATACGGTATTCCTCAACCTTATATTAAAAAGGCACTAATAAAAATTAAGTCCTCTCCGTACCTAAAACTAAAGGGATACCATTTCCATGGATCTTATGCTCACAATCAAAACAGTTATTATATTGCTGCAAAGAAGTTGCTAGGATTAATTAAAGTCGCAGAAGGTCTTGGTTTGAAGATTGAAGATATTGATCTTGGAGGAGGTTTCCCAGTTGAAGCTCCTAAAGCTCTACGTCCAGGAAAATATTTTACATTCAAAGAATTTGGAGATAAATTTGTACCTTTTTTTAAAGACGAATGTAGAAAAGCCGGGTTTGGAAATATTAAACTAGTGTTTGAACCAGGCAAGTCTATTGTTGCAAATGCAGGAATTGCTTTAATTAAAGTCATAAGCAAGAAAAAACTTTCTAAAAAAGAAATTCTAATAACTGATTCTTCCTGTTATTCTATGTTACCAGATATTCTAGTTTCAAAATGTATCTACGAAGCTCTTCCCGCAAGTAAGATGAATTCTCCGAGGACTCATGTTTATGATTTAGCAGGATGCACTTGTGATTGCATTGATATTATTAAAAGAAAAGAATACATGCCTAAGTTAGAAGCAGATGATTTAATAGTAATAATGGATTGTGGTGCGTATAGTGCGGTTATGGGAAGTAACTTTAACAGTCTTAAACGAGCACCTACAATTATGATTAATCCTGAAGGAAAAGTAAAATTAGTAAGACGAGGAGATAGATTTTCAGAAATGTTTGCTCCAGAACTTGACGTTTTAAAAGTAGCTGATCCAAAAGAACTAAAAAGATTTTATGATCTCTCAAGACTTAATATAGATAAGTTATGGGGAGAAAAAGTTAAAAGATCTTAATTGACAGATGCTAATTTATTATCAATAATTTTTATTATTTTTAACTTGTTTTTCTTTTAGACGCTCTAATTTTCTTTGTAACCTTTTATCTCTCACAATTTTGATTTTTTTTCTTATTCTAATTATTTGATTTTGAGGTATTTCTTTTTGAATTAA
>CAZKZU010000005.1:11315-57731 GCA_964557345.1 uncultured Methanosarcinales archaeon
AATCTGCTAGTAAATACAATAATAAATCCATATTTATCTAACAACTTTCTAGCATGTTTTTCATTTCGATTATACCATTTTCTTTTCTGTAGAAATATGAGCACTCTATTGGAATATCTTCTAACAATTAAAAACACTGAAATATCTCCTATTAAACTTGCTATATATACTAAGATAAATGTAATTATGTAGTTATTTATTCCAGAACTATTTGCAGCATATGCTACGATGATTCCTCCAATTCCAGGAATAACTATGTAAGATGATGTAATAACTAGAATCATTAAAGTAATATAACTATAAAAATTGCCAAAAATATCAGGTATGATAATAGTCATTAGTTGACTCGCTCATTTAATATATGGACTAGTTCAGTGCAGTTTATTTTCTTTTTAGAACATGTTATTTCAAGCGGAGTTTGTAAATCTGAACTTTTATTAGTAATATTGGCTTCTTGAATAATGGTTTCCTTTGAAATATTAAAGTGTTGGATTATTGTATTTGGAGACATCCATTCTTCTATTTTAATACTAGTATTATTTTTGAAATATCCTCTGTGGTCTTTAAATGATTTAAAGTCATATCTAGCATTAAATATCAAAGAAGTAACTAATGCAATCAGTAAAATAAGAATAACTACGTACATTATAACAAATTTAGTTTTAGTTTTCATATTACCTCAATACTATCATTTTATGATTGTTTAGCTAGAATGAAGTAAGTTTGAAGTTTTTAATGCTTTTCTTTATTTACTTAATCTGGCAAAAGCATATTTTTGTACTTTTTAGCACATCTTTTTCTAGTTAATTTGTTTTATTTGGTGCTCGCTAGTTTGTCTATTTCCGCATAAAGGTTGACATGAAGTGCACTCTTTGCAAGGAAGTTTATCGCTGAATGATAAATTAGAGTAATTTCCAAGTAATTCTGCATTACGAAGAGAAGTTAATTTAGTTCCATGCCAAATGTCAGTAATGCTTTTTTCTTTAATATTTCCAAGTATAAATGTTGGATCAATATTTTTTTTGAAAAGTTCATTAAAGCAAACTACTGCATTTCCATCTACACCAATATTAAATCTTGCCCAATGTACTAGACATGGCTCATGTTGAGGTTTTTCATCTTCTACTGACAATTCCTCCATCATCTCATTATATGTATGATAACTTCTAACAAAAGCGTCTTTTACAAATCCTGATTGTTTCCAATATTTAACAAATTCTTGATCTTTAATTTTACTTGAGGATTGTACTCGGCTAGTTATTAATCTGGTTGATAATTTTTGGTCAAGAATATATTTATGTAAATGTTCTATATTTTTAGAAACTAATTCAAAGGCATTAGTTCCCTTTGTTTGTATATACTCTTCAGGAGTAATGCTATTAACTGAAATTTCAACAACATTTGCGTTATCGCAAATACTTTCAAGAAGAGATGTATTATTAGTTACGGCTGAGGTAAAAATCCAAGATTTAACTGAATTTTCATGAGTATATCTTAATGCTTCTAATAAATTATTCCAAAGAAGCGGCTCACCTACAGAATGAATTCTAACTGTAGATTGAGGGTGTTCTTTTATTTCTGAAACTATTTTCTTATATAAATCTAAATCAATTCCTTTAACTCCAAATCTTTCTTCTCGGTCTTCAGGTTTTGTAATTCCTACTGGGCAATGTATGCAATTACATGGACAATTTCCTCTGTAAACTTCAATATTCACAATACTTGGAAAATCATATTGTTCTCTTGTTGAAAACCCTTGTGCTTTGAAATCTATTTTGTCATTATTATTATTATCCATATATTTACCTCGCTATTTTACTTTCTTTCATATAGCATTTACCATATTCTTTCAAAATATCTCCCGCCATTTTTCTCCATTCCATAATTTGATTCATTGAAAAATTATTATGTTCTAATGCAAATGTAGTATTTCTATTTTTTCCAATAAGAATATATTTTGTAAAATCAGGGTCTAGTATAGTGTATCCGAATTTTTCTGGATTTAATGCTATTTGAGTTCCAGGAAATGGTATTAAAGGATATACTTCAAATTCGTCAAAAGGAAGTTTTGCTGCCTGTTTAAAATAATGTTCAATGTTTTGAGCAGTATCGAAAGGTAATCCGACCATAAATGATGCTCTTATTGTAAGACCATTATCTTTAGCGATTTGTACTCGCTCATGTTCACCTATAAGTTTAGATTTACCTATAACTTTTAGATTTTCTGGATTTAATGATTCCATTCCTACAGCAATATGCACGCATCCTGCCTCATACAATAATTTGCATAAGTCATTATCTAAATCATCTAGTCTGCCAAAAATTCTAAACGTAACTCCTTCAGATTTAATCGCTTTCAATAATTCTCTAACATCTGGATTGGCAGTAAAATTGTCGTCAGTAAATCTTAAGTGAGTATATGGTCTTAATAGTTTTATTTCCTCTAAAATATTATTTATTGATCTATATCTTGCACCATCGCTTCCCCCACCCATAATTGTTGAATTGCAATGTATGCATTTATTAGGACAACCTCTAGATGTAATCATCGGTATGCTTGGATTGTTAATTAATGTTTTAGTATAGGTTGACATATCTGCCAAATCTCTTGCTGGAAAAGGATAGGAATCTATATTTATTCTTCCAATTCCTTTTTTGATTTTCGGAATTTCTTTTCCAGAAAATTTATTTGATATTACTTCAGCAAAAGCATCTTCTCCTTCCCCTAATACAATTGAGTCAAGATTAAAATCTTCATGAGTTTTTACTGGAAGTGATGTAGGATTTGGTCCTCCTGCAACAACAAGGGCATCCGGCCTTGAATTTTTAATTTGCTTTGAAATTCTCGCCGCATATTTATGCGTTGAACAAACTACTGAAATTCCGTATGCATCTGCATCAGGAATATTTTCTATTATACTATCTATTTCTGATTCAGATTTGCATCCACTCATATCATGAATATTAACATCTAAATTTTTATTTTGCCTTAAAACTGCCGCTATATACATAAGCCCCAAATTAGGCTCCAATCTATCGTCGTCAACACAATTACTTGGTGGTTGAATTAATGTTACTCTTTTTTGTCTAGATTTTGATAACAATACCATTCACTTGTACCTCTAATTTGTTTAGTCAATTGATCTAATACATCTTTACTTACTTCTATTTTTGAAATATCAATATTTTGTATAGCGCAAGATCCTGTGCATTGATGTCTTGCTAAATAATCGCATTTAAGACATCCCTCTGATCTAATAGTTAATTCTCGAAATAATTTCCATGCATTTTCATTTCTCCAAATATTAAGAAATTCAGAGACATTTTCTTTTTTAAAAGTTCCAGCTAAAAATGGTTTTCTTAATGCCTCTAATGCCTTTAAATCTGATGCTGGAGAATACGAACACGCATATACTTGGAATTCTCCTGTTGCTGCATTATAATCCAAATTTGTAGCTTCTCGTCCAGCAGCACAAGATGATCTTTTTCTAACTATTGGATCTTTAAAGATTTTATCTTTATAATCGGTTTCCATTGTTGTTGTAAATTTAATTCCAAAATCATTTGTAGCTCTAATAAGATCTTCAATAACTCCTTTAAATTCATAACCTTTAACCATATTAGAAATTATATTTGGATCTCTTACCTGAGGTCTTAGAGGAATTACTGTTATACTTTCAGCTTGTACTTCTTTACAAATGTGTCCAAGGTCATAAACATAATTCATATTATCTCTTGTGAGAACTGTTGTTAATCGTATTCTTGATGTTGGATTTTTATCTTTTAATATTTTAAGATTTTCGATTATTTTATCAAAAGTATCTGGACGATATTTATTGTGTATTTCTTTAGGTCCATCAATAGAACAAATAACCCAAAGATTTTCTTCTTTTGTGAATGCATCTCTAATTTTATTGCTCCAAATTCCATTTGTTGCAACCGAAACATAAACTCCTTCTTGTTTAAATTTATGCATTATATTAAGAAAATCCGGATGTACTGTTGGTTCTCCTCCAGTCAATCTTACTTCCATTAAACCATTTTGCCCCATAAATTCTGCAACTTTATATACGCTTTCTGTTGGAACGTCAGCTGCTCCCTTTTCTGCCTTAATAAAACAATAATTACATTCGAGATTACAGTTTCTAGTTATTTGAAAATATATTCTTCTAGGAAATCTAGTATGTGTAGAGGGTTTTTCCCCTGTGAATATTATATTTCCATTATGCTCAATTTTTTGTATTGGTTCATTTATTATATTTGATTGAGATAAATCTGCTGGTAAGTGTTTTACAAATTCAGCATTAGTTATCGTTTCTAATTTTCCTGTTTTTGTATTGAATTTTGTAAATTCATCAAATTCTGTGTCCTCATGATATAATTTAATCATATTTTCCACCTTTTACTACGTTTATCTTATCTCTTTCTTTTCGAATAACTACTGAAAAATCAGCTGACACTAATTTATTTAGTTGCATTTCCTCATAAAATTCTTCAATATCTTTTGTCGAAGAGATTTCATATAATTTTTTTAGATTATATTTGTCTTTATGCTTATAATTTTCAAAATTAGTGCTTCTTATTTTTTGTAACACTAAATTTGTAAGATCTTCCGTCTTCACAATACCAAAGTCGTATGTGCTGTGTTCATCTCCATTGGTTTCTTTTACTATTCCAATATTCCTTGCAATTCTAGAAATGTTATAAAAATCAGATTTCTCTTGTAAAAAAACATCTAAATCTACTATGTTGGCATCTTTGAATTGATTAATTAACCTTGAAAAAGTAGAGTGATTAAAGAATTGAAAATGATGAATAAATTGTCTCATTCTCCATCGATCTTGTCCTATAAATGCCTCAAGAGATTCATTATTTGGCATTCCTCTAATACATAATAATCCTTCATCCTTCAAAGCATATAGTGCATTTTCTAAAGTTTTTTTAGGATTTGCTACATGTTCGAAAAATCCTATCATAAGAATATTATCAAAATAATTATTAAAAGGAATGCTTTCTTGTGCATCCCCAAATACTATTTTAGATAAAGGGTACTTTTTAGTAGCAATTTCTAAACCTGATTTTGAATTATCCATTAAATAAATATCTTGTTCTTTCCATCCTAAATTAATTAATCCTCTTGCTAATCTTCCTTGTCCGCATCCAACATCTAATATTTTTCCGGGTTTGATATTAAACTTATGAAATATATTTTTTAAATAAGCACTATCAATTTTGGTTGATGGAGATTCTTCTTCGTTTAATTGAAAAACGCAATCAGGAATATCTTTTGTAGGAACGATTGGGTTAACATATTCATGTCCACAATTTTTGCATTCTACAATTTGTCTTGGAGGAATTAAAAACAAAGGTTTATACTCTTTACTATCACAAACAGTACAATTTATAGGGATCGTCTGTAAATCTAGTTGAGTTTCATTTTCTGATTTCATTTTAATTTGCAACTCCGCTTGTTTTCATATGATTAACTCCTCCTAAAGTGAGTATTCGTGTTGCAACTTCCAACCATCTTTTGACGTCAGAAGGATTAAAATTTTTATGCTTTAGTGCAAAGCAAGTTCTACCATCTTTTCCCATTTGAACATAGTCTGTAAAATCATTATTTTCAATTGTATAGCCGAACTTTTCTGGAAATTTAGCAATAGCAGTCCCAGGATATGGTATTAGAGGATATACTGCAAATTCATTTACTCCTAGCTTTGCTGCTTTATTGAATGCAAACTCAATAGTTTTATCTGTATCATATGGTAGTCCTACCATAAAAGAAGACCTTATGATTAAACCATTATCTTTTGCAATTCTAATATTTTCCTCAAGCCCTATTTGTGAGCCCTTGCCTAATATTCTTAAATTTGGAGGATGTAATGATTCTAATCCTACAGATACGTGAACACATCCTGCTTCTTTTAGTAATTTAGAATTTTTATCATTTAAATCATCTATTCTAGCAAAAATACGAAATGTTATGTCTTGATCTTTTATTTTGTTTAAAAGTTCTTCAAGATTAGGATTTCCTGTAAAATGGTCATCATTAAATCTAAAATATTTATGTGATTCTCTCAAGGTTTTAATTTCATTAATGATATTGTCTGAACTTCTATATCTTACTGATTTATTTCCTCCTCCCATAACCACACTATTACAATGAACGCAATGATGTTGACATCCTCTAGAACTTAATAATGATATAACTTTATTTCCCATCAGTTCTCTAGAATAAGTCGTAAGATCTACTAAGTCTCTTGCAGGAAATGCATAAGAATCAATATCTTCTCTTCCTATGCCCTTAAATATTCCAATTGATTTAGAATTATTGGCATAAGAGTCAAGGCATTTCTTAAAAACATCTTCACCTTCTCCAACAATAAGTGCATCAACACCAGAGTCCTTAAATGTAAATTCTGGAATTCCTGAAGCATTAGGTCCTCCAAGAACAACATATGCTGATTTATTAAAAGATTTAATATGACTAATAATTTTTTTAGCATATTGATAATTAGTACAAAAACTAGTTAATCCATATACATCTGAAAAAGGAATGTTATTTGTTTTATCTAATATCTCAGATTCGGATTTAGCTCCGCTCATATCATAAATCGATATGTTTTTGTATCCGCTCTCTCTTGCTGTTGCTGCTATATATAGAAGTCCGAGTGGTGATTCGACTCTGTCTTCATTCACGCAACTTGACGGCGGATTAATTAATGTAATTTTCATTTTTAAATCCAATTAATATTAATACAAGTTTGATGAATTCAAAGGGGTATTTAAATATAGTCAATATATTTGCTATATTTTTTTAGATCATTCTTTAGTTATTAAAAAATATTAACTTAAATAACATTACCTTCCAGAGCCGTCAATTTCATGATACAATTCATATATCTTTTGAGTGTATGGGTGTATTGCTTTTTCTATTTTAAGCTTACATTTTTCGCCTACATAGAAAGCAATGGGAATTGCAGAAATTAGAATTATTGGAAATATTAGTCGATTTATTGCTTCTCTTGGTTTAGATGAATATCGCGTAATTCTTTCTTTTTTTTCATAACGTTTACTATATACTAATTCAGAAAGATCTGCTTTTTCAAGTCTATCATTAGGACTCATATTCCTTTGTAATCTAGGTGTTGAATTCATATTAATTCTTATTTGTAATAGATCTGCTTCTGCGGGTCTATCGTCTCTAACATTAGCAATATATCTATTAATGTCTGCTTGATGTGCTTTTATGTAAGAAACTCGTGATTCACTACCTGCTGCATATTTACCACTAACTAGCATTCTACGCATAAACTCATCAACAGATAATTCTTCATCTTTATTAGTTTCACGTTGATTTCGTAGTGTATTTTCAAAAGGCATAAAAAAAAGGGATACTTTTGGCTATATATATATTTCAGGTGTATTGTACACCTTTCTTGTGATAATTGCCTTTTTTTCTATTTATTACCTATTTCTCTGTCTATATGCTAACTATTTCTTTTTCTATTTATTAACTATTTAAGCACTTCTCAATATCTCTTTTCAAGTTTTCTCTTGCTTGCACCTCATAAGTTTTCCCAGTTTCAAAATTCACTTTATTTCTCATAAATTCTGTTTGATAAATGTGCGCTCTCTGTAAAAATATCTGTAATATTTCAGCTCTTTTTGGATTAAATACCTCGCTTGGAACCCAAGAGTATTCTTTTCGAATATTTTTTCTGTATATTTCATAATTATTGGAATCTTTTGCAAGAACTGATAAATCGCAATCTGCAGCAATCATTTCATCAATTGTTTTTGCAACAACTCCTGGTTTTGTAGCCATAACTATTTTTTTAGCAGCATCAATATCGCAATCTCGAATAGCAAAATTAGAAAGATCGCTTGTTAATTTAACTGCACTAATATCTTCATTATTTGTTGCATGAGTGTCATACCAATAATCATGATAAAAAATTCCCATTTCTACTGCAAATGGATTTTGCGCAAGATGTTTTATGGAATCAAATTCAGTTAAACAATCTGCAATGTGGTTTATTGTATGATATTTTCTACCAGGATTTGTATACTCATCCCAAATATGATTAAAATATATCTCGCAACAGTCCTTTTTCCCTCCCTTTTTTATTATAGCTTTTATGAATCGCTCTTTAAGTTTATTTTGTAATGCAAATAATGTTTTAGTTTTTTCGTTTTCATAATTTGTCATTTTCGTTTCCTCCTACTTCCTATCGCAAGATTTATCTATTTTATGCCAAGTATTTTTTTAGCATTTCCAGAATACACTTTTTGTTTATCTGTTTTCGAAAATTCTTTCATAGCACTTTCAATAATCTCAACTGAATGCTCGTGAGTTTGAACTGGAAAATCAGTTCCAAATAATACTTGATCAGGCCCACAATATTCTAAAACTCGTTTCACGTGATCAATTGCATATTTTACTTTGTGCGCTTCTCCCATTGAATAAAAAAGTCCGCTTGTGTCTGTAAACATATTTTTATTTTGCATTAATGCTTCAATAGTATCGTCGATAAAAGGATATCCTAAATGTGAAACAATAGTTTTCACTCCAAAATCTTTTGCTACAAATAATAATTCAAGAGCATCATATTCCTGATGAAATGCTCTTCTATAATTTTCTTTATAGCTTCCAGATGTATCTCCTCCATGAAACATCATTGGTAAATCATATTTTTGTGCAAGTTTTACAACTGATTCAAAATTATTTCTAGATACAGGATTTTTGAAATCAATATTTTGATATCCCGTATATATTTTAATTCCCTTGATCGATTTAGTCCCAGCAAGTTCCTCTAACTCATTAAATCCTTGCTTAAAGTAATGTTCAAAGTCTAAACTTCCAAACATAACTAATTCAGGATGATTTTGAATCCAAGATTGCAATCTAAAATTAGATATTCCAGATCCTTTATGCGGAAAATAAGATGCAAGTAAAACTGTGTGTGAAATGTCATATTGTTTCATTTTATCTAACACAGCATTAACATCACAATTTGCTTGAACAACTCCGTGTAATTGCTTATTTGTCGAATGGCAATGAATATCTATTTTTTCCATTTTACCTCGTTGTACTCAATAGCGCTCTCGCTAAATTAGTTAAAAATTTTAAACAAAAATAAAAATATTTTTTATCGGCTTATTTTGAAAAACTTTGTTCTATAATATCTAAAAGTTTAAATGCAGTTTCTTGCTTTGAACTAGTTTTTACAGGCACATTATTTTCAGTAACAATAATCGAACTGTGTTTTGTTTTTTCCATTTCTTCTCCTCTATTTGCAACAACTATTTTATGTCCTTTTGCAATTCTTCCTTTTGCTATATCGATTAAACTTTCTTCGCTCAATTTTTCCTCGTATTTGAAACTAACCATAAATAATTCTGGCCACTTTTCTTTTACAGCGTCAATAACTTTAACTGTATTTTTCATAGCTAAAGTATTTAATGCTCCTTTTGAGGGTAATTTACCTTCTTTTTTTTCAATTGGCATATAATCTGCAACTGCTGCAGAGAAAATGCCTATGTCTTTTCCTGGAGTAAATTTCATTACATTTTCCAAATACTCCTCAAAACTTCTTACAACTTTACAATCCAAATAATTTGGAACTGGAATTCCTGATGATCCATGTATGTACTTTACATCTGCTCCTCTCATATATGCTTCATCTGCAATAGCAATTCCACTTCGTCCTCTAAATCTATTTGTGATATATCTTACATTATCGATCCATACGGGAGTAGGTCCTCCAGTAACAATTATTTTCTTTCCTTTTAATTTACTTTTACTTAAAGCTCGAATAGTTTCAACAACAACTTTATGACTTCCTGGATAATTTGCTTTTCCCCATTTATAATCAGGAGAAATCATGTTCACTCCTTTGCTTGTCAAATGTTCAAGATTTTCTTTGTAAATCGAATTTTGCATTGTATCGTGCATTGTTGGTACTACAAGGATGTTGCTATTTCCACTCTCGCAGCTTCCAAGAGCTGAAGCAAAAGTTGTTGTGACTAAATTATCAGCAATTCCATTTGAAAATTTACCAAGTGTGTTGTATGTAAGAGGAGTAATTACATATGCATCAAACTGTTTTAGGTGTTTTGAATCACAAGTATTTTCAGTTAATACTGAAGTCTCATCTTTCCCAGTTGCCCACTCAAGAGCTTTCCTGCCCACAAATTGTTCTGCCTCTTTAGTCAAGTATGCACTGACATCAGCTCCATATTGTCTAAAATGTCTGATCAAAGACGGAGATTTATATGCTGCAATTCCCCCCGTTACCATTAATAAAACTTTCTTACCATCAAGATGATTCCCAATTTTTTCTACATCCCTGTCTTCCATTTTTTATCCTCCTTATTTATATTTTGTATTCTATGTCCGACAATATTTCTTTGAATTTGCATTGCAAATAATCTATTCCTGCCCCTTCTGAATTATTTATTACCCACACTTTTCCAGAGTCATCTTTTTCAATTGCCCTCTCCAATATCTCTTTTTTTTGTTGATTTGTATACTGATTATCTAATCTTTTTTTGACTTCATCTGCACTATAATCTCTACTCATCATTCTCTTAATCTGAGTATCTTTGTCGGCATCAACTAAAACAACATTATTATTTGAAAGATATCCTAAATTTTTCTCGGCAATCAAAGCTGCATTTAATAATATTATTCCTTTTTTACCATACATCTCTTGTCTTAATTTGACCATCATTGCAGGCCACATCATTTCTTCAAGAGCCTGAAGTTTAGTTTTGTCGCCGAATACTATTTTTCCAAGAGAATTTCTATTTATACTTCCATCAGAATTTTTTATGTCCTCTCCAAAATAGTTAATGATATTTTTCTTTACCTTTTCATACGCTGGTTCGTTGCTTTTCCCTATAACATCATGTCCTATTTTATCAAAATCAATATTATGAACTTCAACCCCACTTTGTTTTCCGTATTCTACAAATTGTTCAGATACAAATGATTTCCCACACGCGATTCCGCCCGTAATTCCGACAACATATTGTCCACTGATTTTCTCTTCTAATTTTTGTTTGACAAATACTGGAACATATTTCGAAATGTCTCCATTTTCTTTCTGAAGCGCTTTAACCACACTTGAACTTACGTGCTGATGCTCTGGTTTTGCAAAAAGTAAATGTGTGTCTATTCCCTCAACTTGTGTTTCTCCTGCTTGGGCAAGCACTCTTTCGTATTCTAGGTCTTTTACATCTCTAACTCCTTTAACAATAACATCGACTCCTTTTTGAAAAGCATAATCTACAAGAAGGCCGCTAAACTGTACTACTTCTACATTTTTATTTTTAGCAACAGATTTTTTAGCCATATTCAATCTATCTTCAAGACTGAACATGTATTTTTTATCTGGGTTGACTCCAATTCCCACAATCAAATGATCAAAAACTTTTGATGCACGATTAATTACATCCATGTGTCCGAATGTTATCGGATCTCCTGAAAATGCATATATTGCTTTTGCCATACTCTATATATAGGCATTTAAAGAACATAAACATATTTATCCCCATAGGGGGTCTTAGATAGCAAATTATTTAAACAGTGTCTGCTTACCATATACTCATGAACATAAAAGTATTAGAAGATATTGGTCTTTCAAAAGGAGAATCAAAAGTATATTTAGCCCTTTTGAATTTGGGAACTACAACAACAGGTCCTATATCCAAAAAATCCGGCGTCTCTGCATCAAAGGTTTACAAGATACTTGACAAACTTAGCATGAAAGGTCTTGTAAGTTATGTATTAATTGGAAAAACTAAAAATTATAGTGCTTCAAATCCTGAGAGCATACTTAATATTGTCAAAGAAAAAGAATCCAAATTACAAAAAGATGCAGATGAGTTTTTAAAAATTCTCCCTGAACTTAGAAAAGAAATAGATTTCTCTAGAAGTAAAGCAAGAGTTGAAGTTTATGAAGGATATAAAGGCCTAACTTCTGTATTCGATGAAATTCCGAATGTGCTAAAAAAAGGAGATTCTCTCTATACACTAGGAATCCCAAATTTAGCAAATGGTCCTCTACAAAGATATTTAGTTCACTTCTACAAACTATTAGGAAAGAATGGTATAAAATCAAAAGCAATATACAACGAAAATGCAAGAGCAACAGCAACTGAAAGAAAAAACAAATATTCAGAATTCAAATTTATGCCCAAAGGAATAATTACTCCCGCAATAATCTCCGTATACAAAGATAGAACCATCATTAACATAAGATCAGAAAAAGAACAAACCTTCCTATTCGTAATTTACAGCAAAGAAACTGCAGACTCCTTCAAACAATACTTTAACATAATGTGGAATATCGCTAAAGATTAATTTATACTTATTATTACAATTCTCACTATTATTAATTTGTATTAAGAGAATATTCTTGCCCTTTCTTCATCACAGTTACAACATTTGGATTATATCCTAACTTTTTAATTATTTCTTCACGTAGTGCCCAACAACTTTCTTTCTCTCCGTGTTTAATAAAAATTCCTTTAAGTCTTTTATCAGGATCAATATTTCTAACGTGAGCAATTGTTTCAGTGACATCCGCGTGTCCAGAAAGGCCTGACATTCTTCTAACATCTGCTCTAAGATCGACATATCCGTCATCAAATGCAATTCTTCTTTCTTTATTCAAAAGCTTTTGTCCTCGTGTATTAGGTGAAACGTATCCCGTCATTAAGACGATATTCTTGGGATCGGAAATAGTGCTTTTAAGTGCTGCGACAACTCTTCCTTGTTCACACATTCCTGAAGATGCAATTATTCCAAGCGGATTTGAATTTTGATTTCCTAAAACCAGATTCGTTTCCTTATACGTTTTGTGATATGTTAATTTATCAAAATGAAAATAGTTATTGTTTTGATTTCTCATGTTTGCTTTAGCTTCTGGATCTAAGTCATCCCAATTGTTAACAATAATTCTACTGACTTGATCTGCCATTGGGCTGCTTGAATAGAACATCATATTAGACGGAATTTTTCCTTCTTGATTTAATTTATATAAAAAGCAATAAAGCATTTGAGTTCGCATAACGCTAAACGCAGGGATGATTAATTTTCCACCTGACTTAGCTGCATCTTTTATTGCAGTTTCTAAAACAGAAAATGATTCTTCAAGAGGTCGATGAGTTTTATTTCCATAAGTTGCTTCTAATACAACAAAATCAATATTTTTGAAATTCTTATACGGAAATTTTACAAGTGGCGTATCTGACACGGGATGTCCTAATATTTGATAATCAGTTCTTCCTAGGTCATATGTCGTTAAGAAATTAATTTTCCCTTTAGGAGTTTGCATTTCAAATAAAATTTGTGATGAACCAGGAATATGTCCTGCTTCATAAAAAGTAATTGTTAAATCATCGGAAACCCGAACGGGTTTTTCATAAGGCGAAGAAGTAAAGTGTGCCATTGCTTTTTCCAAATGCTCTTTAGTATAAATTACTGGTTTAAATGGAATAAATCGTCCTCTGTCAGGTCCAGTTTGAAACCTTTTTCCTTTAACCATCTGATTATAAATAAAAACGCTACTTATTTCTTGTTGAAGTTGAAGCTGTGAAATTTCTCTAGTAACTTTTGTTCCATATATTTTTTTATTTTGTTGATTAAATCCATTTTTTGTTAGCTGAAATAAAGCGCCCATGTGATCCGCATGTGCATGAGTAAGAATTAGTGAATCAATAGAATTAGGGTCAAATGGAAGAGGTGCCTCTGAATTTACTGAATAATCTTTTCCTAAGTCTACTAGCCTATTTTTGCCATTTAATTTAATCAATAACTTAGATCCATCTACTTTTTCTGCCGCTCCAAACTCACAGATTGATGGCAATTGTGCTAATGTTCTTTGTTCTAATGATAAATTGTTATTACTCATTATTATCACTCATTATTATCACTCATAGATATAGAGAATATGTTGTATTTTATAATACTTTATCTCCTAAAAGAATTCAATTGTACTCGAAAGCGAAATTTACTCCACTATAGTAGTCAAACAAACAAACCTTTTTAAATATCCTAATAATAATAATAGTGTGTTTTCATGAAGAAGTATCAGGAAAAGTGGAGTTATACTTAATATGTTTAGACGAATCGTAGATCGGACAAGAAGATTATTAGGGCGAGCTGATTCAAAGTATCTTCAGGATAGAGCACGAGAAATAGAAACCAGCCAAAGAAAGCGTCTAGATCAAATAGTTTTTAGCGAGATTCCTACTGAATACAATCTTAATTCAGAAATGTTTAAACAGCCTACTTACTCTGAGGTGGAGCTTAATCCCGATTCTACTAAATCAAGAAAAATTAAAGCATTTTCATCTAGAGATTCCCCTAATCCCGCATTAAGCGAATCGGATTTCCTTACATTATCAAAGGGAGTTAGCACTCCAACTCAAATAAACATAATTCAGGAATTATTATCAGGTTTAGAAAAAAAACCAATACTTGTAACTTCCATAGAGCCAGTAAGACAATCCTCAAAAAATATGTATAAGGCATGGTATATGAAAATAAATGATGATAATCTTTATCCTGTAATGATATTTGATGCCGATCCTAAGATTACTAAAAAAGAAATGGTAATATATCATGTGGGATTTATGCATGATGTTTTAACTCCAGCTCCTCTTGGATATGTACCTGATTTGAATGGAGATACTTACCCCCATCCTGTTGGCTTACTTAAACCAAATCTAATAGAATTTTCAGGTCTTCCTTACAAAAATCTAATTCAGAGATTACGTATACCTAAATTGATCCACGAAGCAGGAATAAATGTTGTTAAAATGATTGCGGATACGCAAGCAAAACTTACTTTTGCACGTTCCTCTATAGAAGCTTACGGCGTTCATCTAGAGGATGTATTTCCAGACTATGAAATACGCAGAAGAATGTTGCCAGGAATAAATAAGATTCTAAAATATCATCCGGATAACAGAGGAGCAAGATTAATTTCGGAAAATAATAAGTTTATTATTCGTTTAGGTCAATTATATAATATATTTTATAAGTCACTTGATGGAAGACGAGTAGTTTCTCATGAAGATGAAAGTGATGGAAATATACTTACAAAAGAGATTCGTGGTGTAGCTAACACAAAACAGTTTGGGACAATAGATTGGGAATATGCAGGCATGGATTTTTTTGAAAGTGATATCGTGGACTTCTTTGTGCATCATCGAAGAGAAGCTATGAAAGCTAATTCAGACTATTATAATTACAAAGTTGAGGATTTTCTAAATGTCGCAGTTCAGCAATTTAACAAAACTTCTACTGATCGTGGCAGTGATTTTAAAGTACAATTTAGACCTAGAAATCTTACTATTCAGAAGATATATTGGAATACAATTGAAATGTTTGATCATTCACGAACCAATTTTGACGATATAAAATTAAAGGCCATTTATCATGGTTTAAGTGTTATGGAAGGGCTTAAAGACTTGCAAAGGACTGGAAATGCGAATGATCGTGAAACTTCCTCTGAAATAATCCACTCTTTTCAATATTTATTTTCCGCAATACCAGAATTAAAATTTATGGAACAAGTATTTGGAAACTTTAGACAAACAGGTAGACCTATAGAGATGCGTCTACCTGGAAAAATTCACATTGATTATGGAAATATATTTAATAAATAATTTAGAATAAAATCATTTCATAAAAATTAATACAAAATTATTTTTTGTAAAACATAAAAGTTCTAAAGTGCAAGTGTTAAATATGTTCCAAATCCATCATAAGTTCTTTGTACAATACTAAATAAATAATGAAGGATTAAAGAATTATTTCCTTTTGAATTTTTAATCTCGTCTACTAATTTTTTCAACAATACTTTTCTTTCTGCATAAATTTTCTGTTTAAGTTTAGGATCTAATTTATAAAATAAAGTATAAAATGACAAATAAAACTCATAGGTCTCTTTTATTCGAGCTTCAATTTTAGAATCTAAAGATTTTGAATTTTTTATTGCGTCACAAAGGTATTTGAATTCATCTGCAATTCTTTCAACTGTTTTTACTATCTCGAATATTTGCATGTTTCTTTTAGGATTAGAATAGCCTTTCTTGTTTAAAATTCGTAAGCAGACATCAGTAAATCTGTTATTTAATGTTTCCATTTTCCTTATTTCCTCAAGCTTGGAGAAATTTTTAGACTCAATTGCAGAAAGAAGCTCTTTTCCCATTTCATTTATGATTTGAAAACTTTTTCGAAGTAAAGTGTCGAATTCAGAATCAAGTGTTGTTGCGATTGATTTGATATATACTCTATCAGGCTTCATATCTATAATTTCAAAACCAATGCAATTTTCTGCTCTTGATTTTATGTCTTGAAGCATTTCAGTCCCTGAAAAATGAATTTCGACTTCATCATATCCAAGTTGATATAAATGTGAAAGATCATTTTTATCATAAAATCCGTCAGTATCTGCAAAAAGAGTTCTTTTCTCTATTGCATGATTATTGTCTGTTGAAATAATTATTGAAGTTCCTAATTCCTCGACGTTTAACTCAGAACCTTTCTTTAATGCGAATTTGTCGACCCAATTTTTAGGCAAAGTAATTGTAAGAGAACTGCTTCCATGTTGAACAATCTTTCTTTTCATAAATAACATAAAACACTTGAAGTATATAAATATTTCGAAAATACCTCTTTTTTAGAAAAATACACAATTGTGTACTTGTGTACATAATGTACTGGATAAGTATATATGTGAAAAAATAAAGACAGTACCTATTATTTTGAATAATAAATTTAGCAGGTGGTAATTATGGGCGTAGGAGATATATTTAATAAAGTTTCATCGATGGGCAAAAATGACCCAAAAACAAGTGTTGTAGAAAATGAAGATAAATATGAGCGTATTTCTGAACAACTTGAATCCTATATAGAAAGATTGCATGTATCTCCTATAACTATAACACGAGCAGTTACAGCCAGAGATCATGAAATAGATAAAAAAAATAAAATAAAAGACAGTAGGGAGTGGAGATTAGATTCTGAAGGATATATAGAAAAATCATTAGAGTACATAACACAATCAGGTATATTGCCTTATTCATATGATGAAACAACAAAAAAATTATTAGTATTAGTTAACAGAAATTACTCATTTAGAGATCAATTTTCAAAAACAATTGGATTGATGAATGTAGATGGGCAAAGCGAACTTGCACCAGAAGATAGCGAAGAATATTTAGAAAGTCTTGAATCATTATTTATTGATAAATTATGGGAATACATTCCTGAATTTTTTGGTGCACTTATGCCTACATTATTAAAAGACAAAGTAAAAAGCCCAAGAGATATTGCATTCGAATATGTGGATAAAAATCTTTTTAACGGAGTATATGAATATGTCAGTGGGGAGAAAAGTGCCAAAAAATATTTTGAAAGAAAAGAAGAAATTGATTCTCAAGATGATGGGGTTGTCGGTAAAAATGATGAATTAAAACTTAGAGATGCAATAAATAAAATACTTATCTATGCAGTCCAAAGAAATGCATCTGATGTGCATTTAGAATATGCAGTGAAAGATCATGGCTCTGCTAATGGAAATAAAAAGAAAGACGATAAAGTTAGATTTAAAGTAAGACTTAGAGTGGATGGCCTTTTGCAAGATTACCCTTATACAATACCGCAAGATAAATATGAAGGATTAATTAATGTAATTTGTCAAGATTGTACAACACCACTTGATATAACAAAGAAATTTTTACCTCAAGATGGTAGAATTGAGTGGTCATCATCATACCATGATCCAAATAGAGTAAAAAATCATTATGAATTAAGAGTATCAATGGTTTCTGAAGCAGATGGAAATAGATGCGTAGTTATGAGAATTCAGCAAAAAGGACATCTAAAGAAAATAAATGAGCTTGGTTTATCTCCGGATACTTTAAGTGATTTGGAAAGAATCGCAAGAGAACCTCATGGTATAATTTTAGTTACAGGTCCAACAGGATCAGGAAAGACAACAACATTGTATGCAATGTTAAATACCATAAATAATTCTCAAACAAAAATAATTACTGTCGAGGATCCAGTAGAAATAAAAATGAATGGTATTGAACAAATTGGAGTTAATGAAGCAGTAGGAATTACATTTCCCAAACTTTTAAGAACAATTTTGAGACGTGATCCTGATAAAATTCTTATAGGAGAAATAAGAGATGCAGAAACTGCACAAATTGCAATCGATGCTGCAAACACAGGTCATTTAGTTTTAAGCACATTACACACAAATGATGCTCCTAGCGCTATTCGAAGACTTGCAAATCTTAAAGGAATTGATACTGCTGCATTTGCAGAATCAATAAAAGCAGTTATGGGACAAAGATTAATTAATACATTCAGCCCGCCTTTCTATAAAGGTTTTTCTGAGGTACAAACCCATTATTTCCGTTTACATAGTGCATACAATGAAGCACTTCAAACAAAAGATATTAATGTGGACGTAAATAAAATATTTAGTGAACTTAAAGAAGCTGAATATAAATATCATCATTTCTTAAAACAAAGAGGTGTAGAAGTATTTGATGCAGCTCCTGAACTAAATAGGTTATTTGGCAAAGAACTGTTGCCACAGGGAGAATGTTATTTGTTAAAAAGTCCGCAAGAAAATTTCCAAGGGAGGTCTACAATAACTGAATTCTGGAGAGTTGGAAGAAAAGCAAAAGATTTAATCTTCAACGGCAATTTTTCAGAAAGTGAAATTCGAAAAGCAGCAATAGACCTTGATGGAATGAAACCGATGGTTGTCAATGGACTTCAAAAAGTATTCCAACATGCAACAACATTAGACAAACTAGTACATTATGTGGGTGAGACTACATTTGAAGAGAATAGAGATGTAATTATGAAGTATTGTTTTAATAAATAATTTTTAGTTTTATTTTTTTGTAATTTAATGTATAGAATTAATTATAATTAGAAAGATAGTACTACAAATGGATCAATATAGTGAAAAAACGGGTTTGGATTGGGATTGTATTAATGTGTGGAGTATTCTGCATTCTACGCATGATTTATCGAGTCTAGGACATATGCAAAAAGATAAATTTGTAGAAAGATTAACTAAACCAATAGAGAAATATTATGAATATCTAAATCGAGCTTATCCGGATAAAATTGATGAACATAGATTAAGAGCTTTGCCTGGGCTAGTAGATACTTTTGATAATGTTATTAATGAGTATAATTTACTTTCTTTAGAGGATAAAATGAAAGACTTTGCACATAGGCCATATTGGGAAAGATGTAGAGAGATAATTAAAGGTTAAATACGGAATATTAATTAGGTTTAATAGTGTTCTGTTTCTAAAATTGATTTTTAAAATTTAGTATTTAATAGAAGTAATGATAATAAAACTTAAAAATAAAAAAAATAATGCCTATAAGTTATATCTATTTACTCTCAGCAGTTCTCTTCAAATACTCCGCAGTCTTATTCAATATATGACAAAGAGATCCTGAAGCTTCCCCTGCTTTTACCATATTTAGTTCAAAAGGAGTAAATACATTTTTGTATTGAGACATTGCTTCAGCAAAAGTACATCCACCTTCTATAGCATCAGCTAATCCAGAGATAACTTTTGGTGAAATATATTGATCTATCTTACTCATCATATGAAGGGTTCTTAAAAGTGGATATCCTGCATCACTCATATCAGAAATTCTCGAATAGAAGGAGATTCTTCCTTTCAAATCATACGGAATATTTTTCATTGCTAAGTCCTTTTCATCTTGAATCATTTCACTTATTCTCACACACATTTCTGGTAATGCGCCAGTCTCTTCTCCTGCACAAACCAGTGGGAGAGTATAAGGATGAAGTTTTCCAGAATCAGTACTTTTCTTAAGCGAATTGGCAAGACTTTCGCCTTCTTTTACATCATCATGCATACTTTTTATAGCACTAGAATATTTTGGAAATGTACTTCCTAATATATTGAATGTCTGAAGAATTGGAACTCCTCCACAAAGCAAAGTCCCAAACATATTCCACATCAAAATTTCTTCACCTGCATTAGATAGATCATACGTGGGGATTGCATTACTTTTATTTTTTTCAACAGACATATTTTTTCGTGCAGAAATTTTTTGATATACTCGTTCTTTAGTTTTAGAAATAGCGTCTAAAATTTTATCTGCATGACTAGCGTATTTTTCTAAAATCGATTTATTGTCGATACGTTTATTTCTACCATCTTTTGCATAATATTCAGCTAATCTCGATAAGGTTACTTGTAATGCACCTGCAGCTTCTCCTGCTTTTACCATGTTAAGTTCAAAAGGAGTAAAATATTTTGGGTGATTAGACATAGCTTCAGATAATGTTGAACAGCCTTCTATTTTATCTTCTAAATCAAAATAAACTCTTTCAGGAGGGAATTCTACATCTTTTGAAACTAAATGTAAAGATCGTAATATTGGAAGTCCTGCGTCAACAAGATTTCCTAAACATGTGTAAAACAGAATTTTATTTTTTACTTCATCCGACATATTAGTATTTTTCTTATCTAAAGAATCTGAAATATGATGAGAAAGTTTATACAACATCTCAGAGAGATTACCTGATTCCTCTCCAGATCTTAAGAAAGGAATAGTAAAAGGATGAAGGTTTGCATCTGGTTCAAATCTTTCAATAGATTCAGCAAGGGATTTACCTTTACACGTGCCAGCAATCATAGCATCAGATATTCTTTTTTGCGAGGGAAATGTCTGCCTTAGCATAAGCAAAGATTGGACATTTGGAACTCCTGCACTTTGAAGTATACTTAACATTTCCCACATCGAAGATTCATCTTTTCTAAGCGTAGAGTCTAGTGTCTTATTTCTTTTTGTTTTTTCAATTGAATTAATTTCTTTCATGTTATTTCCTCTCACACAATCGTCTATTTTTTTTAACGTTTATTTTTTAGCGGCTTCTATAATCTCATTTGTCTTTTTTATTAGTAAACTTTTATATTCGGTAAACATACTTGGAGGAAGATGTCTCATTACTTCTTGAGGAGAAGTTGTATGGTAAAACATATGCTTAAGCGCATTAAGCGCAAAAGGTTCATGTTCTCCATTTCTAAAAAGTTCATTCATTCTTATCGGAGCTAAAGGATCATTTTTACAAATATCAGCAATAATTTTAGCATGTTTTTCATCATATTTATTGTGAACATATATTTCAACAACAGGTGCCCTGCCATAAAAAGAAGTGCCTTCACATTTAGGACAAATATCTCCGTTAACAAATCCTGTACTTTCTGCAACTACAGGAATCAAATTCATTGATCTAAATTTTTCATACTCGGAATCATTTCCTGATTTTGGCATAAAGAAATAATTAATCTCGTCTTCAGTCATAGTTCTTGTTGTTATACAATCTGGGCAATTTTTCCTTATTAATATCTGCGAACAAATTCCAAGTAAAGAATCATTCATAACACTTCCCTCAACACCTAATGATGCTAATCTTGTAGTCGCACCAGTTGTATTATCTGCATGCATCGTTGAGAGAAGAAGATGCCCTGTTTTTGCAGTATCAAATAAAGATTTTGCAGTGTTGGAATCTCTTACTTCTCCAATCATAATAACGTCGGGGGATTGACGTAAACAATTTTTTAGAGCAGTATAATAACTCATTTTATCTGAACTATCATCATCTGCTTCTGCTCTTGCAACAACTTGAAATTGTAATGCACCTTTTATTTTATATTCGGGAGGATCCTCGAAAGTAATTATTTTTTCCTCCCCCTTTGTTCTTTGGTATATCTCTGTAAGCATGCTTCCTATAGTTGTGCTTTTTCCTTGGCAAGTTTCTCCAATTACTAAAATTACACCTGCCTTTTCTCTAATTAAAGAGCGAATTTTACTTACATCTTCTTGAAAAAACCCAAGTTCTTCAAGATTGAAATCTATGTCTCTTGTTTTAAGTATTCGAACAACTATACTATCTAATCGTTTAACATTAGCTTTTGTTGTCGAGCATGAATTTGTTTGCATCACAGATAATCTATATTGAGTTTCAGGATTATCTTTATTATAGAATGTCGATTCTAAAGAATGGCTTTTATTTTTTACATCTTGCTTTTCTTCAATTCTGCTTTTGAATTCAGTACTTATTTTAGTAAGATCTTCAAGTGAAATTTTGTCAATAACTCGAAGTCTGCCATCAACTCTTAACTGCACTATACCTTGTTCTGCTTTGCCAGAAGTATCCGGACATACATAAACATCAGAAGATCTCATATCTTCGCCCAATTGGAGTAGATCATTTACATACTCTTTAGAATTAGATGAGTCTCCAATGGAACAATCAACCTCTCGTTTTAATGTATCAGAAAGTTCTAATGCACGTTTTACATATTCACTTCTAGTTACTTTTCTTGTATTAATATCAGAAACATTTAATCCTTTACTTGTAAAAGCATATCTTAATTTGTCTTCTTGAGCTATATCAATATTGTCGGTTTTATAACTTATCAATTCAACTTTAACTCCTGCGTGGGTGGTTTTTGCATTCACTAATAAGAAATCTCTCAAATCACTAGTAGACTCAAAAGCATCATAACAATTTAATAACGGATTTAATTCTTTACTCATATTTCTTCACATCACGGCATTTAATCTAAAGCCCATAGAACGTAAAGACAATGCGCTTTGAAATACCTAATCGATGTATATTGTGGTCATTGTGTACTTTTTAGTATTTACGGGATTTAGAGAGATCGAGGGAGTTAAGGGTTATCTTCAGAATTACTGTAAATCCCAGAATATATATATAATAAATATCTGAAAACCGTAAATCTTACGTGCTCTTCAATAGTAATTATATTGTAAACGTTTATAAGTGAACTGAATTTCATTTATTGCCATATGAACGAAATAAAATCTCCCGTAAATCAAGTGTTAAGAAACTCATATAGAGTCTTTAACCACACAGATCTTATTCAAAAAAAATTAAATGTCGGAAAAAAATGGAATCTAATTTCTAATCCAAAAAGTTCGGAAGAACAAAATACAGAAATTATGTCTACGGTTTTAGACTTACAAAAACAAAAAATTTCAACAACTACTGCTGCTCAAAAAATTTCATCTTTAAATAACAAGTCTGTAGATGATTTAGTTCAGGATATGAATTCTATATATCAAACAGGTCAACTTGAATTTCATATTACAGATAAATGTGATCTGGATTGTATTGATTGCCATTATGCGCATAAATCAGGAGCAACAATAGAGTTTGATAAACTGTCAATGATTCTTTCAGACATTGCTCCAAAAGCCATAACTGTTACTGGAGGTGGCGAACCTAATATATATAAATCTCAAGGAAAAACATTAAATGATGTAATCTTATTAATTCACCAAATTCTTCCGAATACTCAAATAGGTCTTATTAATAATAATACTCATATTCCAGAAGGTACATGGACAGACCACATATTATGGCAGCGAAGCTCAGTAGATTCATCGAACGCTGATACATATAAAAGAATAAAAAGAATGGATACCTATAATGATGTAGTAGCAAACGCTAAATATATGCTTACAAGCACTCAAATTCAACATGTTGGAATTGGATTCTTGTATAGAGCTGAAAATTCAAACGAAATATTTGATTTTTTAATGGGTTGGTACGAATGGTATAAAGATCAATCACCAACTACACAACGAAAAATGAATGTTCAATTTAGACCAATTTCTCCTCCAATTGAGCAAGTTAGTTCTATTATTTCTGGTGCAACCTACTTACCAAAAGAGATAAGTGAAAAAGTTAAAATTGAGGTTGAAAAAACTATAGAAAAAATAAAAATAGACTCAGAATTTGCTAATTTTATTGAGAATTCAACTAACTTTCAATCTTTAGTTGATAAAACAAAAGAGGTAAACCCATTTCTCCACATAGCAAAACCCTTTAATCATTGTTATAATGCATTAATTCACCGCGTATTTAGATCTAATGGAGCAGAATTTCCAGATTTCTTACTGCCTGCATTTCCTGAATACTCTTTAGGAAATACTCTACAAGGAATACCTGAAGAAGAAAGAACTAAAATTGGCCTTATGCAATATTTTTTCTTTAATAAAGCAGGTAAATTCTGCAATCCAAATTGTTGTAGACAATCAGAAATAAGCCATATAATTGAAAATCCGGATAACTCAAGAATTATGACTCGACCCACCGATAATTACTTTTTTTAATATTGAAGCTGACCTATGACTCAAAATAAAGATACTAATAAAACTATATATTTGGATGAATCTGGCTTAGCATTTAAAATAAATAATGATCAATTAGTTACACTATCTCCGAAGGAAATAAAACAAATTCCTGGATTAAATAGTTTAACTCATAATCCGATCCAGCATTTTTTCAAAACACCTTATCAATCTGCCAACTACATTGTGAATGGTAAAATCAATGACACAATAAGTATTCACCCGTCAAGTTTTTACCCAGGTAGTCCATTTGATACATTTAAAGCAATTAAAAAATATTACAAAGAGAATAAAATTTTAGTGCCAAGATTTTATTTATACCCTAGCGGAGTTTGTAATTCAAGTTGTCATATTTGTCAATTTCACAATTTAGATAGGTTTAATGGAAAACCTATCACTGAAAGATTTATAAAATATGAAACTGCGAAAAAAATAATTGATTCTTTTCAAAATACAAATTCAGATTTAAAGACAGTTTCAGCAATTGTATCTGGGGATGGAGAACCAACCGAACATCCAGAAATAACAAATATACTTAATTATCTTAACGACAAAAATATACGAATTTTTTTAACTTCAAACTTAAGACTTCCTAAAAAAAATGACACTCAAATTCTAACTGCTATAGCAAATAATATTTCTATGATGACTATTTCAATTAAAGGACTTAACGATGTTGCATATGATCAATATCAAGGAACAAGAGGCAAAGTTGAATTTGGAAAAGTATTAAATAATTTAGAAAAATTAATAACTAATTTAGAAAATTCTGGCAGAAGAAAAGACGTTTTACTAGGTGTTGCATCACTCATATTACCAGAAAATACTGAAAGCTATCAAAAAATGGTCGATTATTTTGTGCAATTGGGAATAGATTATTTATATTTCAATCCTGTAGAGCCATCGTATAGTAAATGGGGAATTAAATTTACAACCGGACAACAAGTAGCTACACAGAACTTTCTAGATAGCCTTACTAGTAAAACAAATTCTACTATTAACATCAATAATGACTCTGACAATAAAACCAGTAATACTAATTTTGGAAATACTATAATTAGATACCCTGAAATTCTACAACTAAATGCGCCAGAAAGAAATGTGTATTTTGATGCGACTAAAAGAACAAATAAAGAAGTATGCGGTTCTGCACTTTGGAATCCAACAATTATTACAACTGATACACCGTCAAAAACAGGGGCAAGAATATTAAGTTGCCGAAGTAGTCAAAATTTTGGTAATCCTAGTTTTTGGTTTGTTGACGGATGGAATTCAAGTATGACTCAAACTCAAGAAGACCTACTAGAAAGTATTACAAAAAAATCACGTGATGTTATGTTAGCTACAAGTACTGAATGCAAAGAATGCAGATTAGAAAGGCAAGTTAATATGTTTGATCAATTAATTACAACAATGAAAAAAAATGATTTTGAAGGATATTTCTTGCTTGGGTTTAATAAAGAAGATTTAATTTCAAAAGGAAAAGCAATTACATTCGAACAAACTAAATAAAATGATAAATGAAGCGAATCCAACTAAGGTAATAAAACGACCAATATTATTATCAACTGGCGTATTACGAATCCCCTTTGAATCAGAAGAAAATTATCCACAAAAAATAATAAATATATATCGATCACGTCAAGATATAATTTCTCAAATAGATGGATTAGAACTAAATATAAGATCAAGTAAGATCTTAGATACTATGCACCTCGACGATAATACTTTAGATTTTGCAAAATCTTTATCCCACAACACATTACATTTTATATACTTTGAAAAAATATCTTTACAAAAAATAACTCCGATTTATTCTAAATTAAAAGAATTTCAAGATGCATTTAAGTTTAAAAACATGGTTCTACATCCAAATGATTATTCTACACAGGAAATTCAAGAAATATATTCATTTTTTAAAGAATTAGGAATACAGAGAATGAATGTCGAAAATATGATTCATGAAGAGATGACGCCACTTAAAGATTTTGAACACATGGTGAATAGTCCGTTTTTAGGATTTGTGCTAGATATCACTCATGCAACTATTGCGGAAATTGATCAGCACAAATATAATTTTAATTATTTAAACCAATTTCAAAATAAATTAGCATATCTTCATATGAGTTCAACTTGCAGAGTTAAACCTTACACAGACAAAGATGGAAAGATTTGGAATTATAAAATGCATATGCCTTTTTCAAAAAGTACTCAAGAGGATCTCTCTATTTTTGAACATTTTATAGAACGAATGATTTCAACAAATCCAAAAGCAGCAATGGTGTTAGAAACATCTTTGAAAAAAATAGACCTGGAATCAATTGCTAATGATCTCAAATATCTAAGACAAAAATATGCAGGTGCAAAAAATGAATAATGACTCACTAAATTCCACAGACAAAGCAAATATAATTTCTTCAAATGTAGTACCCCCCAAATTACTTAGGATAGAAATCTCAGACTATTGTAATTATAATTGTACTTTTTGTTGCTGGCCAGAACCAAAAGATATTAAAGCAATTCCAAAAAAAATAGAACCTCAAGACCTCAAAACCATAGCGCAAGCAATGGTTCAAACAGATTGTCATAATTTTCATTTTACAGGAGGAGAACCATTACTACATAAAAGCGAATATTTGTGTCAGGCTATTTCCGCAATTACTTCAACTAAAGGCGTTGAACAATTTTGGATAACTACAAATGGATCTATTTTAAAAAATGAAAAATTATGTAAAGAATTATATGCGGCTGGACTTCGAAGAGTAAATATGTCGATTGCAGCAGAAACAAATGAAAAATATGGAAAATATTCTAGATCAACATTTAATCTTGATTCAATTTTGAAATCTATCAATAATGCTACGCAAAATGGGTTAACAGTACAAGTACATGTTCCATTAAATACTGACGGAGTTTCAACTTTTGAAGAGCTTGAAACATTATTGCAGAAAGCTCAAATGCAAGGAGCAAACGAAGCATTTTATTTTAATCTACATCTAACTCCTGAAAATGAGAATGTTTTTCAAAAACTATACGTTGATCCAAATGCAATAACTGAAGGATTTTTAAATAGTCCAAACTGGGAATTAAAACAAACCCAAACAAAAAGAAATTATTTCACTAACGGAAAAATAAAAATTAATGTTCCTAGAAAAAATATCCATATAATAACTCCAACTTGTAAGGAAAATAATTGTGGAGATTATTGCCAAGGAATTTATGCCGCATACCTATTAAATTTACCTGAAGGACTATTTACTCGAGCATGTCACAGAAGTTTTGAAGATAAAAGAAATCTTTTTGAAATTAATAAAACTTTTCTTGGGAATAAAGATGTGGATAAACTGACAGAAACTTTTAGAAGTATGTGGAAATATGCATATGGGAGTTAATAAATGACTTTAGAGGACAAACTAATTATTGTAACTGGAGGAAAAAATCCTGGCCACACAAGAAAGCCGGATATAATTACAAACACTCTATCAGATGTTTTTCAAATTAATTGTCTTAACTTAGAACATTTATCTGAATCTTCTTTAGAAGACGCTAACTCACTTATAGTTTTTACCTCCCTTGAAAGTGCATCCGTCAAACAATTAGATAATATTGTAAATTTCTATTTGAGTGGAAATAAAAAATTAATTTTTATTCATGAGGCATCAATCTATAATAGAAATCACGAAGGGCTAAGAAATATTTTAGGAGTAAGATTTTTAAAACATGAGCCGTATTCTCAAATGGAAGTACATTTAGGGCATCCTCATTTTTTGACTAAAAAGTTACCTCCAACTTTTAAAACTGAAGATGAAATATATTACTTTGATTCCAGATCAAAAATTTCTCCTTATGATGAAATATTTTTATTTACAAACACAGGGCATCCACTCGGAATTGAACGACATCATAATAACTCAAGTTCAAAATTAATTTATTTGAGCATAGGTCACGATTATGCAACATTAGAACATCCTGTATTCCAAGGCATTATTAATAATTTAAAATCATTTAAATCGAGAAAAAAACCTAAAACAATAAACTTGGGTCAAAATCCAAAAATAATTTCAAGTTTAAATAATACTGCTACTTCTAATAATAATAATAATAATGTTGAGTATACACATAATATTGATAGCGGCGATATTATTGATGGAAAAAATGCCACTCATGAAACAAACATAACTGAACCCCTTTCCGAAGTAGGAAGATGGAATCAGCTATCCACAGATAAAACTCAAATATATTCTCAAAGTGGAATATTTTTCCCATTAGATCCAGCAATTTATCTTAAAAAAATAAAAAATTTTAAAATAAACGAAATTTCATATTTAACTGACGCTGAATTAAAGACTCAATTACAAAATATGCTAATTTCCTTCGAAATTAGAAATACAGATTATTGTAATCAAAAATGCTATTTTTGCTCAAGCGAAAGAGAGAAAAAACCAGGATTTACACAGCATCATATTAAGACTGACATGCACATTCAACTTGAAGATAAGTTAATTGAAATGAAAAAAATTAATGGAGCACCATTATCCGTTAGATATTGTGGCGGAGGAGATCCATTATGTCATCCACGAACTGTACCTTCTATTATTAAATTTGAAACAGCAGGAATTAATACAAACCTTATAACTAATGGATTTGGTTTAAATGAAGAACAAATTGAAATGCTTGCTAAATACTCCAGTATGACTAGATTTTCTATTGACGGATGTAGTGCAGAATCTTATAGCAAAATACATGGAATGAATAGCGATGCATTCACCAAAGTAATGTCCAATTTCGGAAAAATAGCGAAACTACGAGATATGAATAAAAGAAAGGATCAAATGTTTTTAGGTGCAACATTTTTAATCAGCCATTATAATTTTCATGAAATTGAACCATTTTGCAAGACAGTAAAAGATTATGGCGCTAATTTAGTTTGGATAAAGGCACTATCTAATGAATCTGAATTTGATCAAAACGAACTATCACAAATTAATACACAAATCGATAGTGCAAATAGATTATCCGATGACCATTTTTATGTTTCTGCTACAAGATACAAAGTTGCAAGAGCTTTTTCTAACCTATATGAAAATGATGGTAAAACTTGTTGGTCTGCTCTAACCAAAGCTTTTTTACAACCAAATGGAAATATAGCATTATGTTTATCACATAAGGATATATCGATAGGCAATATTTATGAAACAGACGTCAGAGAAATATGGGGCGGTCAGAAACATATAGAAATAATTAGAGCTAAAGACTGGGAAAAATGCCTAAATTGTTTCGAAGCAAGATTTAACAAATCAACTAATTTTCTTTATGATAACAGAGATCTAGATCTCTTTAAAACTCAACGAGATGAACAAGGTATTTGAGACTATTCTTTCACGGAATTTCTATTCTACCTTCTAAACAAAACCGATAAAGTGGTTACTTGAGTCAGATTTCTCTCAGAAATATTATTTAGTGTGAGCTTATTTATATACAATGTTCGAAAAATGTTAAAATGTTTGAGGGTGCTCAGGGCTTCAGAAGGATAATACCCCTGCCGCCCTCGGTCCTTCGGAGGGACAGAGCACTCACATATTTGGCTTTATTTTAATATTTCATTTATTATTGGCTTGATTTTAGATATTAAGTCTTTTATTTGAGTAATAACTGCTTTTGCTTCGTCTACACTAATTTCATCACCATAATAATTAATGGAATTTCGTATCTTTCTTTGTTTATCAAAATAGTCTCCTAATGTCGACTCTTTCATTACTTCTTTTAAAAATGCACAATAACACTCGTGATTATATACTTTAAATCCTTTCAAAATTGCAAGTGCTTCTAAAAGTTCTCGCAATGCATCATAGCATAAAGAAACTTTAGACTCACTTGTTGTATCATTAAGTTCTAATAATTCTTGAGATTTCAATCTTTTTTCAGCACTTTTTATTAAGGATTTAACTAAATTTATATCTGGCTTGATATTTTTCACCATCATAGTATCTTTACATTTTTTCCAGTCCATTCTACCAACCTCCCTTAATAATTAGTCCGTTCATTATATTTTTTTTAAGTTCATTATTCTTAACATCTGTTAAATCTTTGAATATAAAATACTGTATTTCTCTCCCAAATAGTTCCTTTGTAGAATCTAAATCCAATTTTTTTGTTGAGGAAGTAAATATTGCTATATCTATATCAGATTCAGAAGTAATCTCGGCTTTTGAAAAAGAGCCGAAAAGTATTATGCAATCTGCAATAATTTTAGTCTCTATTTTTTTTAAGATACCGGATTTTTCAATTTGATTTTTCCAGAATTCTCTTGATAGTCCTACAAATAAAGCATTTTCAATATTGGCGTAATAATAAATATATTGCTCATTTTTTTCTACTTTTAATAATCCTTCTTTTTCATATACAGATAATAGTGTTGATGCCGTTGGAGGACTAATTTTCATTAGCTTAGCATACTTTCTAACATTTATCCTTTGGTAACTGTCCTTAAAAAAAGGAGTTAGGTCATTAAATATTTTTAACATGTGTTAAATATAATTAACAGGTGTTTAAAAAGTTTTTGATTAGTGAAGGAATACTGTAGAAAACGGATATTTTTGGCCTAATCATATTTTATAAAAAAATAAATACATTACAAATGAAGAATTATTGGAACTTAAATTAATTGTAAAAGAATGGAGAAGTGCAATGAATAAAGCATTCGAACCTGACTGGTTCAATGTGATGCAATTAGGAAATATGACTAAACACCTTCATTTTCAATTAGTTCCCAGATACAAAAAAAAAGAATATTTGAGAAAAGAGAATTTTTAGATAAAACTTATGGGAAACCGATTCCTGATGGATGGATTATTGAAAAAGATAAATTCTTGGAAAAGTTAAGAGATAACATTAAAAAAGAAATAATATAATATTATTTCACAGCAATAACAAATACCTAACCTATTTCAAGTTCATCGCCTGCAATAGAAGACCCTTGTTCTAAAATAATTTTACTGCCATTATTTATAAAAATTATATTTTTTGTCCCTATATTTGAAACTTGTTTACCATCCCATAATATTCCGCCTAGCTCTGGAAGAAGAATTATTTTAGAGTGCTCTTTTAATATAGAATTAATTTCTAAAGCATTAGCCTCAGAATAATGCGGAAATACTATATAATTATTAAGCAGATTCAACCCTTTGAAATCTTTAACTAGCAATCGATTACCATCATGTGCGAACTGAATTGTTTTACCCATCAATATACTCCCTGCGCTATTTCCTATTAGTAATTTATGTTTATCTATTAAAGAATCAAATAAATCAGAATCAATTAGTTTTCTTTTTAATAAAAAAGTATCTCCTCCTGCTAAATATAAAACATCATTCTCAGAATGATTTTTTACAAATGGAGAAAGATTTTTTCCAAACTGTTTAAATGCCGTATTGTATTGTTCAAAGTACTTTTTAGGATCTAAATACCCTTCAGGATTTGCATAATCAACTAAAAGAATGTTTTCATTAAAAATTTTAATTAAATTTTGTGTGATAAAAGAATCTGATTTAGTTCTACCTCCTCCTAACAACACTAATTTCATGTTCATAAAACCTCAATTTTAGTCATGTTTTTTATATTTATAAATGTTCTAGGTTTAAATCCGAAATAGGATAGGAAAATATTTTGTTAATTTTTTTACTTATTTTGGTCACTTTTTTGGCGTGATAGCGAGAAAATCGATTTTTAGAAATTTTTTAGTTAGTGAGGTTATTTATGTACTGTTTTCGGAAAATGTTGTATTTCCATAAGGTGCTCTGAAGGAAATAGATTAGATGCCCCCGCCGGGATTTGAACCCGGGTCGCAAGATCGAAAATCTTGTATGATTGGCCGGACTACACTACAAGGGCGTATTTCGTAGCTAATGTTTCTGAAAATCTAGACTATTTATAAAACTTTTTGTTGATATAATTGTAATTTATGATGTATCTATAAGTAAAGCATCCAGATATCTTATGATATCAAAAGAAATCTTTATAAAAAGGACAATTATCTTTAATTTATGGCAAACAATATGTTGAGTCTTAGGCTACCTGAATATCTAGAAAAAGAGTGTGAAAGCTTATGTGTAACATTAGGTTATACTAGCGTTCAGGAATTGATTAGAGAGGCTATTAGAGATAAAATATTAACTCATAAAAGAGAACTTGCTTGGCAACAAATACAAAATCTTCCTTTACAGAAAGGAAAAAAGTTGACTTTAAAAAAGAAAGAAGATCTTGCAAAAGAATTTGAAAATTCAGCATCTAAACGATTAGTTTAGAACTACTTATTTGTCGCTTATGTACTTGAATCTAGGGCATTTTTTTCCTTTATTATTAACTTTTTCTAAAAACATCTTTTTTGGTCTTGCCCAAATTGTATTTTTTCCAAATTCTTTAGATTCAAAAAGTGCTTGATATATTACTAATTCTTCATAAGTCTCACTATGCCTTGCAACTCCTATAACTTGATATAATTTTCCTTTGAAGTGCTGATATTTCCCTAGTTTTATTTTAACCATGGTAATAATGTTATTAATTGTAATTATAATGATTTCGTATGTTTTTTACGTTAATTTCCTCTCCTTTTTGTCTCCGGAAAACTTCCTCTTCTTCTCGGCTCAAAATCCTGCCGTAATATTTATAAAGGGCTCGACTTTAGATAAACTATGGTAGAACCGGTAGTAAATGCTGAAAAAAAGTACGATGCAAGTAACATTACTGCACTTGAAGGACTTGAAGCTGTAAGAAAGCGACCGGGAATGTACATCGGATCAACTTCTATTCGAGGATTACATCATTTAGTTTATGAAATTGTTGATAACTCAATTGATGAAGCATTAGCTGGCTATTGCAAACATATTGAAATCACATTAAATAAAGATAATTCTGTTTCTGTTCAAGATGATGGTCGTGGAATTCCTATTGACTTTCATGAACAATTTCAAATGTCTGCTTTAACTGTAGTTATGACCAAACTTCACGCTGGTGGAAAGTTTGATAAAAATTCTTATAAAGTATCTGGTGGACTTCACGGTGTAGGTGCATCCGTTGTAAACGCATTATCTAAACTTGTAAATGTTATTGTAAAAAAACAAGGTAAAATAGCAAGTCAATCATTTGTAAGAGGGATTCCTCAAGGTGATGTAACTTTTGCAGAAGGAAATCCTGCTGATCACGGTACTTTTGTTCAATTTTATCCTGATCCTGAAATATTTTCTGAAATTGATATGCATTTTGATACTCTTTCCGCAAGACTAAGAGAATTAGCTTTCTTAAATAAAGGAATAAAAATTTCAATTACTGATGACAGAGATGGAAGAAGTAATATTTTCCAATACGAAGGTGGCTTAAAATCCTTTGTTGAATTCTTAAACGAAGCAAAAAAACCCTTACATCCAGTGATTTATCTTCATAAAGAAAAAGAAGACGTAGACTGTGAAGTTGCAATGCAATATAACGACGGGTATGCTGAAAATTTATTTGCATTTGCAAACAATATTAATACAATTGATGGTGGAACTCATGTAACAGGTTTTAAGACTGCAATTACAAGAGTATTCAATAATTATGCTGAAAAAAATTCTAAAGATGAAGTTAAGTTATCTTCTGAAGATTGTAGAGAGGGTTTAACTTGCGTAATTTCTGTAAAAGTTCCAGAACCTCAATTCGAAGGTCAAACAAAAGGAAAATTAGGAAATTCTAATGTAAAAGGAATTGTGGACTCTTTAGTTTTTGAAGGATTGTCTACATTTTTAGAAGAAAAGCCTTCGATTGCAAAATTAATTATGGAAAAAAATCTCTTAGCTGCAAAAGCAAGAGAAGCTGCTAAAAAAGCAAGAGAATTAACTAGAAGAAAAGGTATTTTAGAATATTCATCACTTCCAGGAAAATTAGCAGACTGTGCTAATCGAGATCCAACTAAATGTGAATTGTATTTAGTAGAAGGAGACTCTGCTGGTGGTTCTGCAAAACAAGGAAGAGACAGAGAATTCCAAGCAATTCTTCCATTAAAAGGTAAAATCTTGAACGTAGAAAAAGCAAGATTAGTTAAAATTTTAGAAAACCAAGAAATTATCACAATCATAACTGCATTAGGTTCAGGTATTGCAGAAGACTTTGATATAGCAAAATTAAGATATCACAGAATTATAATTATGACAGATTCCGATGTAGATGGAAGTCACATTAGAACTCTTCTTTTAACATTATTTTACAGATACATGCCAAAATTAATTGAAGAAGGTCATATCTATTCAGCATTACCTCCATTATATTTAATTAAAAAAGGTAAAGGTAAACATTACGCTCTTGACGACGCTGAAAAAGAAAAAGTTTTAAAAGAAATTGGTAGTGATGGAACTGCAATTCAAAGATACAAAGGTTTAGGAGAAATGAACCCTGATCAACTTTGGGAAACTACTATGAATCCTGAAAACAGAATGCTTAAAAAAATAATCTTAGAAGATGCAATTGAAGCAGATAAAACTTTCTCCATTCTTATGGGCGACGACGTAGAACCAAGAAGATTATTCATCCAGACTAATGCTACTAAAGTAACTAACTTAGATGTTTAGATTTCTGCTTTTTTATACTATGATTTTTTTTATTAATTATCTATAGCTTTAAAAATTAGTTTTTCTTTTTCTTTATTATGTCAGATCCTATAACTATACTACATCCTTTAGAAGGTCGATATATTATTTACAAATATGGAGAACAAGACTCAGTTGATGAAGCTTGGGCTCTTGCTTTATTTCAACTAAAAAATAATAAGCTAGATGAAATTTATCATCCGCGTGATCATGTTTTTGAAGCATGCAGTATGGGAAGACAAAATTTGGATGAATTAGTAGAGGTAATGACAAAACATGGCATAAAAAACGTAGTTAGTGTTTATCACAGAGATAGTTTTTTTGGTATTCCTGCAAAATGGCGTAGCTTACAATCTGTACCAGAAGGAGAATCTGTTGATGAATGGTACGAATTTAAGCCTTTGGGTAGATATGACGATCAAGATACCGCATTTTTGCAAAATAGAGGCGTAACTGTGGACTTTTATGATGATACTAAGAAAAGTTTTAATGAAAAATAGCTATTTAATGTGATATTTTACTTTCATAACTTTAATAAATACTAAAAATTTCTTTCATATATGCAAATTTCGACTGCTTGTAAACCAAGAAGATCAAAAAAGCTTTCTTTAGAGGACATTTCCTCAACACGAGATGATTCTTCTTCTCACGTTTCTGTTAGTGATTTTACTACTTTCGGTATTTCCTCTAAGCCAAAACCAATTCCTGTTGATAATACTAAAGATTATAATTATGAGTTTGAAGTACTTTATCATGCTGATGTTCAACAAGAAGCCGCTAAATGTATGCTTCAAGGAAGAATTTTACTCGCACTTGATTATTTCAATTCTAATCCAACAATTTACAGGAAAAGAAATCCTGATTTTTTTCAAAATTCAGAAGGTGCCTATTTAGTAGGGCGATGTTTTTTAACTAATCAACCGATATTTAGAGAGTTTGCAAAAGAATATCTTAATTCTCCTTATCGCTAATAGAGTATAATCTGGTGATAACTATTTCTCTTAATTTAATCAAAAATAATTAGAAAAATATATACTAAAAAAATAAAAATAAGGCAATTTAATTATATGCCTTTTCTAAAACTTGCGAAAATAAAGTATATTGTATTTTACTTGCTTCAGTCTGACTTGGTACTTCGCTAGTTCCAAATACTTTAATTATGTGGTAACCAAAGCTAGTTTCAATAGGTGCTGATATTTCTCCAACACTCATGCTAAACACTGCATTTTCAAATTCAGGAACCATTGATCCTTTTTGGAAAAATCCTAGATTTCCAAGTGTCATATTTGCTCCAGGTTCATCAGAGTATTGTGCTGCTAATTTTCCAAAGTCTTGTGTTTTTGCTAGTCCTTCAACTTTAGTAGCTAGTGCTAATGCCTCTGTTTTAGTTCTATTTTCCTTACACATATATGCGCCTTGGAAGCAAATTAATACATGACTTGCATTTACTGCCTTTTCTTGAGGTAAATATACTAAAATTTCTTTTTCAATATAATTTTTGATAGTTAAATCTTCTTTTAATCTTACAAGTGAAATTTCTTTTAATTTAGGTAAAGTTAAATTTACTTGTGCTAAAGTCATGTTCTTTAAATCTTCAGGAGCTTTATCAAATTCTGCAAACATAGCATCATTTTGAGCTTTAACTACTGAATCATTTGGTGCATACTTAACTGCATTATTTAAAAGAATTTTTCTAAGTATTGTTTGATTTAGTATTTCTTCTGCATTTAAATTCATTCCTTGAAGTTTGTAAAAAGTTTCTGTTGTTGCAAGATCTTTTTCTGTAACTCTAAGTGGGCCATCTTTATCAGCAACAAATTGAATTCCATTAGCAGTATCTACTTTACTAATAATAATATTTGTGTATACTTGTCCTCTAGTATTCATGTAATAATAAATTCCAGCAATAATTGCAAGAACAATAATGATTCCTATAATGATTGGAACTAGTTTACTTTTTTTCTTGTCTTTACTTTCTTTTTTATTTTCTTTATTTTGTTTCTTCTCAGCGTTTTTACTTTCCTTTGCTGATTTTTTATGATTAGTATTTTCTTTTTTCTTTTCAACTGGTTTTTTCTCAGCAGGTGCTTTAGTTTCAACTTTAGCCACCGGTTTAGAATTTTTCTTTGGCGCATTAATAACTTTCACATTACTTTTTTTTGGTTCTACTGATTGTACTTCTTCATTATTTACATCAGTATATGTATTTTCTCCTTGTTCTTCTGCATCGGTATTTTGAATTATTTCCTGCTCTTCACTATCATCAGCTTCTATTTTTTGTTTAGCATTATTTTTGTTGACCATTAGTTTGACACCTCGTCACCTCTGTTGTCGAAAAAGGTTACTTAATAAATATTACGCTTTGATAATAGTGTCAGTTTTAGGTGATAATTCCTCCTACTTTTGCATTTTGAAGGGATTTTAGGTATTTTACAGCTATTTTTAGCAGTCTTTCATAAACCTTTTAAAATCCGCTAAATTGGCTTAAGTTAAGGGTGTTATATTATGAAAAGCATAAAAGGATCAGAAACAGAAAAAAATCTACTTAAAGCGTTTGCTGGCGAAAGTCAGGCAAGAAACAGATATACTTATTTTGCAAGTCAAGCAAAAAAAGAAGGTTTTGAACAAATCAGTGCAATATTTACTGAAACGGCAGAAAATGAAAAAGAACATGCAAAAGTATTTTTCAAATATCTAGAAGGTGGAGACTTAGAAATTACTGCATCTTATCCTGCTGGAAAAATAGGCACTACTGAAGAAAATCTTTTAGCATCAGCTGAAGGCGAAAAAATGGAATGGACTATAATCTACCAAGAATTCGCTAAAATTGCAGAGAATGAAGGTTATGCTGAAGTTGCTGTTTCATTTACAGAAATTGCTGAAGTTGAAGAACAACATGAAAAAAGATATAGAAAACTATTAGAAAATGTAAAAACAAAATCTGTCTTCAAAAAAAGCAAATCCGTAAAATGGAAATGTAGAAATTGTGGCTATGTTCATGAAGGAACTGATGCGCCTGATATGTGCCCAGCATGTAAACATGGAAAAGCTTATTACGAAGTTAAAGAAGAGAATTATTAGTTTTTAATTTTTATTATTATTTATTCCTTTCTTTTATTTTTTATTATCTTATGACATGTTATTATGAATTTATCACATCTATTTTATATTTAAATAACAATTTTCTAGCGATAATGTTCTCAAGCAAACTTTTTAGATTCTTAATAATCTCTCTCAGTTCAGGAATGTCTTTAGCTAATTCATTTTTAATTTTGATCAGTTTAGTATTGCATTCAGTCTCATTTTCTAAGTATTCAAATTCTCTAATTGATTTAATTATATCAGATATTTTTCTTAGATTATCTTTACTCGATTTAACATTGAATTTAATTACGTCACAGAAATTGTCTCCGATGTTCTCTAGAAGTGTACATTTTTCATATCTTAGAAAATTATTAGGGTTTGATGCAAATACACTTGCGAGATGTTTTTGTGTATAAAATGATAATTTGTTTATTTCTAAATCCATTTTTTTAATAGCTGCATGTGTTAATCCTTCAATAATCATTTCTGACATATTTATTAGTTTCCAATATATTTGCATTTCTGCTTTTTCCAACACTTCTTCTTCGGAGCTTCCTAAATCAATTATTTTTAATCTAGTGCTAGTTTTTTCAATAATTTCAAATCCAATTATTCCTTGAATAAGTTCTTCAATTTTATCGATCTTGTCAGTATTTAAATTTATAATTTCCATTTCTTTAAATCCTGCCTTATATAATCCAATTATGTATGAATGACAAAGTTTAACGTCAAGGTCTTTAAAATCTAATAAAATAGCGGAAAACTTTTTCTTTTTATTAGTCGGAAGAATTGTTATTGCATTATCATTTTCAACTATTTCAATTTCATTTCCGTGTTTTAGACTATTTCGAGTTGCCCATTCTTTTGGCAAAGACACGGTATAGGTTGAGTTTCCTTGAACTATAATTTTTCTTTTCATTTTGCTAGGTTATAATTAAATTGATATAGTATTTAGATTTTATAAAGCTATCTATATAGTTTATATAGTTTATATAGAAAACATTGATTATCTTGCTTTGCTACCTATTCTTCGGAGATGAGAACATGAGCAATGACCAAAATAAAACAATCGAACAAACCCTTGAACAGAAAACTTCGAGCATGAGAAATAAATTATCTCTTATGGAAAAGGTTCAAGACTATTGTGCAGGATTGGAAATGCTTGCAGGTTTTGGTATATTATCTGGCACAAGCATTACAAGTGGAATAGTATTAACTTCAGTGGCATATCCTGTATTAATTGCTAATATGAATCCATATTTGACTACTTTAAGTGCTGTTGCTTTATGTGCTGTTCCGACAGCATTATGTGGACTTACTATGTATGCATCAAAGTATATTAGTGATAAATTAGATTCAGAAATAGCACAAAAAAAAGTTGCTTATCAATTAGAGACAAAATATAGTAGCTAAATTATTTCAGTAAAAAAATATTAATTGGAGGAAAAAAATGGTAAACGAAAATACACAACATTACATAATGGACACACACATGCATTCGCTTGCATCTGATGGAGCATATAGACCTTCGGATGTTGTTGCAAATGCAAAAAAAGCAGGACTTGAAGTTATTGCATTAACAGATCACGACACTGTATTCGGTGTAGACGAAGCAATGAAAGCAGGTCGAGATCTTGGTGTAGTTGTAATTCCAGGTATTGAAATTGATGCAGTTTACAATAGTCCTTTAGGAAATGTTCAAAATATAGAATTACTTGGACTTGGTGTAGATCTTCCAAAAATAAGTGGGCTTTCCGAAAAAAGATCAAAGGACAGAATTGGTATGTTAGAAGAGTATGTAAATAATTTCAATAATTATATTGCATCCCCAAGCTTTCAAGCTGAAAACGAAACAAAGCAATTTAAATTGCTATCCCCGAATGCAATTTCAATCCAAGATATTATCACTTGGTACAACAGCAAAATGGTTGACTCAAAAGGTCAAGTTTATGAAAACCCAACTCCTTTTTTGTCCAAGATGAGTTTTATAAATTATGTAGCAAAAATGTTTTTGTCAAAAGAAAACTCAGAAGCGCTAAAAAAAGATAGAGCTGTCGGAGACGCTTTTAAAAAAGAATACAAAGCTATGCTAAAGGGTTCAAAAGAAACTAAACCAAGTTTTTATGAAGCAATTGCTGCTGCAAAAGCTGCAGGTGGACTTGCAATAGTTGCACACCCAGGTCTTGACAATGGTTACAAAGACGGAATGATTAAAGAGTGGGAATTACCACAGCAAGAATGGTTCAATGCAAATAAAGGTGTTTTAACTCCTTATGTTTTCATATCCGATTTAAAAGCACATGGCTTAGATGGTTTAGAAATTTATAACTATTCCGAAGGAGATCCTGCAAAAATAGATATTCAAGTAAAGAAGAATACATATTTTCAATCACTTGCAGATAAATTAGGATTAGTTGTAAGTTACGGATCAGATTGCCACGGTAAAAAAGGAAAAGAAATGCTTGGTAAATTCGGTTCCGAACACATTTACCTTCAAGACATAGTTGCAAGATATAAATAAGAAATTATTTATATTTTTTTATTTTAGTTTATTTTTTATTATAATTTACTTCTTTGCTTTATTTATATTTTCAACAACCTTATCTCCGAATTCAGTTGTAGAAAGAATCTTTTTCGGAGTTGTAGTTTTATTAGCTAATTCTTTTGTTCGATAGCCGTCAGAAAATACTTTTATTAAAGCGTCCCAAACCACATTTGATTCTTTTTCAAGTCCGAAACTTTTGTCTAACATAAAAGCAACACATCCAATCATCGAATATGGATTTGCAATATTTTTGCCTGCAATATCTGGTGCAGATCCATGAGATGGTTCATAATAACCAAGTCCTTTTTCTGGATTAAAACATGCTGAAGGCATAAGTCCTAAGCTTCCAAGGATTCCACCTGCTTGATCCGAAATAATGTCTCCTTGCATATTCTCAAGTGCCATAATTCCATTAAATCGAGTAGGATTAATCATTAATTGAAATGCAACATTGTCGACAAGCATTTGTTCAACAACTATGTTAGGATAATTTTTTCCAACTTCTAAAAAAACTTCATTCCAAAGTCTACTGGTAGCAAGAACATTTGCTTTGTGCACATTAGTTACTTTGCACTTTTTTTTAGTAGCTTCTTCAAATACAGCTTTTGCAAATCTTTCAATTTTTGTTTTAGTATAAGTACAATCATCTGATGCATATTTCATATCAGTTTCAGTCCATTCGGTTTTATTTCCAAAGTAAATTCCGCCGACCATTTCTCGCATTATTAAAATATTAATTCCCTCTCCGATAACTTCAGGTTTAAGTGGAGAAAACTCCGCAAAAGCTTTAGGTAAAATTGCTGGTCTAAATCCTATATAAGAATCAAGTAATTTTCGAAGGGGAATAATTGTTTCATTTTCAAGATGAACTCTATTTTTTTGGAGTTCTGCCATTCCTTTAAGATCAAGTCCAACTGGTCCTTTTAACACAGCATCTGACTCAAGACAAGTCTTTTTAGTTTTTTCAGGAAAACACGACTTAGTTTTAAAATAAGAATCTGCTCCATATGGCAAACTAGTTATTCGAAAATTATGATTATATTTTTTAGCAACAGCATCAAGAACTTTTAGTGCCTCTTTCATAATCTCAGGCCCAATTCCATCTCCTTCTAAAACCGCTATCTTTTTTTGCATATAAATTATAATTTGCCTCGAGATTATAAATATTTATATTATTCCGATATAGAATTGTCTTATTTGATAAAAGTATACTGCCTTTTCATGAGCTTTTTTAACGTTAACATTAATGGAGCAGCGACGAACGCATAGTAAGGAGCGTTCGCGACTATTTGTTCGCGAATGCGAACTAAAACCAGCTGAGCGAATTGGCAGTATACTTTTGAGTGCTGTGCATATAAGATATTTGTGTGATTTAATCATCAATACAAATATAAACCCTTGAACATTATAATTACTATTGAATGTTTATTTTAAGTATTTCAATCATCCAAGGCCCTGTCGTCTAGCCTGGATAAGATACGAGCTTGCGGAGCTTGTGACTTGGGTTCAAATCCCAGCAGGGTCGTTTATTTTTAGCAGCCCGTCATTTATGATTATCTATAATATTGTCTTATTTATTTTTATTACTTAGATTAATCTGCAAGGTGACCACTTTTATAGAATTCTTTTAATTTGTAGCCACCCTTTTCAAAGTTTTCTTATATTGATTCTGTAAGAATTTCATTGTTGGTCTTATATTATGATAATTAGAATACTCGAATAGAGTTTTATAATATTCTTGTCTATCTTCAAGTAATATATTTATTGGTGGATGATAATTTTTAATAAGAACATAATTTAAAATTAATCTACCTACTCTTCCATTTCCATCTTGAAATGGATGAATTTTCTCAAATTCATTATGCATAATTGCTGCAAGAAGTAAAGGTTGGAATTTGTTTTTGTTTTCTGCATACCAATTGATATAATTTCTAAGAGTTGAACCCATATTTTTATACGGAGTTCCTTGATGAATAATTTCTCCTTTTGCATTTCTTATTATTACTTCAACAGTTCTAAATTTACCTGCAAAATCTTTTGAACCTCGAAAACAAAACCAATGTAATTTTTTAATCAATTTTAAAGAAAGCTCGTCTTTAGTATTCTTAACATAATCAATTGCTCTAGCTACTCCTTTAGTTTCAATTTCTTCTGAATCTAATGGCATTTTTTTACTAGGTTTTTTATCAATAATAGCTTGCACATCTTTTTGTAAAACTTTAGATCCTTCAATAGCATTAGTATTATATACAAAATCGGTGGCAAATTTATCCCACTCTTTTTTTTGCAGATTTCCATTCTTTTGAAAATGATCGACATTAATTTTTTGATCATAAGCATTAAGTGCGTTTATTTCTTTTTCAGATAACGAGAAATCAAAAAATTGAGTATTAAGCTGTGCAATTTGTTCAAGAATAATTTGTGCTGCTCTCTGTTTTAATTTTTCAAGTTCGTCAGATTTTAGATTAGATCCAAGATATCTTCTAATCTTTTGAACTTTTCCGGACAAATCTCTATAAGAATGAACGAGATAGTACTTTTTACTGCTTCCAGACTCTCTTACTTCAACGAACATAGGTTTATTCTCATATGCCTATAATCTGCTTATATATATATTATAGAGTTTTTCAGCTTTATATACTTATCGTATTTTGTGGTCACCTAGTTGTGAATACGATTAAATAAAGTTTAACTTATTTAATTAAATTTAACTCCTTTTTTCAATCAATGTATATCGACACTTTTTTAAACCAAAACTAATTCCTTTTTAGATATATCAATTAAAATGGCACATATACAAAGTTATGTTTCTCCACAAATTGGAGTTGGACATTATTCTCATTATGTTTCACACGTTTTATCTCAAGCAGTAAAAAAAGCAGGATTTCGAAAAGTCGATATACATATTAGACTTATTCATAGAGCAGAATTACCTCAGAAATTTGATGAGAAATCAGGTTTACCTGTTAATAGATATGCTGGATTAGATTCAGAAGGAATCATTGCATTTGTAGGAAAACCTATAGGGGGAGAAGCAGATTATAATCGTCGTATTTTTTATGCCTCCTCTAGAGATAATTATATGACAGAAGAGCAATTTTTGGAGTTTGCAAGAAAAGAAATGGCTTCCAATTTGAAAAAACAATTTGATTCGGATCCTAAATTGCAAAGATTAGCTTCTGCTTTGTCGATAGAAGAAAAAGTTGCTTTTCCAGTTAAAGGTTCTAAATTAAATTAATTTTGATGAATTTTTGTTCGTTTAATCTTATTTCATTCCGGATTTCTAGGAATAAGCTTTATAACTATCTATAACTTAATATATTTAAGGAAAAAACAAAGATAATAAAAAACAAAGGTAAATGAAAATGATAAAAGTATTAATATTTGATTTAGATAACACTCTTATAGATTTTATGAGAATGAAAAGAATAGCTGTTGACGAAGCAATGGACGCTATGATAGATGCTGGACTTACAGCTCCACGAAAAGAAGCATTAGAACAATTATATAAAATTTATTTTCAAGAAGGATTAGAAGATCCAGAGATATTTCAAAAATTCTTAATGCAAATCAATGGCAAAGTTGATTATAAAATACTTGCTTATGCAATTGTTGCATATCGTCGAGCAAGAGAAGGATTTTTACATCCATATCCTGGCGTTAAAGCAACTCTTATTAAAATAAAAGAAAGAGGATTAAAATTAGCAATAGTTTCAGATGCGCCTAAATTAAAAGCATGGACAAGATTAGTTAATATGAAAATAGATGACTTTTTCGACGTTGTTGTTGCATTTGATGATACTGGTGAGAGAAAACCTTCAGCATTACCCTTTAACGCAGCATTAAAAGAACTAAAAATAAAACCTGAAGAATGTTTAATGATTGGAGATATGCCTCAAAGAGATATGGTTGGTGCAAAAGCAGTTGGCATGAAAACTTGCTTTGCCAAATACGGATTTGAAGGCGATGCAGGAAAAGTTGACTCGGATTATGTAATTGAAAATATCGCTGATTTAATTAAGATTATTGATGATAATAAGTAGTTTTAGTAGAATCAAAAAATTTAATTATTTATTTCTCTTGGTCAAGTGGATTTGGCCAAAGATGATCATTTAAATCATATTCTGCAACAGTTTCAACGTCAGAAATCCCAACTGTTTTTAAAAATCCTAGATATTTATTTACTGAAGTACATGCAACTGCTCCAGTTTCAAGATATTGTTTTCCTTTCCCTAATGTTTCTTGAAGAATAATTGCTGCTGCAAAAGAATCTCCTGCACCAGTAGTTGAACTTCTATTTTGTTCAATACTTTTTTTCAATTCTTCTGAAAGATGCTTTTTCATTCTAACGTGATAAACAGTTTCTCCAATTGACACAAGATGTCCATCTTTTCCAAGTGTAACATAAACATTATTGTATGGATCTTCTATTTTTCTCATAACTCCGTGTTCAGTTGGTATTCCATATCTTAATTGAGCCATAGCAAGTAATGCTGGCTTAAGTTTTTCAGCAGGTTTTTCCGCTCTCTCAATCACTTGATTGATGTTATCTTTGTTTTTGCCATAAAATATTCGCAGTAATTCATCTTGGTTGAAAATTAAAGTAGAATACGGGAATATATCGTTTATCCAGTTATTTCGTGTTATATTTTTTGATGGTGTAACAACAGTTACAACTCTTCTGAACTTAGGTAAAGCGTGAACTTCGGGGCCATTATATAACTCTTCAATTTTTTTCCCATGTAGATTTTTTTGTATTGCATAAAATGCTTGATTATCTTCATGTATATTTTTAACAATAAAAGATGAGGTTTGTGCGTGTCCTAATGAATTAATTAAAACGCCTTCTGATGGATTAACATATTGCAAAATAGTACCGCATTGTTCTCGTGTAAGTTTAAATTGCTCTTCTCCCCTTGATTTGTTTCTTATAATTAACTTATTACTTCCAGGCAAAACTAAATTAAAATTCAATTTTAATAAATTCATCAAATGCCAATTGATATCATTTTTTTCTAGATGTGCAATAAGATCCAATTGTTTATTTCCCATAGTCAAATCAGGTCGCGTTGGTCCTAAAAAAGTAATTCCTGCTTGTGGAAGTGTAGTTCTTAATTCATTTAATGCAATTGCGCTATTAATTCCTCCGCCACCCCATCTAAACATGCTATCTAAATTATTAACAATATCTCCTAAATCTCTAACAGCAGTTACCTTATCTACATCTTGACTTGGTGCTACATCAGTTTCAATTTGAATTTTTTTATCTCCTTTCTCAAGAATAACTTTTTTTTCTGCTACATCAACAGTATGCTTATAGTCTTTTAGAACTAAATCTGCATTAGCTCTTCCTACGACTAGAATTTCGAATTGTTTATCCATTTTATTTTGTTATGTCGATCTTGTATGCGTAAAAAACAGAATTAGGATTTAATTTAAAAAGATTTCTACTGTTTAGTGATGATTTTAGCAGTATAATTCATTTTTTTGGTTTAGAACATAATTACTCTGGCTTCGTTGAGACCTACGGGGTCGCAGTGCTCATAACAAAATATCCTAAAGCAGTTAGAAGACGCTAGGCAATGCAAAGAAGAATAATTTCATATGTCGCAGACTAAACAGTAGATAAATATATAAACTAAATTAGTAGGTAAGTAACATTATGATAAATATTCCAATGGATAACATGTCTTTTATTATTTTTATTAACTTATTAATATCTTTAGTTTATGGTTTTTTAATTGGTGTTGAAAGAGAAAGTAGAGGAAAAGCTGCAGGAATTAGCACTCAATCTTTTGTTATTGGAGGTGCAATGTTATTTACATTTTTCTCAATTTTAATTGAACCAACTGCTCAAGGTAGAATTGCTGCGCAAGTAGTATCTGGAATTGGATTTTTAGGTGCAGGTA